>NZ_JBFTPD010000030.1:0-87453 GCF_056398305.1 Rhizobium sp. 01T444
CTACATGGCGGCTTTCGTTGCACATAGGTCTACATGGCGGCTTTCGTTGCACATAGGTTGAATACACCATTCGCCAGAACGGCTCAGACCATGGCTGCCAAGGGCAAGCCCTTCAAAGTCATGATCATCGCCATCGCGCGAAAAATCCTCGCCACCGCAAACGCTCTGATAAGGGACAAAACGATGTTCAATCCAACCTGACAAACACAGTTGCCAGCCGGCTTGCGTCTGCAAGCCGAAAAGACTCTTGAAAAACAGCGCCGAGACAGTCCACTCTTCAACCATGAAGGGCTACGTCTACATCCTCGCGTCTAAGAGAAACGGCACGCTGTACACCGGCGTGACGAGTGATCTTCCAGGCCGGCTATACGAGCATCAAAACGAGCTGACGCCGGGTTTTACCTCTCGATATGGCGTCAAGACGCTCGTTTGGTTCGAGGAGTATGATCTCGTCACGACCGCGATCACCCGCGAGAAGACAATCAAGAAATGGCCACGTCAGTGGAAGCTCAATCTCATCGAGGAGAATAATCCGGAATGGGAGGATATTTCCAGGCATTTGATGGGATTATGAGATCGCCGCACCGATAAGAGTCCTTTCGGCTTGCAAACGCAAGCCGGCTGGATTCCTGTGACATCCCTTGTGCCGGCACGAGGGCACAGGAATGACGGAGGAGAGGGATTGCTCGCGTGCCACCCATCAGCTCCGCTGCGACTACCATCCTGGCAAACCACCCCCACGAGAAAACGCCCGGCCACCCATGATGACCAGGCATCCTCGACCCGCGCCGTGTCAGGCGATGGGGATCAATTATTGTGGGCCGCGCAGGCTTCGTCCGTCGGGGTGGCGTTGCTGGTGCCGCCCTGGGTCTGCAACTTGCCGGGGCCGGTGCCGCTGCTGCTGGCGGCTTCGCCGGGGCAGTCGGGTCTCTTCATCTTCATGGCGCTGCCGGCCTTCGTGCTGCCGGTGGTCGTCTTGTCCATCACCGGCTTCTTGGTATGCGTCGTGCCGGCGCCGCCGCCGGAATCGACGGTGCTCTTGTCCATCGTGTGGGCCGTCGGAGCCGGGTTGGACTGGGCGAAGGCGGATGTGGCCATGCCGAGGGCAAGCAGCGACGCTGCGACAATTTTCATGCGCATTGGTCTTCTCCTGAGAGCATTCGGTTGCTGATCTCTAGGGAACCGCGCGTGGCCGAGATTGTTCCCGGCAATTTTCACTTGCCGCGCTCCCTTCCCCTTTTCAATCTCCGAGCGTGCGCCATCTTAAGCTTCAATCGGTTCGGCCGGTGACCGCTTCATTCGAAACGGCCAGAGGGGCAAAGGCCGAATAAAGAGGCGCAGCGGAAACGATTCGCCACGCCCACATTCGACCTCAGGCCCGGAAAACCCCGCCGGGCTTTTTTCCTGCGCCGTCGGCGGGTTTGCGGGAGAAATAGTTCGCCCTGGCTTCAGTTCGCGAGATATTTCTGCAGGAAGCCGCGAATGCTGGCGATCGATTGTTCCGCCGCAGCCGCGTTATATTCCTCCACATGCCCGAACACCGTCTTCGGCTTGATCATGGCCTCATCATCGAAATCGTGACGCGCTCCCGGATAGATATGCAGCTCGACCGGTGGCCCCTTGCCGCTGAGCCGCGACACCCGCTGCCGGCAGCGCTCCGCCGGGCTCCAGTCATCGAGATCGCCATTCAGGATCAGCGTCGGCACCGTCGCATCGCTCTCATGCGGCGCACAGACCGGATAATAGGCAACCGCCGCCCTGAATTTCTTGTCCATCAGCTGCTCATTGCCCTCGATCTTCGTCGCCTCCAGCGTCGCAATCCCACCCGCCGAAAAGCCCATCAGCGCGACGCGCCTGGCATCGACGAAGCCGCTCTTCGTCAGGAAGTCCAGCGCCCCATAGGCATCGAACACCCGATCGGGAAGATAGGTCTTGCAGCTATTCTCGATGTTGCGGGTAGTGAAACTGTCGACCACGAGGGAGACATAACCCCAGGAGACCAGCCGCTCCGGCCAGACCTCTTTCACATGGGCATGGATGCCGCCGCATCCGTGCATCAACACCACGGCCGGAAACGGCCCGTCGCCCGGCGGACGGGTGAGATATCCGATGAGCGGGGTCGCCTGCGGTGATGGCAGCGCTACGCCCTGTTCTTTCGCCTTGCGCTCAAGAAACGGACTTGGCTTGACCGTGGCGCTGTCGAAGTGAACCAGCTCGTCGGCTTGGGCCTGCGGTATGAAGTTCAGGGAGACGACGAAGCAGAACAAGAACCGCGCGATTTTCACTGAACGACCTCTTGCCGGATGGATGGCACGACATTGACACTTTCACCACGCAATTTGGGTGAAGCGACGGTCAAGGCAATGCGGCGGAGAGGCGCACCATCCGGCGACCGCTGCTGGTGCAGAGCGGTGTCACGGTGGGTGACAGTGATTGCGGTTCAGTTCCACGCCTTCGCTGCTCGGATCGTGGCGACTGCCGGGTTTGGCGTGGATGACAGCTCGATCACCGAGAAAATCACAGAGGTCGAGCGAGATACCGCATGGCGTCGGCCGTCAGCGTTTCCATCCGCGCCCTGAGCGCCTTCTCGTCCACATCCTTGCCGGCGGCGCGGATATCCGCAACCATCTTGGCGATCAAGCCTTCGTCATCTGCTCCGGTCACCCTGAGAGTGATGATCTCGCCGATATAGGCCTCGCTGTCCGCGCCCGTCATGCCGCAGACCCAGCGGGCGAGCAGTCGGTCGCGGCGCGATCGCACCCTGAATGCCATGTCGGAATCCAGGAAATACATCTGCTCCAGCGCCTTCTCGCGATCTTCGAATACGGTCATGAGGAAAGTTCCCCTGTCGCATTCGTGGTCTCCAGCAGATGGTGGAGAAATGCAGGCTCGATCCTCACGATCCGGCGCAAGCGGCTGCCTTCCGCAATCGAGGGCAGATGAATGAAGGTTCCGACGCGCCGGTAGGCGATGCGCGAAAGCCCCTCGATCGGCTCCTCATCCTGCACGATCTTGTAGTCGCCGGCCGGATGGATCTCACCAACGAGATCGGGCAGCGTGAAGGAGGCGGAGAAATGGACGATGGTGTTGGTCGTGCGTGTTGACGATTCGTAGGCTGACATGGTGACAGGCTCCAGGTGAAGGCGGTTGACCGCAGCCGGGTGAAAGCCTCATCGGGCTACGGCATCGGTCTGGCAATCGGAATTCGGAAGCGTGGCTGCCTTCAAGTCTCTGACACCGGCGAGAGCCATATGGCCAAACGACGACCGGATATCATTGCGCTCCAATTGAGTCGCGATTAGGACGAAAAGATAAAACAATAGTTTTATTGGGCCTTCATACTCACATCACAAGAATTTTTTTAATATAATTGAACGATTACAACAGAAATGGCGAATAAAATAATAAACAAAGCGAAGATTTTTTATTGTGTTATTATTTAAGTACGCGAAATCGCGTGCTTTTTTTAAAGATTGGAATTCGTGATGCAAAATATAACATGGCTTCGCCCCGGCCTGTGGGGCGCCGTGTGCGGCGCGGCCGCATTGGCGATCGTGGGCTTCAGCTGGGGAGGCTGGGTGACCAGCGGCAGCGCCCAGAAAGCCGCCGGCATCGAGCGCACCTCGGCGATCGCCGCCGCGCTGACACCCTACTGTCTCGACCGCGCCAAGAGCGATCCGGCCTCGGCGCAGATCATGGCCGAGCTGAACGCGGCCGGCACCTATGGACGCAGCGACATCATCAAGAAGGCCGGCTGGGCTACGCCGCTCGGCACCACCGAACCGAACGCGGACCTTGCGCAGGCCTGCCAGATCGCTCTTGGAAAGCCGAGCTGAGCGTTTCGCCCCCGCAAAACCGAGGCCGGCGAGAAATCCCCGGCCGCTTGCCCCACCGACCGCTCACCCAAGCCAACCGCTCGCCCATCCTTCCCGGAGGATGATCATGCACAGACAGAAATTCGCCTGCGCCATGACTGCCAATTCCCGGCCGGCAGCGGCAGACCGCTGAAACCATGGGGAGACCCCGCCTTCGACAGCGATACGGCACTCCATCCGGCGCCGGCGCGATGAAGGGTGGCGGCTTCAAGACACGAACAGGAGGCATGCAACATGCCTGGAAACACACCCGACAACCCCGCCTCTCATAGGGATGGAAGGCATCACAACGCCAATGCGAAGCGCCCGGCAAGGAGCCCCTCGGCCGTGGAACTGATCGCCCAGGCCACCGCTGCCCGCGCCGCCCTGAACGGCCACCAGCCCGGACCGTCAGACAAGGCTCCGGCCGGCAATGATCTTCCGACAATCAAAGAACTCGAGGAAGCGCGCGGCGACCACAAAAAGAAGATCGCCACCGAGAGAGAAGCCGACGGGAGAGCACGCGAAGCCTACAAGAAAGCCCGCGGGGCTGATGGGAAAGACCAAAAATCCAAAGAAGAAACCGAGACGCGAGCAATCCGCGCCCGGTGGAGGCCCGCAGCATGAACGGCAGGCTCAGCGCTGCAGCCGGATCGCCGCCTGGATCAGATCCTGATGGAAGCGATGGTTGCGCAGATCCTCGGTCATCGTGACCAGCCTTTCCCGCGCCAGCCCCGCCGGCTCTCCCCGCACAAGCATCCCGTCGATCAGGATCTCCTGCGCCGAAATCATCTGCCGGTCGGCAACCACTTGCCGGCGCGCCACGTCCAGGTCCTTCAGGGAATAGTTCATGGACAATCATATCACATGCCGGACATGCTGTACGGAAATCCGTTGGGCTCAGGCGCCTGCCATCCGAGTGGCTACAACATCGGCCCGAAAATCGGAATCATGCGCGCGAGCAAGGCCGGATGATCTCCTGCGGCGATGGTTGCCCTACTCCGCAGCCTCTCCGCGCTGCGGCTCCACCGCATCCACCTCTTCCAGCGGCGCCAGAACCTCCACCTCATACGAGTAGCCCTCGAGCATCGTATAGGTGTGCTCGATCGTCTGGATCTGCTTTTCCGTCTTGCGGATGGCGTCGGCGATGGCTTCGCTGCGGGCGCGCAGCATGGAGCCGAGCACGTCGGTTTCCGGGCGCCGGCCGAGGCGGTCTATGTGTTTGCGCACGCGGGCGCGGTGGCGTTCGAGCTCCAGGATGTGGAATCGGCTCTTGACGATATCGTCCGACAGTTTGCGGCGCATGGCGGCGACCGGGTCGAAGCTGCCGGGTTCGCGCTCGTCGAGGATCACCTCGTTGACGAGCGATTCCAGCATCAACACGCCTTCGAGATCCTTGGGGTCGGCCAGTTGCGGATCGTAGCCGGTATCGTCATAGACGCGCCGGCGCACGGGATCCTGCAGGAGTTCGTAGGCGATCTGCAGCCTGTTGAAATGATCGGTGTCGCCGCCGGCATCCGGATGTGCGCCCTTGGCGGCCTTGCGCCAGGCAAGCCTGATCGCCTCGCCATTGGCGTCACGCTCCAGTCCAAGCATGGCATAAGGATCGATCACGCCGGCACTTCCTTCATTCACTGCTTCGTCCCTCCGAGACCTACCGGCTGGCTCGCGCCGCATCAAGCCCCGAAACACCCTGCCATAATTGCGGCCGCTCGGGACGAAATTGTGGAACGGGGCGGATTTTCCCACAGGCAAGGGGTTAACGGGGTGCGATTTCTGCTGCGCTGGTTGGCTAAACCCAGGCAAAAGAACAAACGGGCAGCCCTTCCGGGCCACCCGTCGTCTCGACCCGTTCTCGATCAGTTGCCTGGCTTGTTCTTGATCGCCGCGTCTATCTGCCTCTTCACAGCATCCAGGTTGAAGGAGGCCGGATCCTGCATTGGCGGGTAGTCAACCGCCGTAAGAGCGAGTTTGGCGACTTGCTCCTGAACGCTCACGAAGCGCCAGAACTCGCGAGCAAAGAAGTCATTCATGTAGCCTCCACCCAGATCATTGAGGCTTTGCTCGCCAATCGACGGTGTCCGMTCGAAGGGATCCTGACGGATATTGACCATCGTGGGCATATCCGTCGTTACCTTTGCGCCGGGCCAACCCTGCGGCTGCTGAAAGAACTGAAACTTGAAATTGTCGAGGCGTACAGCACCCAGAGCAGGGCCGCCGAAGTAGAAAAACTCATGACGTGCGGACGGCGAATTGCCTTCCAGCAGGTCCAGCTGGTTGTAGCCATCGAGGTGGTTCTTGTAGGTCACGTCACCCAGCTTCACCCCCTTGAGCAACTGGTCGGTGATATTGGGATTGCCAGCCGCAGCCACCAGCGTGGGGAACCAGTCCAGGGCGGAGAAAATACCGTTCTCGACGGTGCCCGGCTTGACCCTGCCCGGCCAGCGGATGATTGCGGGTGCGCGGAAGCCGCCCTCCATCACAGTACCCTTGGTGCCCTTGAACGGGGTCATGCCGCCGTCAGGCCATGTAAATACTTCTGCGCCATTGTCGGTCGTGAAGACGACGATGGTGTTGTCGGTCTCGTCGGCGTCCTCCACGCATTTCAGGATGGCACCGACGCTATCGTCCAATTGCGCCATGCCGGCTTCTTCGAGACCATAATTGGTCTGGCTGTTCATCAAAGCCTGGTACTTGGGAGACAGGAACGTCCAGACGTGCATGCGCGTCGTGTTGTGCCAGACGAAGAACGGCTTGCCCTCGGTCTTGGCCTTGTCCATGAAGTCGCAGGAAGCCTTGACCAGCACTTCGTCGAACGTTCCCATGTCGTACTTGGCCTTGGGCGTTATGTCATGCATGTTCGGCACGTTGGACATATCAGGGTATGGCGCCAGCGGGCCTTCGTCGATGATCCGCTGCTTGCCGATCTTGCCCCAGCGCGGCTGCTGGGTCGCGTCATCAGTATCAGTGGCAAAGCTGTGCACCAGATTGCGCGGCCCGACCTTGTCACGGTACGACTGGTCATCCGGGAACGAATACCAGTAGGGGTCCGACATCGCATCGAGGTGGTACAAGTACCCGAAGAACTCATCAAAGCCATGCAGAGTTGGCAGGAACTTGTTCAAATCGCCGAGGTGGTTCTTGCCGAACTGGCCCGTGGCGTAGCCCTCGGTCTTGAGGACGGCGGCGATGGTTGCGGCCTTGTCCGGCATGCCCACATCTGCGCCCGCCTGACCCACAGTCGTCAGGCCAGTGCGCAATGGGATTTCACCGGTGATGAAACTCGCCCGGCCAGCCGTGCAACTCGCCTCGGCATAATAATCGGTGAACATCATGCCATCGGACGCCAGCTTATCGAGGTTCGGCGTCTTCCCGGACATGATGCCCCGGTGATAGGCACCGATGTTGAACCAACCAACATCGTCGCCCATGATGACAAGGATGTTGGGTTTCGACTGCTGCTGTGCGACTGCCGGTGCGCCGAGCGCGGTTGCGCATGCGGAAGCCAGCAGACCAAAGCAAAAGTTTCTCATGGCACTCATGGCATATCCTCCGTTGAGTTTGCTCGTTGCTCGGCCCCATTGGCACGGCCTCTCAGAGTAAAAGGATGCCATCCTCTCGGCCGAAGACGATCTGATGTCGTGACAGTTCGCGGCATGATGTTGTGGGAAGTCGGGTTGTTGGCCAGATGAATGCCGCGCTGATCATTCGCCATAGAGTGGCGACAGGCGTACCCGCTATCGAAGCGTCGATGGCCAGTAATGAAATGCTTGCCCTGGCGTCTGCCTAGGTGTCAGCCGCCGCCTTGGCGGATAATCGCACATCTTTGCCTTCACCACCAGATTGAAGACTCTCGTCGCCACACTCCGATGGTCGGGACCCGCCACGTCATGGCCGTTTTGCGCGCAAAATGACCGCTGGAACCGCTGTGAAGCGGCGTGCGGCATTTGCCACATCATACCGCCTTTCTCTACCCTTCTGTCCGCGGGCTGATAAAAGGGATTCCAAGGGAACCGGGAGTCCGTCAGCCGGAAGATGCAGGCCGCCGCCTTCAGGTTGTAAATCTCGCCTCGTCCCGTAATGGCACAACCTTGCAAGGCTCTGCTAATCTTTCGCCAACCATTTGAATCATCACCCATTCTCGCAACCGCGAACGACATGCCACAATATTGCCGCTTGCTTTTTGCCCGAAATGCTGGCACGAACTGCAACACTCGGGCATTTCGCATGCCGGTGACTGGACTGAAGTGGTAATGCCCTTTCGGAGCGCCAACTCCGGTAGGGCGGTATGGGTGACACCCATGCGCGTAGATGTTCTTTCCCCGTACGTGACGTCTCGACTGACCCTTCGCGCCGGGCTCCAGGGCCGAAACGCGAAAGCTAAAGCCGTCCGCCTCCCCACCGCCGGGGGTGCGGATAAACTAACTACCAATGGGAAAAGGACTATCCCCCATGGCCACTAAGGGCACCGTAAAATTCTTCAACCAGGACAAGGGTTTTGGTTTCATCACGCCGGAAGGCGGCGCGAAGGACGTTTTCGTCCACATCTCCGCTCTCCAGGCTTCTGGCATCCAGTCGCTCCGCGAAGGTCAGCAGGTTTCTTTCGACACCGAGCCGGATCGCATGGGCAAGGGCCCGAAGGCTGTTAACATCCAGGCCTTCTGATCTGATTCAGGTCTTTCTGCGTCAAGCAGGCGACGGCGCTCCGTAAGGGGCGCCGTTTTTGTTTCGGGATGGTGCGGAAGATGCGGATCCGGTCTGTATCCCCGAAGGAAGTCCCCTCCCCAACCCCTCCCCACAGGTGGGAGGGGCTTAACGAGCTGCGCCCGCCTTCCAAATCTTCTACGTATCTACAGGAGTGAGGCGGCACCTCGGGGTTAGTCCCTCCCCCTTGTGGGGAGGGGTTTTCACCGTACCGTCAACCCTCGCCCCATGCCCCCGCGAAAATTCCCGCGCCGCCATCAGCACCGGCATCAGCGCCCTGCCCGCCTCCGTCAGCTGATATTCCACACGCGGCGGCTGCTCGCCGAAATCCCGCCGTTCGACAAGCCCGTCCTGTTCCAGTTCCCGCAGATGCTGGGTCAGCATCTTCTGCGAAATGCCCGGCATGTCCCGTTTCAATTGCAGGGTGCGCATCGAAGGCTCGGCAAAGAGCCGGAACAGGATCGGCAGCTTCCTGCGCCCGCTGATCATTTTGAGCACCCGCGTCACATGCGCGACGGAGCCGTCAGGCCCGAGGCAGACGGAGCGTTCTTCCTGTCCTACAGGCACTTTTAAGTGCGTAATTGTGTCAAGCATCGTCCTGTTCTTCTGTGCTTTCCTCCACTCCAAGATAGGAACACCGCGATGGATTTGAAACTCGACGGCAAGACGGCGCTCGTCACCGGCAGCAGCAAGGGCATAGGCGAAGCGATCGCCAGAGGGCTCGCCCGCGAGAAGGCCACGGTCATCGTCCACGGCCGCAACAGGGCCGAAACGGAGCGCGTGGCCCATGAGATCATTGCCGAAGGCGGCCGCGCCCATGCGGTGACCGGCGACCTCACCATCGATGACGAGGTGGAGCGCCTGATCGACGAGGCACAGGCGCTTGCCGGCCGAATCGACATCCTCGTCAACAATGCCGGCGGCTCGGGCGAGCCGGAGGACTGGGCAAACAGCCGCCCCGCCTCCTGGGCCGCGGCCTACGACCGCAATGTCCTGGCCGCAGTCCGGGTCACCACAAGGCTGCTGCCTGACATGCGCAAGGCAGGCTTTGGCCGCGTCATCAATATTTCCAGCCTCGCCGGCCTGATGCCGCCTGCCGGCAGGCCTGATTACTCCGCCTGCAAGGCCGCCATGAACGCCATGACCTCTTCCATGGCCAAGGCGGTGGCGGCCGAAGGCGTGACCGTCAATACGATTTCGCCGGGCACGATCCGCAGCGCCCGCCTGGACGCCCGCTTCCGCGAGGTGGCGGGTGAGCGCGGCGTGGCTGCGGATGCCGCATGGGAGACGATCGAACAGGCGGTGCTGCCCCTCTTCGCCGAGGTGCCGCTTGGCCGGGTGGGAACGCTGGACGAAATCGCCGACGCCGTCTCCTTTCTCGTCAGCCCGCGTGCGGGGTATATTACGGGGGTGAATCTCAGGGTCGATGGCGGGATGCTGCCGGCGATTTAGCGTGGATGCGGCAGAAGACCGGAATTCGGTAGCAGCGCCACCAGTCGAAGGGAGTTGGTGGCCGCTTCGCGCCCGCCAATTGCGGTCATCAGGAAGGCTCTATTGTCGCTCCGCCTCAATGACCGATACCAATCGAAAGGTTTCGCACCACAGCAACAAGTCGGGCCTATAGATGCCTGCTCGTTCAAAATATTCTCGGTGCGAAGTACGCCATTGATGAAGACTAGCATCGCCTTCTCCCTCCTTGGCAGCAAACTCCTGGCCAATTTCATCGAATGCCATCTGCTCAATCAGGACGGTTTCCAACACCGCTCTCGGGCGGCCTGCGCCATCACAAGCCACAGATCGCCGACCGACTTCAGTCTGTTGGCCCTCTTCAATCGGCCAGCATGTGGCAGTCTTCAGGCCGCATAGAACTAAATTAAGCAACTGATCAGCAAGCTTTGGCTCATCACCGAAGGAGAAGCGGTCCAACTTTTCCCAAGACCCTTCTGTATATGGTTCGTCAGCAATCATATCGCGGCTCCAGCCCGTTCCATGTTCAATGCCCGAACCTATATCTTGAGCTTGCGAAGACCGCATGTCTGCTGTTGGCGCCAAAAGCGGTCACCCCGGCGCCCTGACATCGAGCGAGACCGGTCGGGGCTTCCCGCCACCCGGGCCTCAGCGACCTTCGTCCGCAGGGTCACGCGCCTGTTGGAAACAGTCGATCAGCATGTCGGTCAGCACACGCACCTTCCGCGCGGGATACTGACCCGGCGGGCGAATGACATAAACGCCTGCCGGAGGGGGCGGATGGCGTGTCATGACCGGAACCAGCGCGCCGGAGGCGACATGATCATCGATGACCCCATCGGGAATCCAGGCGATGCCTAGCCCTTTCAAAGCCGCCGCAAGCAGAGCCATGGCGTTGTCGGCTTTGAAGCGTCCCCGCGGGTAAACCGTGACAATCTCCTCGCCATCCATGAATTGCCAGGCTTCCGTTCCCTGCATCAGGGCCTCGTGGTTGGCGAAATCCTCCGGCTTTTCGGGAGACCCATGCGTCCTGATATAATCGGGGCTTGCGACCAGCTTCCCATAGATCGGTCCGACGCGCCTTGCGATCAGGTTGGAATCCTGCAGATAGCCGACGCGGATCGCGCAATCGAAGCCCTCGGCGATGAGATCGACGAAACGATCGCTATAGACGGTTTGGAGCTGGAGCTGCGGGTGGCGCTGCGCCATGTCCGCGAGCACGGGCGCGAAGTGGGTCGGGCCGAAGGACAGCGGAACGGCCACTCTCAGGCGGCCACGAAGATCGCCGGTGGGCAGGATCGTTTCCCTGGCGATGTCGATCTCGGCACAGACCCTCGCCGCATGATCCCGAAACGTTATCCCAGCCTCAGTCAGGGCCGCGCCACGGGTCGTACGTGCCAGAAGCTGGACGCCGAGGTCCGCTTCGAGCCGGGCGAGCCGCCGGCTGACGATCGACTTGGTGACGCCAAGCCGGCGCGCGGCGGGCGAAACGCCTCCGGCATCGGCGACCTCGACGAATGTCCTGAGCTCTTCGATATCCATTTTAGCGTTCCCCGTTGCGCGACACAGCATGGCAGAAGCGAGCACTACCGTATCGCAAAGGGGAATGACAATGTCCGGCGCGGAGGCGGCGCGGCTGTCAGCGCAAGTCTTTCGTCGAACCAAACTCAAACAGACGGCAGCAGAGGATCCCTTCATGACCTTTCGTAATGGCCTTGCTTCGCTTCTTCGTCCCGAAGATTCGGTACTCGTGCTGATCGACCACCAGCCTTACCAGCTTGCGAACCTGAACAGTCACGAACCTCAGATGGTCGTCAACAATGCGACGGCTCTGGCGAAGGCCGCCAAGGCTTTCGGCGTCCCCACCATCCTGACCAGCGTGGTCGCTGCGCGTGGCGGTCTCATCTTCCCGCAGATCACCGATGTGTTTCCCGACCAGGAGGTGATCGACCGAACGTTCATCAACACCTGGGAGGACCAGAAGGTTGTGGATGCGGTCAAGGCGACGGGCCGCAAACAGCTGATCATCGCCGGTCTATGGACCGAGATCTGCGTCGCGATGCCGGTAATTCAGGCCCTCGGTGAAGGCTGGGATGTAACTGTCATCACCGATGCATCGGGCGCCGTTTCGGTCGAAGCCCACGCGGTCGCCATCCAGCGCATGATCGCGGCCGGCGCCAACATGATGACGTGGCTGGCGCTGGCCGCCGAATGGCAGCGCGACTGGGCCCGTCTCGAAACTGCGGGCAAGATAACGGACGTGCTCGTGCAGCACGCGGCCGGCAGCGGCATCGCCTATCTGTGGGAACAGCAGCTGCTCAACACGCCGGTGCCAGGCACCGCGGGCTGATCTGGGCGGGGATGACGAGCGCTTATCTAGGTTCGTCATCCCCATCATTTGGATGCGAGGGTTCGGTATTTCGTTTGGGCCGGAAGGCGTCATTTGTAGATTGACCACCTTCGCATTAATTCCCCACCCAGATAGGTCCCGATATACTCCCCCCGCTTCCAGAGCTCGGCGCGCAGCCGGGCCTCGACACCCCCGGATGTCACCGGGCTAAGACACAGCATGCAGTCGGCAATCACCTCCCCCGGCTGCAGGATCGCCTCGATGGCGGCTGCCTCCTGCGCGATATCAGTGTAATCAGACATCGCCAGCAGTTGCCGCTCCGCCACCCTTGCGGCTTCATGCAGTTTGCGCCTGAGCGCAATAAGCACCGCATCGTCATCGTCGGCGGGCGCTTGCTCCATCGTGCCGCCACCCGCCTCGATCCGCGCAAGCAGCAGTTCGATACTGCGCCCGAGATCGTCACCAGCCATTAGCTGCGTCCGCCATGCCTCAACCGCCTGCCTGCATCGCGCGCGTTCCCGGCCGATCGCCGAAGCAATCGCCCTTTCCTGGCAGAAGCCGGCCGAAAGCTGCGCGGCCCGCACCAGCACCATCAGGTCTTCGGGAATATCCTTCAAGAACGCCACCCGTTGGGCGCAAGAATGGTTGGCGTTTCTGCCGGCTGGAAGCATGTCACCGATCGGTGAGAGGCGCCGTCAGACACCGCCGACAATGCTGCGATCCGCCGTGATGGCGCACCGTGCCCGAATGCCTTGATGATGGTGATGTCGCTCCTTTCGAGCGGGCAGGCATGCATGCAAAACTCTCCTGTTGGATATCGCTGCCGTCATAAGGTTGTACCCGCCAATGCCCGCAACAATCAAGGAAATTATTCCTATATTCGATCACGATCCATATCAGGCGAGACTTTTCGGGGACCCGGAACGCGCGAAAGCAAACAAAGATAGGTTTATGTTCCGCACCGGCAGGCGGCGCTCAGGCCGCCTCGCTGTGGCGTTCCACGAGCTCGGCCCATTCCATTGCCGCGTGGCGGCCGAGCACCGTCTTGTCGTTCCCGATGACGGCGGCGATGCGCCGGAAGAGTTCGTCGGCAAAGGGCGCGGGCCTACCGGATTCGGCATTGCCGGCCGGGCGCAGTACCGTGCCCTCGGCAAGATGGATCATCTCGACGCCGAAGCCCTCATGATCTCCCGAGAGCTCTGCCGATCCATATAGCAGCAGGCCGTTATCGTTCCGGCCGAGGATGGGGATGACGAGTTCGTCGAAATCGAACCGCAGGCTGAAGGTGTTCATCGGCCGATGACCTCCTGCTGGATGCGCTCCGCACGGATGAGCTGGGCCTCATAGCGGCCGGCGAGCAAGATCACGAAGCCGGCGGCAAGGAGAAGGCTGGCAAGCGGCGGAAGCATGCCGATGGTATCGAGGCGGCGGACGCCCGGCGTCAGCGCAGGCGCGCGGAAAGGCGCCTTGCCCCTTGCTTCAAAATATCTCGATATCATGCGGCAGCTCCTGCATCGGCTTTAATTTCAGCGACGCGGGAGGATGCGATGCCAATGGTTGAGTGATGGAATGGGGGCCGGCGGGCCTATACGGCCAGCGAACGTATATCCTTGGCCACGTCGGCGAGATCATTGTCGAGCTGGTGATCGCGCCCCGGCAGCGAGCAGAGGACGGCATCCGGGATCGCCCTGGCGTAAGCCTCAATATGGGCAAAGGGCACGGTGTCATCCTCGCTGCCGTGATAGATGAGCACGGGCAACCCCTCCGGCAGGCTTTCGGAAAAGTCGTCACGTCCGGCGATCTCATCGCTCTCCCAACCGCCGGCCCCCATGAAGGGCGGCGCGATCAGGATGACGGCGCCGGGCTCGAATGTCGGCCAGTCTTCGGCAATCGTGTGGAGAAGCACCGTGCCGCCGAAGGAATGGCCGATCAGGATGGCCCCGTCTTCGAGGGTCTGGAACTCAGCGACGACTGCGGCTTTCCAGGCCTGATAATGCGGGTCCGCTTCATCGGGCATGCGGGGATAGCGGATGGCATAGGCCTCGCCGAGTTCGCTGGCGAGGCTGTCGACGAGCTTGTTGTCCCACTGGTCGTGGGTTGTTTCGCCGGCGCCCTGGATGAAGAGGATCTGAGTTGGCATGGGTAATGTTCCCGTTGTGACCGTCAGGGAGATGGGTCGTTACGGGAACAGGGCAAGGGCCTCGACCCGTGCTTCGCCCTCGACAAGGAGGGAGGTCGACGGGTGCCGAATTCGCCAGCGGATGCCACTAACCTTGTTGGCGTCGTTCAGGCCAGCTTGGCGCCAGATCGATCCGGACGAGCGCGTGGCTCACCTTTTCGGCGCTATCGCCTTCCACCGATGCGGCGCATATCCACAACGCGGCCATCACGCTGCCGTATGGAAATTTCGAACCGGCTGTTGCCTCTGCGGGCATGATAAACGAAGAAACGACCACGGCAGTCGATCCGCCTGACGTCGCGGAAACCGCGGCTGCGGAGCAGCCTCTCGCCCTGACTGCAGGTAATCCCTCTGCCTCTGTTGAGATTGGTGCCAACGCTAATGGAGATCTGGGCCTGTGCGCTTGCTTCAGTCGGCACGGTTATTGTTGGGACTGACAGGCCGACGGCCAGCACGAGTGACAGAAAAAACGACGATCTGGACAAGGCATCCTCCCTTGGGTAACGGGGCCTGAATACACCATACTCGTTTGCCGGCGGAATTATACAACCGTGGGGATAGGAGCGATAGAGGGTCGCATCAGGACGAGCCGTCTCCGCTCCCCATTCGGTTAACCACAGGCATATTGAGGACCGGCCAGGACGGGTCGGGACCCGTGGCTCGACCCTGGCCGAACGGAGGGGGCTTCCGACACACCCCCTACTCATCCATGCACCCTCACCTCGCCGCAACCACCTTCCCTCGCCTCAACACGACAGCGATCACAAACCCGCAAACCGCCGTCACCCCACCTACGAGAAACACGCTCCCGTAACCCGCCCGATCCGCCAGCACACCCGCCAGCGGTCCGGTGAGCCCGTAAGCGAGATCCTGGAAGGCCGAAAATCCGCCGAGCGCCGTGCCGCGCAGATGCGGTGCCACGAGATGCACGACTTCACGCCCCATGGCGGGAAAGATCATCGAGCAGCCGAGGCCTGTCATGAAGGCGCCGATCAGGGCGACGGTGGGATCGCCGGCACTCCAGATCAGCAACTGGCCGATGGCCTCGACCGCAAGCGAGACGACGGCGACCGCCAGCCCGCCGTAGCGATCCGGCAAGTGGCCGAAGAGCAGGCGCACCAGCACGAAGCCGCAGCCGAAGGCGGTAAGCCCGAGACCTGCATGATCCCAGCCGAGATCGCGGAAATAGAGAGTGAAGAAGGAGCCGATTGCGGCAAAGCCCATGCCCTGCAGGCAGACGATCAGCCCGTGCACCCAGATGCGGCCGATGACAGCGGCAAGCGGCGGGCGCTCCCTGCCCGGATGGGCGGCAACGGCGGGCACGCTACGGATTGCGGCAAGCCCCAGCAAGGGCAGCACGGCGCTGACGGCCATCGTGCCGGCAAAGCCGAGATGATCGAGCAGCAGCAGCCCAACAGGCCCGCCGAGGCCGAGCGCGCCGTAGATCGCCGCACCGATGAGCGCCAGCACCCGGCCGGAACGCTGCGGCCCGACAAGCCCGATACCCCAGGCAATGATGCCGACGGCGACGAGGCTTTCGCCAAGCCCGATCAACAGCCGCCCGGCAACGAGAATGGCGAAAGCCGCAACCGGCGCCTGCAGCGAGAGCCCCGCGGCGAGCGAGATCAGCGCGCCCGCAACATAGAAAAGCAGGCCGCGCTGCACGGCAAGCTTGGCGCCCCTGCCATCCGCAAGCCCGCCGGCATAGCTGCGGGTGAGGATGGTGGCGAGAAAGGCAATGCCGACGCCAAGGCCGGCCCAGCCATTGCCGAGGCCAAGCGCGCCGGTCACGAATACGGGCACGACCGGAAGGGCAATTGCAACGCAGAGATAGGAGATGAAGAGGATCGCGGTCAGCAGGTAAAGCCGGGCCTGCTCCCGATCATCAGTAAGACGGAAAGCCATGAAAACCTCCTGGCTATTCCCTCGTCCGACGGGCACAAAAAAACGCACTCCGACCGGCGAGGATCGATAAGTGCGTTGCTTGACGTCAAACGCTTACGGCCAGAGGACTGGCATGGGTTGCCAGATACGGGATATGCGGGCGGGTGTCAACGGTGGCTGTGCCGCCACACCACCCGCTTCGTCCTCTCCTATGTCGGACGGCGGTACCCCGCTATCGTCCTGATACGGCCTCTATCAGCGCCCGCCTCATGAAGAGGCTTATGGGTGTCGCCGTATAGGGTGCAAAAGGCTCGCATGGCTTGTACCCGCCGCGGCGATATAGCTGTTGTGCTTCGATGTTGCGTGTTCCAACTTCGAGCAGCATGGCCTGCGCTCCGAGCGTCAGCGCCTGAACTTCCGCTCGCCGAAGCAGTGCCATACCAATACCGGCACCCCGCACACCGGCATCCACGATCATGCGCTTCAGCTCCGTAGTGCCGTCACCTCGCTCAAACAGCACGCAAAGTCCGACCGCTCTGTCAGCAAGACGCGCGATGAGGACATACGTGCCCGGTTTTGCCAGCGACTCCGCGGTGATCGGCCGACGGTATTCACCCGGATAGAGCGCCGCGGCGACAGAATCCGACTGCGACAGAAGCGCCGAGACTTCGTGCTGCAGCGCAGGTTCGATATTGACGGCAACTTCAGACATCACGCCAGCACTCACCTCGTCAACATCAGACAAGCGCAGGTGAATACGGCTGCCGTAGCTTGTCAACAAGCTCGATACCCAGAGCTGAAACGCCGCCCGTATCACGCCATGAGCGGCGTCACATCATCCCAGACGAAGACGAGGTTTTCCGATCGCCAGACCGGGCCGGGATCGATGAATTCGCCGGCAAGATCGCCATCCAGCGCCCGATAAAACGCAATCGCCGCCGCATTCCCCTTCACGACGCCGAGCGCAGCTCCCCGAAACTCCCTCGCCTTGAGATGCTGCGCCAGCCGCGCAAGCAGCGCCCGGCCTATGCCGCGGCGCTGGCTGTCCGGATCGACATAGAGAAATTTGATTTCGCCGCGATCCCCAAAGATCGGCTCCGAAGGTCGGCCGGCGGCGCCGATTCCGACGATCTGCCCGTTCGCTTCGGCAATCAGCACCATCTGGTCGGCGTCGGCAGACGCGAGCTTCTCCCGCCAGCGCTGACCGCGATAGGCTTCGTCGAGCGTCGCGTGGGCCACAGCCGGCGCAAGGGTTGCGTAAGTATGCCGCCAGACCTTCACATGGAACTCGGCAATCGACTGAGCGTCGGCGATGCCTGCGACTCTGATCGAAATATCATACATCTCCCGCCTTATCCTTACCGGACAATCCGCCCGATCGTGACCGCATACCGGCGCCACTATTCCAGGCAGCCCCTATCCGATCACCTGCACCAGCGCCGGCAACAACCCCACCTAACCGGATTTCACCGTACCTGCATTGAACCTGGAGCGATCGACGAGAACATCCCTCTTCTGCCCCCACAACAGGCCGGCAACGAGGTTTCTCGCCTTGATGCTTTCGAGCTCCAGCCGGCGCAACTGCTTACGCACCTTGCTAAGCGGCAGGAACACCAGATCCTTTTCCGGGCGCACGAAATCGGCGCTCTCGGCCTCACCCTCCAGAAACCGCTGCTGGATGACGGGCGCCGGCTCGATCTGGTAGGCGGCAAGCCAGGAGCGGTGCCAGAAATGCGCATCGATCAGCGAATAGGTGTTGGTTTCTGCAAGCATGCGTTTTGCCGCCTCGGGGCCGATGACATAGCCTGCCAGCCCCACGCGGTTCTGATAGACGCGGGTCGCGCCAAAACGGCCGGCCTCGTCCTGCCATGCGCGCTTGCGGTTGAGAATATGGCGCCGCGGAGCGAATTCGAGATCGTAGACGCTGTTCCACGCATCGTTGCGGGCTTCGATATTGGCGAGGACGGCGGCGATATCGTCTGATAGCACCGCATCGTCTTCGAGGATGAGCATCTTCGCGCCATGCGCGATTACCGCCTGCCAGGCCTTGCGGTGGGACAGGAAGCAACCGATGTCCTGCCGGCGCGTCGGGCTCGGCCAGTTGCTGGCAGCCGTCTGGCATTCCTCGGCCGTGAGATCGCCAGCTTCGAATGCATCGAGAAACTCGAAGGACAGGCCGAGTGCGGCCATCTGCCGGATCTGGAAGCTCCGCCGAACCTCCTCCGCCTTGCGGCTGATGATCAATATTCTCAAGTGAACTCCCTGGCGCCCGATGCCTGCCCCGTCAGCGCAAGCATATAACCGTGTTCCGATGCAAGCAAAAGCGCGGAATTCGCGAGCAGATGGCACCGGCCGAAGCGAGTTCGTGGCCGCTTCGCGCGACAAGCAGAGATGCCGTTTTGGCGGTGTGCTGGTTGCGGTGCTTCCGCGGGTGTAAACTGCCGGCACTGTTGCATGTTCATGCAAGGCAACGATGATGAGTACCCCCGCACTCGACCGGAAGCTGCTCGCGATCCTGGCGGCGGATATGGTAGGCTACTCGAAGGCGATGGAGGCCGATGAGGCCGGCACCATCAGGCGACTGAAGGCCATCCGCGCCGACCTGATCAATCCCGCAATTTCTGAGCGCCATGGCACCGTTATCAAGCTGATGGGCGACGGCACGCTTGTCGCCTTCGACAGCGTGGTCGATGCGGTTGCCTGCGCCGCGGAGTTCCAGAATAGCGTGGCAGCGCGCAACGCCGACCTGCCGGAGCCAGAGCGCATCATCTTCCGCGTCGGGATCAATCTGGGCGATGTGGCCTTGGTGGATGGCGACCTCTACGGGGATGGGGTGAATGTCGCCGCGCGGCTGGAGCATTTGGCCGAGCCGGGCGGCGTGATGGTGTCGGGGACGGCATACGATCATCTCCAGGGCAAACTCGACTGGCCGCTCGATTTCGCCGGCGAGCAGCAGGTCAAGAACATCAGCCGCCCGGTGCGGATGTATCGGCTGAGGCTCGACGGCAAACGGGCGCGCCGCCTGGTTCTCGGAATGATACCGCACTGGGCCGGAACGGCTGCGGCGGCAATCATTGCGGTTGCTCTGGCGGGCGGCGCGGCCTGGTGGTTCCTGCAGCCCGAACCTTTGAGCGGCAAGCCGTCGGTGGCGGTGCTGCCCTTCGACAATTTTGGCGGCGACGAGGCGAGCGGGCGTCTGGCCGATGGCCTGACGGAGGACATCATCACCGACCTCGCGCGGTTTCCCGAATTCGAGGTGGTGGCGCGCAATTCGACGGAAGTTTTTAAAGGCAAGCCGGTGGATGCCCGCCAGGTAGCAACTGCACTCCATGTCGGCTTTGTGCTGGAAGGCTCGATCCAGCGGCAGAGTGGCCGGGTCCGGATCACAGCACAGTTGATCGATGCAAACACCGGCCACCATCTCTGGTCGGAGAATTGGGACCGGCCCGCCGAGGACGTGTTCGCCGTTCAGACCGAAATCGCAGAGCAGGTCGCCAACCGCCTCGGCGGCGGCGTGGGACTGATTCAAGAGGCCGGGCGCGCCGCAGCCAAACGCAAACGGCCTGAAAACCTGAATGCCTATGATTATTATCTGCTCGGGTCCGAGAAAATTGAAAAGCTCACCAAAGCCGATGAGGACGAGGCCATCACGTTTCTCAACCGCGCCATCGAGCTGGACCCAGGGCTGGCACGGGCCTGGGTAGAACTTTACCATGCGCATGAAATATTGAGTTTGTTTGGCGTCGATCCCGAGAGCAACCGCAAGGCGGCCGACGATGTGGCCGAACGCGCGGTGCGGCTTGATCCGAGCGACGCCGAAGCACATGCGGTGTTTGGCATGAGCCTTGCCAACAAAGGCGACATGGGCCGCGCCAAGTCTGAGCTGGACACGGCCCTTCGCCTGGCGCCGGGTTCGTCCGAAATCCTGACTTTCTATACCGGCTATGCAGCACGCTTCGGCGAACCCGAACGCGGCGCTCAAATGGTCGACCAGGTAAAGCGGCTCGACCCGAACTATCCGATGTGGACATCCAACTTCTTCTCACCCGCCTATTTCATGGCGGGCCGATATGAGGACGCCGTGAAGATGCTCGAACGCATGACGCCTGACAGCTACCAAAAGTGGACCTGGGTGGTGCGCAGCAGCTCGCTTGCGGCACTCGGTCGAACCGACGAGGCGAATGCTTCGGCAAGCGAAGCTCTCAAGCAGCACCCGGACCTGACTGTGGAGGGCATGATCAATGAACCCGGCCTAAGCTCAATAGAACGCAGCCGGTTCATAGAGACGATGCCGTTAGCCGGCTTCCCGGCATGCGCCAAGCCCGAGGTGCTGGCGAAACTCGCCAGACCTGTGCGGCTGCCGGAATGCGAGGCGGCGAAAGCGGACCCTGCCGGGCAGCCATAGAACAGCCCTCTGCAATGCGCTTGCGAGGCGCAAGCCGCCTGCCCTCACTGCGGATAAAGGGTCGAAACGCGCCCGGCGAAATAATAGGCGACGATGCCGATCCATTCCCGCAGGCCCGTTGTCAACAGGTCGGCATTGTCGATCGGATGGCCGGCCGACAGCGTCAGGCCCTGTTTTCCAGTCGTACGGTAATCGGCGACCCAGGGCGTGACGTTCATGCCCAGATTGCGGAAGATTGCCACCGCCCGCGGCATGTGGAAACCCGATGTCACGAGCAGGCAGTTGTCGAGGTTCAGCCGCTGCAGGATCGCCCTGGTATTGATGGCGTTCTCATAGGTATCGCGCGACTCCGCGTCATATTCGACACGGGCCGGGTCGATATGGAAATCGTCGAACATCCTGCGGATGATATCCGCTTCCTTGACGTAGCCGCCGGTGAGACTGCCATCGCCGCCCGACATGATGATCCTGGCATTGGGATAGACGCCGGCCAGCCGTACCGTTTCGATATAGCGATCAGCCGCGTCATCCAGGTTGTAGCCACCGCGCACGCCATCGACCTTTGTCGCGATCCCGCCGCCGAGCAGGACAATGCAGGCGACATCGGCAGGTGCGGCCGGCCGCGGAAAACGATCCTCCAGCTCCTGCACGATCAGCGCACCCGATGTGGTGTAAAAGCTCACGAAGATGAGCGTGAGCGACAGGAGCCCGGCCGCGATAGCGAGCCGCCGGATACGGAAGATCATCAAGACGACGCTGAGCGCGATCAGCAGGAAGCCGATCGTGACGGGTTGGGACGTGAGCCAGAAAACCTTCGCGAAGAAAAACATGGGCGTGCCGGTATCCTACTGAAATGCGGCCACGAAAGCCTATTCGTGGATTCGGGGCAAGTCTGGTTTTTGGGAGACGTTCTGCCTTCTCCAGCCGATCAGGTCAATTGATGAGGCGAGTGGCGCGTAAGTCCCACTCCTCATTTCCGCTTCGCCGCTCGCCGCACGAATTTACGGCCGCATTTACAGTAACGTACTTCCCCGGCATGCGCGTGGTGTGTTTAGGACGTGTGCAGCAGAGGAGCGCAGACATTGCGCCCGCCGGCGTTCGGCATCGTATATGCGCCGGAGCCCCCGCCATGGCGAGTGCCATGATAGGTGGTATCGGGTTCGTCGCGCGGCTCCTCGGCGCCATCGAGGATCGGAAACGGAGGGGTTTCTGTGAGACATCATCACGAAGACAGTCCGAAACATGCGAGGCGCACGCCCGCCGGACCGCCGCAAAGTTTCAAGCGACCTGCGGCCATGCTTGCCGCTACGGTATCGCTTTTCATCGCCTCGGCATCCCTTGGCAACCTCCAGGCCGCCGATCTCGTGATCGCCGTGCCGAACTGGCCGTCGGGACAGGCGACGGCCAATATCCTGAAGGTCGCGATCGGCAAGAACTTCGGCCTCGAGGCCGACCTGCGCGAGATGGGAGAACTCAATGCCTTCTCGGGGCTGGAATCCGGCGAGCTCGATATCCACCCGGAGGTCTGGCGGCCGAACCTCGATGCGGCAATCGAAAAATATGTCGATGAGAAGAAGGCGGTGGTTCTGGCCAAACGCGCCGTTGCCGCCTGGCAGGGCCTCTGCGCCACCGAGGACGCCGAAAAGGCTGGCATCAAGAGCGTCAAGGATCTCTCGGATCCTGAAAAGGGCGCCCTGCTCGATACCGATGGCGATGGCCGCGGCGAGCTCTGGATCGGAGCGGCAACCTGGACCTCGGCGAGCATCGAGCGGGTGCGCGCCTTGAGCTACGGTTACGCCAGCAACCTCACGCTGGTGGAGGCGGAAGAGGATGTCGGCATGGCAGCCGTCGATGCAGCTGTCGCCACCGGCCGGCCAATGGTCTTTGCCTGCTATGCGCCGCACAATGTCTTCGAACTGCACAAGGTGACGCGGCTGGAAGAGCCGGCTTACGATCCCGCACGATGGAAGATCGCGCCCGGCAGCGATCCGCTCTGGATCGAGCATTCGAAGGCCGATGTCGCCTGGCCGCCATCGGAATTCCACATCGCCTGGTCGACGTCTTTCGGTGCCAAACATGCTGACGTCGCCGCCTTCCTGGAGAAGGTCGATCTGACGCCTGAGGAAGTGACTGCCATGACCTACGCGCTGCAGGTGGAACGGACGCCGCCCGCCGATTACGCGGAAAAATGGGTGGCCGAGAATGCCGCCCGCATCAAGGGATGGGCAAAACCATGAACCGGACATTGCAGAAAGCTGCGCTGACCGCGCTGGCGCTTAGCCTCGCCGCCTATGTCGCCCTTGCGGCCGGCACGCAGATCTACGATCCCAAGACGCGCCAGTGGGTCGATTACGACAAGAATACGGCGCGCAAATATTTCGCCCGTAACAAGCAGGTTCCGGATGCCTTCCGCCGGCAGGTCGTGACCTTCCGCACGGCGGAGGAGCCTGGCACGATCATCATCGACGGCAACCAGCATTTTCTCTACCTCGTGCAGCCGGGCGGCCAGGCGATCCGCTACGGCATCGGGGTCGGTCGCGAAGGCTTCGGCTGGGCCGGCATCGTGCGCGTGGGGCGTACCGCCGAATGGCCGACCTGGACCCCGCCCGCCGAGATGGTGGCCCGTGACCCGAATGCCGCCAAATGGGCGGCCGGCCAGCCGGGCGGCCCCGACAACCCGCTCGGAGCCCGCGCGCTCTATCTCTATGCCGGTGATGCCGACACGATCTACCGCATCCACGGCACGCCGGAATCCTGGTCGATCGGGCTCGACGTATCCTCGGGCTGCATTCGCATGAACAATGACGACATCATCGATCTGCACTCGCGGATAAAGGTCGGCGCCAAGGTCATCGTCCTGATGCAGGGCGCGGCCCTCTATAAAGGCGTCTGAAACGGGGGAATTAGTATGCGCATGTCCTTGAAGAGCCGGCCGCTCCCGGCCCTGTTCCTTTGCTCGCTATCGGCACTTGCCGCCTGCCAGTCGGCCCCGCCGCCCGACCAGATGTCGCGCACGGCGGTCGAGACCGCTCCTGCCGACCTGCAGCTGCTCTGCGCCGATGCCGCCGCCAAACAGGCCGGTCTCGACAGGGCGAAAGTCCTGCCGACGAGTTCGCGCCCGGTCGAAGCCGGCGGCTTCACCGTCGATCTCGACGCCTCGGGCCGCAAGTTCGCCTGCGTCATCGACCGCACGGGCGTGGTGAGGAGCGTTCAGCCCGCGTAAGCGCGGGCCGCTCCCAGCGCCCGCTATTTTATCCCGCCGAAAGGTGAGAGCCCCGATGCCTGCTCGTCGATTTGATATTGCGGGCGATCGACGGGTTGCATGTCCATACCGTTCTCTTTTGAAGATTGTCGGGACTGTCGGGCAATCGTCAAAAAAGAACGGTATGGTAGCAATACGCATCGGGTCTGCAGCGCGTTCATTTTCTCGGGACTGTCTATCTGAGGAGGAAGGTAAATGCCGTTTGTAGAATCTCAGGTCAACACGTTCACGGTCAATTCCCAGTACAGTACTGTGACCACACAGCTGCCGGGCGGCGGATGGGTGATCACATGGGCCTCCACTCTGGAGGATGGCAGCGGCACCGGCGTCTACCAGCAGGTCTTCGACGCCACAGGCGCCCCCTCCGGTCCTGAAACCCGCGTCAACACCTTCGTCGAGGGCAATCAGGAAATGCCGGCCATCGCGGCCCTTGCCGATGGCGGCTGGGTGATCACCTGGGGAGACCAGGGGATCTCCACGCCCGGGGTCTATCAGCAGGCATTCAACGCGGACGGCACGCCGCGCGGCAGCGAGACCCACGTCAACACTTTTGAAGGCGCCGGACAGGGGTCGCGGTCGGTCATGGGGCTAGCCGATGGAGGCTGGGTCGTCAGCTGGCTGTCGGTAGGCCAGGACGGTTCCGGATACGGGATCTACCAGCAGGCCTTCGCTGCCGACGGCTCCAAGATCGCCGGAGAAACCCGGGTCAACACCCACACCGATGGAAACCAGTGGCTGGGCTCGATGGCGCCACTCGATGGTGGCGGCTGGGTCGCCACCTGGTCATCGCCCGGGCAGGACGGTTCCGAAACCGGCGTATTCCAGCAGATCTACAATGCCGACGGCACGCCGCACGGCGGGGAAACCCTCGTCAATACCTACACCAATTCCTATCAGGACAGCCCGACCGTGCTGGCACGCGACGGCGGTTGGGTCGTCATCTGGGAATCGAATGGCCAGGACGGTTCGAGCGGCGGGATCTATCAGCAGGCCTATAATGCCGACGGAACACGGCTCGGCACGGAGACACGCGTCAATACCACGACGGACGGCAACCAAGCCTATCACGGCTCCGCAGCATTGGGCGACGGCGGCTGGGTGGTGATTTGGCTTTCGGGCGACGACGGCCATATCATGCAGCAGGCCTACAACGCGAACGGGACGCCGCAAGGCGGCGAGGCCCAGGTCGATACCGACGGGACATATGCATCGAACCAGAAGGTGACGGCTCTTGCCGACGGCGGCTGGGTTGTGACCTGGACGGTGATGGGATTCACCGACACCTTCTATCACGTCTACCAGCAGGCGTTTAACGCCGACGGGACGAAAAACGGCGATGAGGCGCTCATCAACACGCTGACCCACAGCTATAAGGATATACCCCAGGTGGCGGCGCTCGATGACGGCGGCTGGGTCGTCAGCGGGGCGTCCGACAGTGATTATACCGATGTCCAGGGATACGACTCCGGCATCTTTCAGGTCCGCTTCGATACCGACGCCCATGCGGTGGAGCTTCCGAGCAACCGCATCTACGGCACCTATCCCGACAAGAACCTGGTCGGCACGGCCGGAGACGACGCCATATATGCAAGCTCCGGCAACGACACGCTGACGGGCCTTGCGGGCAATGACCATCTGGACGGAGGATACGGCCACGACCGGATGACGGGCGGCCTGGGCGACGATACCTACATTGTCGATACCTCGGCCGACAGGGTCGTGGAGCTGGCAGGACAGGGTACCGATACGATCCTCGCCCAGGTGAGCTATTCGCTGGGGGCCAATGTCGAGAACCTCGCCTTTGTCGCGGAGGGTAACCTGTATGCGAGCGGCAACGCGCTCGCTAACGTCATCACGGGCAATAGCGGCAACAATACGCTCTGCGGCGCTGCCGGAAGCGATACGCTTTCCGGTCTCGATGGCAACGATTATCTCGATGGCGGGGCAGACAATGACAAGCTGGACGGCGGCTCCGGCGATGACATACTCGCCGGCGGTACCGGCGACGACACCATGGATGGCGGGGATGGAAACGACAAATACAAGGTCGACAGCGCCGGCGACGTCGTCCACGATACCGGTGACAGCATCTGGGATTGGAACGATATCATCTATTCCACGGCCGAAACCTATTCGCTCGCGGGAACCGGCGCTGAAACACTGATCCTTCAGGCGGGCGCCGTGACCGGGATCGGCGATAGCGGCAACAACCAGATATCAGGCAATTCTGCAGCCAATACGCTCGTCAGCGGCGGCGGCAGTGATGGCCTGGCCGGCGGCGGCGGCGCTGATATTTTCGTCCTCGCCGCACCCAGCGCATCGAACTTCGCTTTCATCAACGATTTTGGCGCGGACGATTTCCTGGCGTTCCAGTCCAGCGATTTCCAGGGCATGACCACGTCCACCCTGGATTTCCATGTCGGCAAAACCGCCATTGGCACAGACGCCCAGTTCTACTTCAACACCTCCGACCGCACGCTCTACTGGGACGATGACGGCACCGGAGGAGACAGCGCCGTCAGAGTTGCCACATTCAACGGAGCCTATGTCCTGCAGTCCGGCGACTTCCTGTTCGCCTGACTTCCTGTTTGTTTGATCAGGCGCCGACGCAACATTCGTGGCCCCGCCGGCTCTGCTCTCCTATTTGAACTCGTCATAGAGCGAGAGAAGCGAGGCCTGCTCGGCAATCGTCGTCTTGATCGTTTCCGCCATTGCCGGCTTCTTGCTCTCCGCGTCCATCGCCTCCTGGAAATTCTGCAGGGCTTCCTTGGAAGCCTCCAGTGCCTGCTTCTGGATACGCTCGGCCATGTCGGCATCGAGATGGCCGACCTTGAGCGGCAGAAGGATCTTCAGGCCCTCGATGATCTCATTCTTGTCGACCGCCCCCTTGCCGGTCGGATCGAAGGTCGACCAGCGTTCTTCGGCGGCATCGATATCGAAGATCCTGTTGTCGGCATCGGCCAGCCGTTTTTGAGCGGCCATGTACTCGTCCTTGCTCATCAGCCCGTCGCCATCGATATCGGCATCGTCGAGCGTCTGCTGGGCGGTGCGATCGTAAAGTTCGGCCAGTAGCTGATCATCCGTTTTTGCCGGAACCGTATTCACCAGCTCCCCGGTTGTCTTTTCGTATTTCCCCTCGCCAAAAACACTGACGGAGACTCTGGGCATATAGCTGAACAGGTTGCGGGTTGAATTATCGGAGCCGACGATCACGGTGTTTCATCCTTTTGTTTGGCGTGTGGATGCGCGCAAACTGGAAAGCAGAACTTGCTTGAAACTGGCCGAAAGCGGGTATCTGCGCCTTGTGTTACAACTGTAACGAAATTCCCGGAGAGGGGCTATTCTCCTGCCCGCAGGACCGAGGGATAGGCAGCACTGCCCTCCCCGCCAAGCCGCTCCAGCATGATATCGATCAGCGCCCGCACCTTGGCCGGAACATGCGGCCCCGGCGGGCGCACGACGTAGATCGCGCCCTCATCCAGATAATAATCGACAAGCACCGGCACGAGCGTGCCCTTGCGGATCTCATCGGCGACGATGAAAGACGGCAGCTCCGCCACGCCGAGCCCCGCGAGCGTCCAGCTCAGATGCACCTCGGCATTATCGGTCAGAAGCCGCCCGTTCGGGCGGATCGACACCATGCGCTCGCCGACACGGAACTTCCATTCCGGAATATGGCGCCCGGAATAGATGATGCAGTCATGCGAAAGCAGGTCTTCGGGCCTCCCCGGGCGGCCATGGCGGGCGATATAATCGGGGCTGGCGACGATGAAGGGCCTGACCGGCGCGATGCGGCGCGCAATCAGCGAGGGGTCGCGCAGCTCGAAGAGCCGGATCGCCGCATCGTAATGCTCGCCGATGAGATCGACGGCGCGGTCGGAAAAGGACACGTCGAGCTCGAGGCGCGGATGGCGGCCGGCGAGCTCGGTCAGGATCGGGCCGAGATAGCGCTGGCCAAAAGCAAGCGGTGCGGCAAGCCTCAGACGCCCGGTGACATCGCCGCCGGCATAGGTGGCGACCGCATCCCGCGCTTCCTCGAGTTCGGCCAGGATGCGCCCGCAGCGCAGCTTGAATTCAAGCCCGGCCTCCGTTGCGCTGATGCCGCGCGTGCTGCGGTTGATCAGCTGCGCGCCGAGATCCGTTTCCATGCGCGCGATGCGCCGGCTGACGATCGACTTCGAGACGCCGAGCTGCTGGGCGGCGCGGTTGAAGCCGCCGCTTTCGACCACCGCCACGAAGCTTCTGATATCATCCAGGTCGATCATCTGCGTTCCACTGAGCGCAACACCCTGTTGACGGAAGCGGGCATTGTGCCGCCCTTGCCCCCGCTCTAACCTGCCACGACTCTATTCAGCCTGATGGCTACTATCATGACGGATGTGGTGTCGCCAATGGCGGCCGCGAGGTGGATGCGCGCTCAAAAACGGCGCGCGCCCACAACGGGAAACTATTGTCTCAAGCAAACTATTGCCCCCGCTGAAACATATGGGCCGAAATATATTGGCTGAACACATAGGAAGAGCGCATGGCCGACACGCCGATAGCGAGAAACATCGCTGCTCGATGGAATGACGCCAGACGCAGCGAGCGATCTGCCGAACAGGCGCCGATCGTCGTCATCAAGGGCGGTGCCGGAAGCGACCTGCCGGCAAAGCGCCCGCGCGGCGAGGCGCACCATACGGTCTCCATCCATCACCTCCCGGTTCCGGTCCTGCAGCTCGATGCCATGGGTCTCAGGGCGCTCTTCGCCGGATTGAAAGCCAGGGGTGATGCCGAGCACCTGTTGTCGAAGGGCCTATGGCAGGGTGGTATCGCGCAGGCCGGCCTTTTCATCGCCGATGCCAACGAGATGGCTGTTTCTCTTTTACAGGCCTCTTCGTCAGATGATCTCGTGGGGCCGGCGAGCTACCTGTTTGCGGCTTCGCCCGAGACCATCAAAAGGCTGATGCGCGCCTGGTTTGACGGAACCAAGCTCTTCTCGGAGCCAATGAAGATGCGCAGCTTCAAGGGCGCCGTCCTCGATGTCAAACTGTCGGTTACCTTCCCCTCGGCCGAAAGTCTCGACACATTGCTCGTCGTGCTGGAGGATATCACCGGGCGGAGACAGCCACACGAACACGAGGTCGACCCGCTGCATACGGCGCGTCTTTCCATGCTCGGCAGGCTTGCGACCTCGATCGCCCACGAGGTGAACCAGCCGCTTGCCGCGATCGTCACCGACTGCGAAACCACCATGCGGCACCTCTCGCGCGACGAGCCCAACCTTGCCAAACTCGGCGAGCTTGCCGCGCGCATGGCGGCGAGCGCCCATAGGGCGAGCGAAATCGTCAAGCGCGTCCGGGGCATGGCGAGCGGCCAGACGAACACGCGGATGCCGCTCGATCTGAACGACATCGTCAAGGACGCGCTGTCCTTCGTCGGCCATGAGACCGATATGCACGCGATCCGCCTTTCGGTTGCGTGCGGGCCCGGCCTGCCTGCCTTCCTCGGAGACCGCATCCAGATGCAGCAGGTCGTCGTCAACCTGCTCGTCAATGCCATCGAAGCCGTCGTCAGCAGTGGCAGGCGGCCGCGACGCATCGAGATTGCCACCAGCGAGGCGGACGGGAGGGTCCAATTCTCCATCCGCGACAGCGGTGACGGCATCTCAGCTGCCGATCTCGGCCGCATCTTCGATTGCTTCTATACGACGAAGCAGGACGGCGTCGGCGTCGGCCTCTCCATCTGCCAGTCAATCGTCCTTAACCACGGCGGCGATATCAGCGCCGCCAATGCCGGCGATGGCGGCGCCCTCTTCCGCGTCTCGCTGCCGGCGGGCTGACATTGCGTGATCGGCGTTGTGCATATCGGGACTGACGCCGCACAGAGCCTCCCGACAGCTTTCCTTTGCGGCAGCCGGCCGCTAATGCGTGTGAGCAAAAGCATAGGAAAGGCGCGCCCGATCATGACACGTTCCATCAAGTCCATCGCGGTATTCTGCGGATCGAACTTCGGCGCAACGGAAGATTTCGCCGATGGCGCCCGGGCGCTCGGCCGGGCCATGGCCCGTGAGGGTATCGGCCTCGTCTATGGCGGCACGACAAAGGGCCTGATGGGCGTCGTCGCCGATGCCGTGCTCGAAGCCGGCGGCACGGCGCATGGCGTCATCACCGAAAGCCTGCACCAGCGCGGACATTCCCACCCGCGCCTGACGACAGACGAAATCACGCCGACCCTGCGCCTGCGCAAACAGCGTATGGCCGAACTCGCCGATGCCTTCATCGCGCTGCCAGGCGGCATCGGCACCATGGAGGAACTGATGGAGGTCTGGACGATGAACCAGCTCTCCGAAATCGACAAACCGGTCGGCCTGCTGAACTCCGCCGGATTTTTCGACGCGTTTCTGCAATTCATCGACCATATGGTGGAAACGAAATTCCTGCCGCCGGCCCATCGATATTCGATTTCGGTCAATGCGGATGCGGATGGATTGATCGAGGAGCTACGCGCGTTTCAGCGGGTTGAAGTGCCGAAGTGGCTGTAAGGTGCGCTCCCAACCGGATGTTCGCCGGGCAAACGAAAGCCGGCGTGCTCTGTTAAAAGCACGCCGGCCAATGACGACCAGTATCAGGCAGCTTCGGCATTCACCGTCGTCTCGGCGATCTCGGACAGCAACTCGTCGGTTGCCTCCTCCTCGTCGAGGGTTTCGGCAAGCAGGGCCGCGACCTCATCGAGGCCGAGACGTTCGGCCCAGGCGAGCATCGTGCCATAGCGGCTGATCTCGTAGTGTTCGACGGCCTGGGCGCCGGCGAGCAGGCCGGCATCGAGTGCAGCCGTTCCCTCGAATTCCGACATCACTTCTTTGCCTTCCTCGATGATGCCGAGAATTGCCTTGCAGGGCTTCTGCTCGGCGGGCTTGTCGATGATGTCGAAGATCTGTTCCAGACGCTCCACATGGGTGGCGGTCTGGGTGGCATGGGTTTGGAAGGCCTCTCTCAGTTCGGTCGCCTGGGCCGCTTCCGCCAGTCTCGGCAGGGCTGTCAGGATCTGCTTTTCTGCGAAGTAGATATCCTTGAGCGTTTCATAGAGAAGATCGTTGAGATTCTTTGGCATGGTCTTGTCCCTTCAGGGGTTGGATCAGGTATTTCTGCCAAGCGTGTATTCTTCGACGACGACGGCAGGCTTGGTGCCGGCAACACCGCCGAACCAGGCTGCAACGACGCCGAGCACGAGCGCGAGGAAGCCGAGGAGTGCACCTCTGGAAACGGCCGTGGTCGTGGCCTGCGCTGCAACGAGCGCCTGCTGGCGGGCAGCTTCGACCGTAGCCTTGTAGTTGGCTTCATATTGATCGACCTTGGTGCGCGCCTGATCGACGGGGATGTTCTGGGCCTTGGCCAGAGCATCGGCAGCATGGGCCTTGGCATCATCGACGCCGGCCTGGTTGCCTGTTGCCACGGCCCGCATGGCGGAGACTGCGGCAGTCTGCAGGGCCTGCGGCTCGTTGCCACCGCTCGCATCGCGGATCTGGCGTTCGATATCGCCCATCGGATCGGTGGCCGAGGCAATTGCCGGTACGGCAGCGGTCACAGCAGTCGCCGCACTGTTGCCGACGCCGCTGACCACGCCCGAAAGGCCGCTGAATGCACCGCCGACAAGAGCACCGACGGAGGTTGTCAGAAGATAGAGAATGACGAGCGTCGTCACCGCCCAGGAGGTGATGCCGTGAAAACCGCCCGTGGATTGGCTGGGACGGCCTGAGAGGCGGCTCGCGACATAGGCGCCGATGAAGGCGGCGATAATGCCGGCAACGACGAACCAGAGGCCGCCGATGATGGAAAAGGTGCTGGCGGCCGGATTGTCCGATCTGACGGGATCAAGCACGGCAGCGCCGATGCCGACACCGAGCAGGTTCAGAAGAAACTGGGCGGCAAGCGCGAGAACCACGCCGGCAAATACCGCTCCCCACGAGATCTTGTTGAGGGCGCCGGTAAGCGAGGGATCGAAGACCCCGGTATCGGCGGTCACGGCATCGCCGCGCGGCCGGGAGATCGATGGCTGGGCCATCGTTGGCTGAGAGGTGGGCATAGGCATATTCCTTTGGTTCACGCCTGCATCGATGCAGCGTGCTGAACACAGATTCCGCTCGGGTGTTTGCGTGGTGGCCTGCCGGCATTCGCGCGCCATCCTGGGATGGGCGGTGGAGAGCACGGAAAGCCCCGAGATGTTTCAGAGAGAGGGTCTCTCACGACCTGCCGAGGATCTGATGCGTCGGTGGGTCAATGCCTAACAGAAGCGGAGCCGAATAGTTCCGCGCCGGGCGCGTCTTATTGATCGGATGGAGAAATGAAGGTTGCGCAATTTCCGCAACCGGCATGGCGTGGGCACAAAAAAAGCCCGCTTGCTGCGGGCCCTTCCCTGATCGTTTCCGATCTACTTGCTGCTTTTATGGCTCTGCTCGCCGGCCTTGACGTGCTGCTCGTGAGTGCCGCCGCGTGTGCTCGAGCTGCCCTTCGTGTCCGCAGCCTTCTTGGTGGACTTGACGTCGCTGCTCTTGCTCGACTGGCCGGATTTGCCGCTGTCGTTGGAGGCGCTTTGGTTCGGCATGATATTCTCCTTAAGGGTTGAAGCCGGGATCGGCCTCGCACCTCAACCCCCGGGACGCAGCTCTGTTCCATAATCAATTAAGGCAATCGGCGACCGGGATCGGCATTCGTGACGCATTTGGGCTTGAGCCGGAAAGCGAGTGACTCGAAAGCTGCTGTCCATTGCGTGGGCAGCAGACCGGGATGCTCCGCGGCCCCACTGCCAGCATGCTCTACTTTCCCCCAAGCTCCTGCCCGACCAGCGACAGCCAATAGCGCACCCCATGCGCAATCGCCTTGTCGTTGAAATCATAGGCCGGGTGATGCAGACCCGCGCTATCCCCGTTGCCGATCAGGATCATCGCGCCAGGCCGCCTCTCCAGCATGTAAGAGAAATCCTCCGCCCCCATCGACTGCTCGTAAGCCGGATCCACCTGGCTCTCGCCGGCCACCCTTGCAGCCGCCGCAACGATGGCTGACGTCCTCCCGGCATCGTTGACCGTGACAGGATAACCCGGCCGCCAGTCGATCTCGGCTTCCGTCTCGAACAGCTTCGCCGTGCCATGCACGATCTCCCGGAACCGCTGTTCGACGGCCTTCCTCGTGTCCGCCTGCATGGTGCGGATCGTGCCGCCGAGGCGCACGGAGGCGGGAATGACGTTCAGTGCCTTGTCGTTGCCGGCTTCCGAGAAGGTGATGGAGACGACGACGGGATCGAAGGGATCGGTGAAGCGCGAGGCGATCGATTGCAGCGCGGTGACCATATGGGCGCTGACGAGAACCGGATCGCGCGTCATGTTCGGCGCTGCCGCATGCCCGCCCTTGCCGTTGATGGTGATGACGAAACGGTCGGCACCCGCCATGAAGGGGCCGGCGCGCGTGGCAAAGGAACCGATCTCAAGGCCCGGCTCGTTATGCATGCCGTAGACCTCGTCGATGCCGAAATTTTCGAGCAGCCCCTCCTCGATCATCACCCGCGCTCCGCCGCCGCCCTCCTCCGCCGGCTGGAAGATCAGCACGACCTTGCCGGAGAAATCCCGGTTCTCCATCAGGCACTTGGCGGTGGCAAGCAGCATGGCGGTGTGCCCGTCATGGCCGCAGGCATGCATCCGGTTGGCATTTCTGGAGGCATAGGGAAGATTGGTCTGCTCCGACATCGGCAGCGCATCCATGTCGCAGCGCAGCGCGATCACCTTGCCGGAACCTTTCGCCCCCTCGATGACGGCGACGACACCGGTCTTGGCAAGCCCGGTCGTGACATTCTCGCAGCCGAACTCCGCGAGCTTGCCCGCCACGAACGCCGCCGTCTCCGGCAGATCGAAGAGCAGCTCCGGATTCTGATGAATATGCCGGCGCCAGCCCTTGGCCTCTTCGGCGACGGCTTCGATGATGCTCATGATGGTATCCTCGTAATGTGGCTGGCCGGGCCGCGGGGAGCGGCGGCCGAAAGTGGGGTTGTGCGAGATTAGCCGCTGCGGCGGCAATTTGCCAACCGGGGAATGGATCGGGAATAGGAGAGAGCCGGACTTATCGATCGTCGCCGGCCATGCGCGTCCCAAGGCAAAACCCCTTGACCTCAAGTGCACTTAAGGTTGTAGGGGACTTATCGCGGCAAGACAAGATACGTGATTCTCGCATTTGGGCCGCGGTCAGGATGACGGATGGCTTTCTTCAGATATTCAAAAATTCGGAACTCCAGGGGACGCACGGCGATCGCGGCTATGGCCTCGCAAACCTTTGCAGTTGCGTTCCTCTTGCTTACGTTTCGCGCGATCAGCGCCTATAGCGAAGCATCAACTGATGCCATCTCAGAATTTGTGACAGCGATCGTCGGTTTTGAAACGGGTTTTTTCTACGCTGTATTTGCCTGGCCGCTGACGGTTCGACAAGCCGTCCTCGTTACTGTCGCAGCAGTTGCGCTCGCAGCGTTCTACTGGGCGGTTTCTCCAGAGCCCCGAGACCAGTGGCTTGCCGAAATCATAGCTGGCGCAGGCGCCGGGCTATTGACCGCGGTAGCATTTCGATGGCGCTTCTTCACCCCTCCTGCTTTTCCAAGGGTGCGGTGATGCTCGTATCTAGATACCCGCCAATGCGTAACATCAAGGCAACTTCTCTCAATCATCGGAAGGCGTCGCAATGGTCAAACTGCTCGGTGATCGCGACCTCATCGGCCACGATGTGATGGCTAAGGCAATCGATGTCCTGGAGTTGGCCTTTCGAGCGAGGCTCGATAACAAGATCGTATCGCCACCAAGGCATCACGTCTCCTTCGGAGAGCATGGCGATCTGGTCTTCACGGTGGGAGGGATCCTTGGCGAAGCTCCACTGGCTGGATTCCGTGTGTACGATACGTTTCAGAATTCGAAGCAGTCTCAAATCGTCGCCGTCTGGTCGACGAACGAGGGGACACTGAAAGGCCTGGTTCTCGGGGAACGTCTCGGTGCCATCAAGACCGGCGCAATTGGCGGCGTTGCGATACGGCATCTGAGCTCACAGAATGCGAAGTCTGTCGCCGTAATCGGTAGTGGCGTCCAAGCACGAACTCAGCTTGCTGCGGCCGTAGCAGTCAGAACTATATCCTCTGTTCGTGTGTACAGCCGGGATGTGGTCAACAGAAAAGCTTTCGCCGAAGAGATGCAACRCAATCTCAGTGTAGAGGTCACGCCCGTCGAAACTGTTGCCAAGGCGACGATGGATGCCGACATCGTTATCTGCGCGACCTCGAGTAGGACCCCAATCCTACATGCTGCAGATCTAGCGCCAGGCGCTCACGTCAATACCGTTGGCCCCAAGCTTGTTGGAGGGCATGAAATTGGGCTCGACGTCGCCGATACTGCCAAGATCATAGCCACGGATGCGCCTGAACAAGTGCAAGCCTACGCGTCGCCTTTTTTTCTCGCTGGCACGCAACACGAAAATCGAATGGTCGATCTGGCTGAGTTGGTTTCTATGCCCGGAAAGACCCGGTCCTCGTCAGAGGACATAACTCTATTCTGCTCTGTTGGGCTCGCCGGAACCGAAGTATTGCTGGCATCTGCTCTGCTCGACGCATTTTGACCTCATAGATATTCCTGCGGCGTGCGCGCGGTGGCTGGATTCCCGTGACTTCCCTCGCGCTGGTGCGGGCACACAGGAATGAAGGAGGTATATGGGTGCCTCCCCGGCAGCATTCATCCCACCTCGCCGGGATATGCCGAAGCGAACGATGTAATTTTGACTAAGCTCTCGAGGCCACGCGCGCGTCCGGCGCGTGGCCTCGAGACAAGATTGAGCTCAATGCTATGCTCAAGGCAGAACTTCATGGCTGCCTTTCCGATACGCAGCAACCGTCATCCACACAGCCGACAGCAGGAAATAGAAGGCACCGAACCCGGCATAGGGCGCAATGTCGAGGATGCTCGGCGGCGTGGAGCCGAAGGACTGGCTGATCATGAAACCGCCGGCGAGCGTGGATTGCGCACCGCTGAGGATCATCGCCCATTGCGCGCCGTAGATGCGCCAGCGCCGCACGCCGGCCGAAAGCTGCAACAGGCCGGAAAGGATGGCCCAGACGCCGAAGACCGCGAGGACGGCATAGGTGCTGTTCAGGACGGCTATGATGACGGCAAGCGTGGTGATCGTGCTGACGGCGACGTTGAACGTCTGCGCGGGATTGGCCTTCAGGCCGCCGTTAGAGCGGGCGTCCACAAGGTTCGCCGCCGCATCCCAGGCCGGGTAGGTGACGAGCAGCAGGGAGGCGAGCGCCGATTGGCTTCCCGACAGAGTGGCCGAGAGAATGGCGGCGATGATCCAGCCGATCGAGAACAGCGCACGGACGAAATAATAGGATCGCAACCAGCTCGATTGCGGAGAAGATTGGTTTTGCATGACAGGCTCCTTGTTTTGACTTCCTACTAGTAGGTAGAGACACTTGGAGAGTCAACCGTCAAACGCCGCTGGCCTCTGCCGGCTGGAACACATGCGCGTGAGCGAGCCCGCTGTGCCAAACTTGACAGCCTCCCTACCCGCAGATAGGCAAGCTGCATGGAACAGACGACCTCGGAAAAGATCCTTGACGTAGCGCAGTCCCTCGTCGTGGCGGGAGGCTATAACGGCTTCAGCTATGCCGATATTTCCGATGCGGTCGGCATCCGCAAGGCGAGCATCCACCACCATTTCCCCACCAAGGCCGAGCTGGTGCAGGTCCTGGTCGACCGCTATACGCAACGCGCCGAATCCGGCCTGAAGTCGCTGCGCGAGCACGTCCCCGGCCCTGTCGAGCAGCTGCAGGCCTATCTGGACTACTGGCAGAAATGCATCCTCGACGCGTCCGAGCCCTTCTGCGTCTGCGCCATGCTCGCGGCCGAAATACAGATGCTGCCGGAGCCGGTGGCCGCCCATGTGCGCCGGCATTTCGAGAACCTGGCAGCCTGGCTGACATCGGTGCTGAAGGCTGGTGTGGAGAAGAAGCTCTTCCGGCTCGCCAGATCGCCCGAGGAAGAAGCGCAGATCCTGATGGCGTCAGTTCATGGCGCAATGCTATCGGCCCGAGCGCTTGGCGAGCCCAGCCTCTTTGCCGCGATTGTCGGCCCGCAGATCGCCAGACTTAAGGCGTAGTAACACTCAGGTATAGAAGCGGCAGCCGCGTCATCCCGATGGACCACATGCGTCTGATGGCATCTGCGCGATGGCGATCATCATCTCAGCGAGAGTGACTTCTTCCGGGCTACGGGCTTGCGCGGCGTCAGCGGCAGGCCGGCATCGCAATTCCGCTCAACAAGGGTGTCAGTGACGGACTCGTCTGCATAGGTCTCCTGCATCCGGATGTAGACCGCCGACAGGCTCGGATCGAGGGAAAGTGCTTGCCGAACCAGGAATTCAGCCTTTCCAGCGTCGCCGCAGGCCATGCTTGCAGCAATCTGGTAGAGCGACTTGCGCCTTGTCTGGAAGGGCAGCGTCAGGGCGACGCGCATCATCTCTTCGAAACGGCTCAACGCGTATAGGGCCGCCACCCGCTCTTCGGTGATCCAGACCGGCAGGAAGGGATCAAGCGTCTCGGCACGATCAAGCATTTCGAGGGCGCGCTCAGCCTCCCCGACATAGACATAGAACGCCGCGCTGCGGCCGAGAATATAGGCGTCGTTCGGAGCAAGTTCGTGGGCACGAATGTGATGGTAACGCGACGAAACGAAGTCGCCCGATTTCATCTTGATCGCGCCCATGATGCGATGCGCTTCCGGGTCGGATGGGTCGAGGGCGAGTGCGTGCGCGACCTGCTGTTCGGCCCTATTGAGGTCAAAGCTTGGCAGGTTGCTCCACGAGCAGACATGCATTGCGAAGGGACGGCCGAAACCGGGGTCAGCCGCCATTGATCGCTCGAACCAGGCCATGGCTTCGTGGACGTGGATATCCGACACGCCAACCAGGCGGTGATGGTCCAGACCACGCAGATAATACTCATAGGCCGTCATATTCTCCGGGCGCTTCAGCCGTGCTGCCGCAAGTTCCGACTGCTCGATCCGTCCGGACACGGTTGCTGCAACACGAGCGATGATCTCGTCCAGCACATCGAGCAACTCGCGAAACGGACGCCTGATACGATCCGACCAGATGACGAGCCCCTCTCCCGTCTCGGTAAGCGCGATGTTGACCCGCAGGTCGTCGCCCACTTGCCGGATCGAGCCGCTGATGACGTAGCCGACGCCGAGAAGGCGGCCGATTTCGACGGGATCTTTCGTCGTCAGCGCGGTTGCCGCCGAGCGCGAACTGACAAACAGGCCCCTCAGGCGGCTGAGTTCGAGCGTTAGATCGTCGGTAATGCCCTCCGCCAGGAAACATTGATCTGCGACAGCGCCAGGTGCCACGTCGAACCGCGCCACTGCAATCGAGTTGGTCCGTGGGGATTGGGCAGCATTGGGGGCGGATCGCGTCGGAGCGAACTGAAAGACGTGACGGTCCACCAGTTCAGTGACCCGGTAGATCCGGATCGGCTCTAAAATTCCCTTCAGCTGCCTTTCGCCGATATCTTCGAATCCGCAAGGCGAGACCCGCCGGACCTGGTCGTAAAGCAGCCCTGAAACCTCGATTGCGCCGGGTGGCGCAGACGCCTCGATGCGCGCGGCGATGTTCACCCCATCGCCGCGCAGGTCCGAGCCTACGACGACGACCTCGGCGAGATGGAGGCCGAACCGCATGTCGCCGCCGCTCGCCCCAGGAAGGGCAGCGATCTCGGCGCGCGCCTCGATGGCGGACCTGAGCGCATTGACGGGGCTCCCGAACTCGGCAAGCAGCGCGTCACCCGCCGTGCCGAAGACACGGCCGTCATGGCGCTGGACGACCATGCGAACAGTCTCGAGGATAGTGTCGATCCGGGCAATCGCGCCTTCCTCATCCGATTCCATTGCGGTGGTGGAGCCGACGAAATCCCCGACCATGATCGTAGCCAGCTTGCGCTGCATTCTCGATCCCTCCCGCAACAGAAGCACGCGATGACGCAATGTAGCACATTCGCGGGCGCGGATGTTTTGCGATTGGCAACGCGGTGGCAAGCCGGTGGGCCATTGGCCGCTTCTGGCGCATGATCGCCGTGCCTATTAAGGCTTCTGGACCTCAAGAGGACGCCGGCCGGACGATCCGCGCTTTGACGGTCGACTACAACGTGCGCGTTCGCCCGAACGACCGCAGAAGAAGATTAAGAGAGACCGCGACTTTATCGATGTCGCGAATGTCCTGCGAATATTGACCAGTGTAGAGTTTCACAATCATGCTGTCGCGAGCAGAGTCACCGAGTTCGAAGTACAGGTGCAGGTAGTAAGATTGCTTGTCACCGCTGCGACTTATGGTCCTGCGTCGTTGGGTGACCTGTCTGAGTTCTGATTTGAACGGAGCAAAGCCGGGCAGTTTAAGCACGACGGATTTGGATTGAAATCGGGCCATGGTAGGGACTGCAACGACCGCCTTGTCCAGTGCCAAACTTACGATTTGGCCAGGGACATCGTCTACGATCGCGGGTTCATCGAGCTTGAACGCATGAAACAGGCGCCGGGGTTTCTCAAAGCAGATGAGTGATGCGATGAGCAAGACGACGATATTGATACCTGCCCACCAGGCCGCGACCGGTGAAAACTGGCCATGCACGTGCGACGTTTCCGGTACGATGTTGACCAGCAGACCAAAGACAGTGACCGTAATCATGCTTGCGATCCAGGCGAAGCTGTAGCGGTCGAACTGGTTTGCCTCGTTGCCACTGCCCTTTGGCGTCACCCTGAACGGCTTGCCAAATGGTCGCACCAGGCTGGAGACCACGGTAGGCAACATGCGAAATGTCGCAAAGGTCCCGACGGCACTGGAAATCACAGGCAGATAGCGCGTCGGGGTGATCCACAGCATAAGCAGAAAATAGGCCGCCAGCAGCGGCACCTGATGAGCCACATAATCGGCTATATCAGTGAAATAAAGCGGGATCAGGCCGAGCCAGAGATAGACGATGGGAACGAGCAATATCATGAAGCGGACCAGATATTGCACGAGCCATGATGCTGGCAGGAACATGATCCGTTGAAAGAGCGTCAATCCCGGGCCGCGCAGCGGGCCGTTATAAAGGTAAAGGGTTTGAATTCCTCCCTGACACCACCGTTCTCGCTGCACAAAATAACCGGTCAGGTTTTCGGCAGCCAATCCCATCGACAGCCGCTCGTTCAGGTAGCGGGTCTTGTAACCTTTGTTGAGCATCGAAAGAGTTGTCAGCAGGTCTTCCGTGATCGACTCCGTCGGAAACCCTCCTATTGCGTCGATGGCCTTGCGGCGGGCAATCGAGCATGACCCGCAACAGAAACTGACGTCCCAGGCGTCTCGGCTGGGCGCGATCTCGTCGAAGAACAAGCGCTGCTCGTCCGGCCAGATATTCTCCAAACCCAGGTTCGATTGCACCGGATCGACATTGAAGAAATGTTGAGGTGTCTGGACGATGCCGATGCTTTCATCGCTGAAGAAGGGCAGAGTCCGGCGAAGAAAATGTCGATAGGGAACAAAATCGGCGTCGAAGACTGCAATAAACTCGCCCGAGCTGACCTTCAGCCCATTGTTCATATTGCCTGCTTTGGCATGGCTGTTGTCGCCGCGAGTGACGTGGATGGCGTTCTTCTCCTCGCAATAGGCCTTCAGCCAGTCTCGGCGTTGATCGTCAAGCACATACACATTCAATTTGTCGGAAGGATAATCCAGCGACAGAGCGCCGACGATGGTTCGCTCGAGCACGTCGAGCGGCTCATTATAGGTGGGAATGAAAACATCGACAGTCGGAAGTTCACGTTGCTCTCGCGCAAAGAAAACGCGAGCCAGCCTGTCCGCTTCTGCGCTCCGGTCGACGTAGCGGCTCATCAATACCAGAAAAAGGATGACCTCGACGCACGCGAGAATCTCCACGACGAAGAGGATCCAAACCCAGTAGAAATTCGCACCGTCGTTGGGATAGGGAAGCACTGTCTCCGTCAAGCGCCAGAACATGTATCGCAATGCGACTGCTGCGACAAACGCGCAGGTCACCGCCCGTGTCCAGGTGTGATGGCGCGACCAATTGAACGGCCCCAGGAAAAAGAAGGCTAAAACGAGAAAGGTCGGAGCCAGCGCTACAAGATACTGAACCACAGGCTTTTGACCCAGTTGGACACGTCGATGCCGTGCTTGGAAAACCGTACCTGCACTGTGCGCCCCACTTGGCAGGAATTCGCAAAATCGTCGTTCATGACGGATGGATCAAGGCGAACCAAAATACGGGCATTGCGCTGTGTCGACGGCGGCAAACTGGCGGCAAAGGAATCGGTCTCGAACGAAGCCGAGTTGCCTCTGACAGAAATGACCGTGCCCTTGAAGACATCGCTGCGGCCGAATAAGCGCACCTGCGCGACAAGACCAGGATAGATCTCGTCATAATTGACCTCGGGAACAAGGATATCCACAAACAGCTCTCGACAGTCGAGGAGGCGCATCAGCTCGTCGTTCAGCACGACGTTCGAACCGTTGACGATACTCCTGCTCCAAACAACGCCGTCGAACGGCGCTATCGCGGTTGCGGATTCAAGGCTGCCGACACGGTTTCCCTCTTCGACCAACTGCTTTTGAACTTCAGTGGCTTTTGTCTCATTTTCCGCTATGCGTGAGTTCAAGTCGTTGATGCGAACGACAACTTCGTCCTCGCGCTGTCGCGAATAAGGCACGTCATTCTGTCCGTCGCCGAAGACAAAGATTCCCTGGCGGACCGCATTGAGCCTTTGTTGCAATTGATCGACGGTTAGATTGCTGATTTCGACTTCGCCGCCGGTTGCAGCTCCCGCGGCGCGCGCGGCCTCAACCAGCTTCTGCGTAAGTATGCCTTTTGACTCGAGCTCCATCCGACGGTTCAGGTCGACTTGCGCGACCAGATCCTGCGCTTGCGACACCTCGACTTTCTTCCGCAGGATTTCGACTTCGCGTTCGAGATTGGCAATGGTAGTCTGCTTGTAGACTTCCAATCTGGCAGATAATTCTCCGCGAAGCGCGGAAAGCTCCTCCCGTTCCTTTTTTAGTGCTGCGACGCGGTCGAGCGCCGTATTGCGATCTGCCTCGAGCGAAGCGAGGATTGCGCGATTGACGCGCGTATTTTTGATTTCTGCGAGGGATTGTCCCGCTCTGACCGGGCTGCCGACCTTGAGGGGTTCTTCCGCAATCGTGCCGTCGATAGGAGCATTAACAAAAGCGAACCGCGCATTGACGGTGCCATCAAGGCTCGTAAAGCCGGTAATCGCTGGCAATGAGACGACAGCGATGATTGCCAGCAGCAGCAGACCAACGGTGATGCGTGTGATGCGATTGTTCCAGATCATGGTGTCATCCGAAGGTATCGCTTCGCCATCCATTGACCTGTCGATCCGGCGCAATGAATGCAACTAAATCTTGCATAATTTAACGCAGCAAAACCTAATAGACAAGTGATGGTCGTATACGCTCGGCAGAAACAGGTCAGCCATGGACGAGGCGCCGCATTGAAAGCCTGTAGCGCCCATTAAGTGTTCCGGAATTCGGCGCCGAATCCAGGTTTTCTGTCAACCTGCAACGGCACACGTTTACGCCGGCTCTTTGTGGCGCTTGCGCGCCACTGCAGATGCGCACTTGTGCCTCGGTTGCCGGCCCTCTCCGGCCAGGCAGGCGCAGCTTGAGAGAGATCAAGGAAAAATCCTGCTATTGTGCCAAATTCCCGGGCGCATAACCGGTGTCGGGCAACGATTTCAAAGCATCGATCCTGCGCACCCGAAAGGAAAATGGGAGGCATTCGACCATGAGCGTTCTGGACGAGACGAAGGCTCACCCCCGAATTCGCATTTTCGGGGAATTGCCGGCATGGATGCCCAGCATCGGCCTGAGGTCGACGATCATGGCGTCGGCATCCCTCATCGGTCTGTTGGTGGCTCTCTGTCTGTTCCTGCTGGGCTATGGTTCTGCAAGCCGGTTCGTGCTGGCGGCAAGCACCTGCACTGCTCTCGCATTCCTGTTGATCGACATCTTTGCCAAACTCAGAAACGGCGATCTCGGTCTCGACCTGATCGCCGCGCTCGCAATGGCCGCGACCCTCTGGTTCGGCGAATATCTTGCCGGAGCGATCGTCGCCCTCATGTATGCCGGCGGCCAGTTTCTGGAAGCCTATGCGCATCGGCGTGCCGACGAAGGCATGACGGCCTTGCTGGCGCAGGTGCCGCGAACGGCACTTCGCCTGCGCCAGAATGGTATCGAAGAAGTCCCCATTCCGGAACTTGCAGTGGGTGATGTCCTGATGATCCGCAGAGGCGACGTCATCCCCGCAGATGGCACGCTGATGACAGGCCATGCATCGATCGATCAATCCGTCCTGACCGGCGAGGCCTTTCCGGTCGCCGTCTCCAGTGGCGAGCGGATTTCGAGCGGCGCCACCAATGCCGGGGACGCGGTCGAGATCAGGGTGGAAAGCCGCGCCGAGGACAGCACCTATTCCGGCATCGTCAAACTGGTCGAGGCATCGAAGCGTTCCAAGGCGCAGATAGCGCGGCTGGCCGATCGATATGCGATCGCCTTTCTTCTGCTGACGCTGGCAATCGCGCTCGGCGCCGCCATCCTGTCCGGTGACATGGCGCGCATCGTCGCGGTTCTCGTCGTTGCGACCCCCTGCCCGCTGATCCTGGCCGTTCCCGTCGCCCTTGCGGCCGGAACCTCGAAGGCAGCAAAGGCGGGCGTGCTGGTGAAGGGCGCAGGGCCGCTGGAGATCCTGGCCGACGCCTCCGTCGCGGTCTTCGACAAGACCGGCACGCTGACGGCGGGCGATCCCGAGGTCGTATCCATCGATGGGCCGGAAGGCCCAGACAGGATCTTGCGGCTTGCCGCCTCGCTGGACCAGGCATCCTCGCATGTCGTCGGCCGCGCGATCGTCAGGGAGGCGCAGAGACGCCAGCTGACGCTGTCACGCCCGACTGATGTATCGGAGCTTCCGGGCGCCGGCATCTCCGGGCTTGTCGATGGTATCAGGGTGAGCGTTGGCGGCGATACCTATTTCACGCCCGATGGCAAGCCGCCGCGTGCCCCCGAGAAAAAAGGCACAATGCAGGCAAGCGTCTTCATCAATGGCCGGCTTGCAGGCGAAATCGGCTTCGAGGATCGCCTGCGCGGCGATGCCGTCGAACTTGTGGCCAAACTCCGCAAGTTGGGTTTTGGCAGGATCGTGCTTGCGAGCGGCGATGAGCGCAGCGTCGCTGCCGCCATTGCCGGCTCCCTGTCGCTGGATGCCGTCGAGGCGCGATTGTCCCCCGTCGAGAAGGTCGAGGTCATCGCCAGGGAACGCGCGGCGAGTAAACGCCTGGGCGGAAAGGTTCTCATGGTCGGCGATGGCGTCAACGATGCTCCAGCACTCGCAGCCGCCGATGTCGGCATCGCCGTCGGCGCCACCAATCTTGCGGCCGCAGCCGAAGCCGCTGACATCGTCCTGATCCGCAACGATCTGGGTAGGATCGCCTCGGCCATCGAAATAGCCAGACGCTCCCGCGCCATCGCGGTCCAGAGCATTTTCGCGGGCATCGGCCTCTCGCTCGTCGCCATGATCTTCGCCGGCGCCGGCTTCCTGCCGCCGGTCACGGGGGCCATGCTGCAGGAGGTAATCGATGTGGCCGTGATCCTGAACGCACTGCGGGCGCTGCGCTAGTTAATCAACGAGTCCTAGGCCTTGCCCAGATGCTTCGGCCAGAATGCTCTATGTACCTCGGCGGCTTCTTCTTCGATGTTCGGGCCGTCGACGGTGACAATGCGCGCGCCGGTCTGCAGCACCGCCCGGCTCGGCACGTTCAACCCGATCCCGGCAATCTCACCAAGCCGCGCTTCGGAGCACGCAAACACCATACGCCCGATGCCCGACCAATAAATCGCCCCGGAGCACATCGCGCACGGCTCCGTGCTGGTGTAGAGCGTGCAGTCAGCAAGATATGCAGTGTCGTAATGCTGTGCCGCCAGTTTGATCAGGTTCATCTCGGCGTGGTTCGTCATATCATGACCGGTGAAGACGCTGTTTTCGGCGCGCAGGATGACTTTGCCGTCCTTCACCAGCACGGAGCCGAACGGTTCGTCTCCCTGTTCCACCGCGGATTTCGAGAGCGCAATCGCCTCACGTAAAAACGGCTCGTGGTTTTCCATCAGCGCCTCCCCTCTAAAGCTAGAGCGGGATGATCTTCTCTTGGATCGGAGAGATTTCCAAGGGCTACAAATGGGGTACAAGGCGCCGATCCGTATCGCCGCGCCGTCATCGTCCGGCTCCAGTCAATGAGTCCGGAGCCTGGGTTACCGAGGACAGACGACGTCGCCGTCAACCGGATCTCGGATGGCTTCCCCCTTTTCGCCATTGTCGACGGTCTGCGACCCGTGACAAAACCGCAAGATCGGTCGAGCGCGTCATGTCTGCCTGCGCTTAGTTGGTGCGGCCACGGAGGACGGAACGATGAAGGCGGCGCTTCAAGCCTACCATGCCCGGATGCAGCGGGTGCTGGATCACATAGACCGGCATCTGGACGACGATCTGGACCTGGACGCGCTGAGCAGCGTCGCAGCCTTCTCGAAGTTTCACTTTCACCGGCAGTTCTCGGCAACCTTCGGCTTGTCGGTGCATCGCTATGTCCAACTCGCCCGTTTGAAGCGCGCCTCACACAAGCTGGCCGCAAAGGACGATCAGAGCGTCACCGACATAGCGATGGACGCCGGTTACTGTGCGCCTGATGCCTTCGCCCGCGCCTTTCGGCAACGGCTCGGGCAATCGCCTTCGTCGTTCCGGAAGTCTCCCGACTGGGCTCCGTGGCTTGCCGCCTTCAGGCCCCTCGAAAACGCAAGGAGCAAGCTCATGCAGATAACCTATGAAGAAGACGATGTGACGATCCGCGATGTGCCGCCCACGCCGGTGGCGATCCTGGAGCACCGGGGCGACCGGGCGACCCTCGGCGCCAGCATTGAGCGGTTCATCGCCTGGCGCAAAGCCGCCGGCCTGTCACCAGAGACAAGCCCTACCTTCAACATCTTCCGATCGCCGAGAACCCCCGCGATTCCCGCCGAATATAGCATGGACCTGTGTGTCGGGACCGACCGGCCGATCGATGCCGATGATGAGGTGATGAAGGCCGGCGTGATCCCGGGCGGACGCTGCGCGGTCATCCGCGTCGTCCACGATACCCACAATCTGGAGCCCGCCGCACTCTACCTTTATCGTGACTGGCTTCCGGCCAGCGGCGAGGAGGCGCGCGAYTTCCCGATCTATTGCCAGCGGCATTTTTCCTTCCCTCCGAATGTGCCGGTCCATGAGGTCGTCGTGGAATTGTTTCTGCCGTTGAAGTAGCGCCCTGCGACAGCGGCCTGTCCCTTCCGATCGTAGGGAAATGGGCAGGCCGCGATCCAGCCGACCGTGGAGGATGCGCTCAGCCGAGTTCCTGGGCTAATCCGATGAGAATCCCTTCAGGCCCACGGATGTAGCAGAGCCGATACGCGTCCCTATACTGGACGACTTCGCCGACGAGCTGCGCACCGCGCGTTCGCAGCCTTTCAAGCGTCTCGTCGATGTCATCGACGGCGAACATGACACGGAGGTAGCCGAGCGCGTTGACCGGGGCATTCCGGTGATCTGCGACGACATCAGGCTTGAGGAATCGGGAGAGCTCGAGCCGGCTGTGGCCATCAGGTGTGCGCATCATGGCAATCTCGACATGCTGATCGCCCAGTCCGGTGATGCGCCCGGCCCATTCTCCTTCGACCATGGCCCGCCCTTCGAGCTCAAGGCCGAGTTCGCCAAAGAAATCAATCGCCGCTCCGAGGTCTTCGACGACGATTCCTACATTGTCCATCCGCTTGAGCGCCATGTTTTCCAATCTCCAAACTGTCGTTTCAATCGACAAGGTGTCGCCTCGTCGAACATAGGACGTTTGAGGTGCATCAACACCGACAGCCGTCCAGGCGAGTTCGCTGCTGTCGACATCAGAAGCTTGAATATTGGACTGCCTGAAACCGCTACTCCGTTTCCAAAAGGTCTCTTGGAGCGATTCCGGACACAAAACCGCTGCGCACTTCTACTGGAATTGCTCTCTTGTTTCACGCAACGCCGCCAAAAACCTCCATCGCGCTTCACGGGTCATCAGTCACAACTTGGGGCATCCGCCTCAGGTTCCGCTCATCACAGATAAGTTTTGACGTCAGTCGATGCGCAACGGCGCCCGGCAGCGGACTGCGAACGCGATCAACGCCCGCCCCGGCAAGCGGCGCGGCGAAGGCCCGGCAGCCAATCGATGCCGGGCAGGACAGCGGTCAGTGGCACAGCGCAAGAGCGCGCACGCGCCCTTCGATGTCATGGGCGCGATGATGTTCGACCGAGAGAATGTCGATCAGGTCGGCGAGTTTGAAATGGTGCTCGCAGCCGCCAACGTCGATGTGAATCTGGTTGCCGCTAATGTGTAAGCCGACGGCAACGAAGTTTCTCTCTTCGCCTTCATCCAATACCGATACAATAAACAGAGGTCCCTCCCTCTTTCGCTTATCCCTTTTTATAAAGTAAATCGGTGAATGCTTTATTATTATCAGTTAATAATAATTTGTACTCAATGCATTGCTATAATTCAATATACGGCAGGCGGAAATGCGCCTGTCTTCGAACTCTACCGACAGCAGAGACCCTGATGGCATCAGGAGCGCCAGAGCATTTTCCTTTCGCCGATTGCGGCAACTGGACCGCGCGAGCGTTGGATCGCTGTTCAAATGGACATCCATGCCCTACTTAAGGGCCGTCACCATTGTCAGGGAACGCGCCAATGACGATACCCACGGCACTTGTAGACTGGCTTTCTCCCGATCGAACCGCATTGCTGGTCTACGATATGCAGGTCGGCATTGCCCGGCAGGTGGCGGGATCGGAAGAGACGGCTCGCCGCATCGTTGAGATTGTCGCGGCGGCCAGACGCTCCGGGATGAGAATTGCCTTCTGCCGCCATCTTTCCCTGCCCAAGCCTTGGATGGGGCTGTTTGCAACGCGCATGGCAATGGCATGGCAACGCACCGATGACCCAGAGGCCGTAAAACCCTGGTTCCTGAGGGACAGCGAAGCGGTTCAGATCATTCCGGAACGCCGTCCGCAGGAGCAGGATTTCGTGTTCGACAAGCTCGGAATGTCGGCTTTCGAGGGGACGCCGCTCGAAATCGCCATGCGGGATGCCGGCCTTTCGGCATTGGCGATCTGCGGAATTGCGATGGAGATCGGCATAGAGCCGACCTGCCGCCACGCCGCCGACCTCGGCATCGTCCCGATCCTGATCGAAGACGCATGCGGATATGGAGACGCGGAAGCCGCCAGACGATCCGTCGACTCCCTTCGCTTCATGGGCGACACCATTCTCTCGAATACGCAGGAATTCCTGTCAGCCGTCGCGCGTCCGCAATAGCGGCCCGGGCACGGAACTCCGGCGGGCTATCTGCGCCACGGCTACGATTTGGACACCCCGCCAGGCGGATGTCACTTTTTCTTCCCGGACAATTCCTCCTTGCCCGAACCCGTGCTGCCTTTCGCCAGGGAGCGTGGATTATCCAGAAAGCGCGCGAGCACATTCCGTTTTCTCTTGCGCGGGATGAGATCGATGTCGCTCACGAGCTTCGCGCCACCCTCGCGCCGCTCCAGGGTGATCTTGCGGCTATGGAAGACCTCGAGCTCGGCGCGATGCGCGACACTGACGATGGTGACCTTGGGCAATTCYTSGATCACCATCTCCATCATCCTGTCCTGGCTCTTCTCGTCGAGCGCCGAGGTCGCCTCATCGAGCACGATGATGTCGGGGTTGTGGAGCAGCAGACGCGCGAAGGCCAGCCGCTGCTTCTCGCCGCCTGACAGGATCTGGTCCCACGGCGCCTCTTCTTCGAGCTTCTCGTTCAGATAGTCGAGCCCGACCTTCTGAAGGGCCGTTTTGATCTCATCCAGCGGCCAGCCGTCGGCGGCCTTGGGATAGGCGACGGCGCGGCGCAGCGTGCCCGAGGGGATATAGGGCCGCTGCGGCAGCATGAACAATTGCCTGTCGGCGTGGAAATYGACGCTGCCGCGACCCCAGGGCCAGAGACCTGAAATGGCGCGTACCAGCGTGCTCTTGCCCGAACCGGATTCGCCCGCAACCAGCACCCGCTCGCCCGGCTCGATCTCGACCTGCGTTTCCGTGACCACGGCGGTGCCGTCGTCCAGCGATACGGCGAGATCGTTGAGGCTCAGCATCGCCTCGCCTTCCGTTTCGCCATGCTGGATGCGCCCGAGCGCGTCGCTCTGTTCGGCCCGCTCCAGCCCGTCGAGCGACATCATCAGCGAGGCGACACGACGCGCGCAGGCGTTCCAGTCGGCAAGCCGCGGATAGTTGTCGACGAGCCATCCGAAGGCGGTCTGGACGATGGCGAAAGCTGACGCAGCCTGCATCACCTCACCCAGCGTCATGCTGCCTTCGAGAAATTTCGGCGCGCAGAGCAGCACCGGAACGACAGGCGCAATCAGCATGGACCCATGCGACACGAAGGTCGTGCGCATGTACTGGTGGGCAAGCTGCGCCCATTGGCGGAGCACATTGGTAAACGTCTTGTCGAGGTCGTTGCGCTCCTCCTCCTCGCCGCCGAGAAGCGCGATGCTCTCGCCGTTTTCGCGCACATGCGTCAGCGTATAACGAAACTCGGCTTCCACCTGGTTCTTGACCTCGGAGACCTTGACGAAATGCCGGCCGATGACGGCGATCGTCGTGGAGGTGATCGCAGCGTAGAGCACCGCCGTGACGACGAGAAAGCCGGGAATGGTGATCGACATCCCGCCGATCGGAAGGGTCAGGGCACCGCCGATCGTCCACAGAACCACGATGAAGGTCGAGGCCGAGAGAAAGGCCGAGATGACGCCGGCGGTGAAATCGACGGGCGATTCCGTCGCGATCCGCAGATCCTCGGAAATACGGGCCTCTGGGTTCTTGTGATCGCCGCCGATGAGGTTCAGCTGATAGTAACGACCGTTGGCAAGCCAGCGCGCAATCAGTGCAGTCGCCAGCCAGCGGCGCCAGTGTCGCTGGATCATCATGCGGACATAGACTTGCGACGTCACGAGAACGACACTGCCGGCCACGAGCGGCAGGAAGACGGCGCTGAGATAATAGACGGTGCCGGCATCGTGCCGTTCTATGGCGTCGAATATGCCGCGGTTCCACCTGTTGATCCCATACTGGAACCCGACATTCATGCCGATCATGACCAGCAGCCCGATGGAACACGGCCAAGCAAAGCCATCGCCGCTGCGGCCCCAATAGCCGCGCGCGCTGATCCAGAAACGCTTCAGCAGATATTTCTTGCGCGCCTGCTCGGCCTCCTCCGGTGTCAGGTCCGGATCGGGTTCGATAACATCTGGCGGCGGCGCGACCTCGACAGTCGATGCCTTCCCCTGGGGTGTCTCCTCGGCACCATCAGGCTTGGCGCCGTCGACCGATGTCGGCTTCAGTTTTGCGTCGGTCATGCCAGCGAAAACGGATTACCGATCGAAAGGTTTCACGGGCGGGGCCAAGCTTCGTGCTTGCCGGAAACCGGAAGGTGGATCGAAGGCTTCGACCGGACCGATATGTCGGGGAGAAACCCGAACCAGGACACAATCGGCACGCGAAAATCCGCTATTCGGCGCTTCCATTATGTGGCACTCGCCATCTGTTGGCTCCCGCTGTCAAACCCGTAGGCTCGCTGCACGAGAGCGACGCGAATTTCGTATTTCGAGTACCAGTCTTTGCGGCCTCTTCGTTGTGCTTCAACATGATCGACGACGGCCTTCCATGCGCGGATACTGTCTTCGTCTTTCCAGAACGATACCAGTATTCCGAAGCCATCTGCGCCGCGAGCGCTTTCGAAGCCGAGATACCCCGGTTGTTGACTAGCAAGTTTGGTCATTGCGTAACCAATCTCGCCATAACCATCGTCCAGGTTTGTTCGCTGTGAGGTGAAGCTGACCATATAGTATGGTGGTTCTGGTAGGACGGCTATCTGCATGTGATTTCCTCTGTTTTCGAGGCAGAAGCTACTTGCGCAATCCATTCTCCATCCATTTCGGCAGGACCGCTAAGTCCGCTTTCGGGCCCGAAGCAGATATCCGCTGCCTCCGCCCCTGGAGAGATGATCGGAAGTGGGTGATGCTTGCCCGCAAGAGTTCAAGTTAAAAAGGGCATGATATCGACTCCGTCACCAGGAAACACGGTGATGTGCGGATGGTCCTCGAACATTCGTGCGGCGGCATCAGCGGTTTCCGCCTGGACCACGAGATAGCCGCAGAATGGATTCACAGCTTCGGCGACGCCGTCCCTGGTTATGCGCGTCGTCTTGCCCACCATGCCGCCCCGATCAAGGATGGACGCAGCATGTTTTTCCTCCCRCGCTGCCCACTGTGCTACGCCAACGATGTCGACAGCATCCTGCTCGGCTTTGGGCATGCTTCGGAAGGACGCAAGGTCTTCGGGCTTCATGGTGTAAACGGCAAGAAAACGCGGCATTGGCGCTACCTCCTATGCTCAACGGTGTGTCAGCTTACACGCCACTCGTCGGAAATCACCTGCGTAGCCCTATAAAAATGGCGGCTTCGAGGGCGAAGCCGTATCTGGAGAGTTAGCCAGAAATGCAGACTTAGCGCCGTTGCAGTTCGGGTCTCCCCCGGAACGCCATTTCGCGAACAGAACTGGGCACTTCGGCCGAAGCCCCGCTCGCCGCCCATCACCAGACGTTCAAGAACCGTCCGCTTTCCGCGGATACTCATTTCCGTGTCGTCCACCTCGACGCCGTCGGTCACAAAGAAGGATGACGCTCGATGGAGGTGGAGATCGCCTGGACTTACCTCTTACCACTTGTTGACTCACCCGCGGTTGAACAATAACTTGCTAACTCAGTCGTTAGGCTTGTCCTCACATGACGGATCAATCTCTTCAGCGTCGCCTTGCCGCCATCGTCGTTGCCGATGTGGTCGGATATTCGCGCCTGATGGAGGCAGATGAAGTCGCAACGCTGGAGAACCTCCGGGAACTCCGTTCTGGCACTATCGAGCCGGCTGTGATGCGCCACAAAGGTCGCATCTTCAAGGTCATGGGCGACGGATTCCTGATCGAATTCGGTAGCGCGGTGGAAGCGGTCGCAGCAGCGTTGGAAATGCAACGGGCCACCGCTGCTGTCGACGCTTCCGGAGACCGGCGCCTGCTCTTGCGTATAGGCGTCAATCTGGGAGATGTCATTGACGAGGGTTCAGACGTCCTCGGCGACGGGGTCAATGTCGCGGCGCGCCTCGAGAGACAGGCCGCGCCGGGAGGCATCTGCATTTCAGCCAGCGTTCACGGCGAGATCGTCGGCAAGATCGACGACCGGTTCTTCGATGCAGGCGAACGCTACCTGAAGAACCTCACTCGCCCGGTCCACGTGTGGCATTGGCCGGATGCGCTGCAGAGCATATTGCCGCTGCCCGAAATTCCCTCGATCGCCGTATTGCCGTTCACGAACATGAGTGGGGATGAAGCGGACGCGCCTTTCGTCGACGGCTTGACTGAAGACCTGATCACCGACCTTTCCCGTACGGCTGGCCTGTTCGTCATCGCGCGCAATTCCGTCTACGGCTACAAGGGCAAGCCGGTCAACGTAAAGCTGGTCGCCCAGGAACTCGGCGTCCGCTACGTCCTGGAGGGCAGCGCCAGACGCGCAATGGGCCGTGTCCGCATCAATGCCCAATTGGTCGACACGCTTGGCGGCCGGCACTTGTGGGCCGAGAGGTTTGACAGGACGCTGGAAGATGTTTTCGAATTACAGGATGAAGTTAACGCCAAGATTGTTGAAGCCCTCGTCGGTCGGCTGACCATCCCGCCGCAGCGCAATCGGCCGAAGAGCTTTGAGGCCTACGATCTGTGTGTACGCGCCCGCCTCTTGACGGAAGAGTCGCCGCAAACCGAGCGTGAGGCCTATATGCTGCTCCAACGCGCGGTCAAGCTCGAGCCAACCTATGCCGAGGCGCTCGGTCTGCTCGCCTATAACCGTTGGCTKGCCTGGACTCATTTCGGCGAGCCCGAAGATCCCAACCGYCGGATGGCGGTGACATCAGCGCAGAAGGCGGTCGACCTGGATCCCAACGATGCCGGCTGCCGTTACGTTCTGGGGACCATTYTGGCTTATGAGCGGCGATGGGAGGAATCGGAGGCCGCCTTCGCCAAAGCCCTCGAGCTGGACCCCAACCACGCCGACACCTGGGCCGCCATGTCGGACATTTCCGTGCTGGACGGCAGGGTTGCCGACGGACTGGCGCAGATCGAAAAAGCCCTGCGGCTCAACCCCTATCCAGCCTGCTGGTATCTTTGTCATCTTGGCCAGGCGCAATACGCCGCGCGTGACTATGAGGCCGCAGCCGCGACACTCCGCAGGGAAGACACGTATCGCACCAACTCACGCAAATTTCTGGCCGCTACGCTTGCGCAATTGGGCCACCGTGAGGAGGCGCGGCGAGAAGCAGAATTGTTCCTGATCGCCCACCCTCATTTCACGATCGCCCATTGGCTCAGCTCCCAGCCGCTGCGCGATGCATCTGTACGAGATCACTTTGTCGACGGCTTCCGAAAGGCCGGCCTGCCGGAGATGTGACAGCGGGTGGGGGCAATCCCGACGCGTTTGAGGACTTGATCAACGGATATGCGCTGCGGGAGAACGGCGGTCTGGATCGCAGTGCCAAGCTTCTTCAGACGCTCCACAAAACGCGTCAACCAGCCCGAGTCTCGCATGACTTTTCCGCTGGACCGCCTTGACCAATGTCGGTCACCGCGATGAGGCCAGCATGACATCAGCACCTTCCATGACATAGGTCGCATAGCGATGGTCGCGGATCAGGCTTATCTTTTGCTCCCGCCATTCGAGCAGCATGAAATAGGAAGGACCATCAGGCGGTTCGGCTGATACCAGCAAAATTTCCCGGCCTTCCAGCCAGGCCGGTTCGATCCTGACCGGCGGATATTCGGCATAATAGGTGAAAAACCGACCGACATCGGCGGCACCAGAGATTTCCGGCCGTCGCGCCTGACGAAGCCGAACATCCTGCGCCAGCATGCGGCGCAAAGCGTCCCAGTCTCGGGCGTTGAAGAGCGCTGCAAAGTTCAGGACCTCGGGACTCGGCGGTGGCGGAACCTCGGAGCGCACGTCGGAGATGGCGCGCAATCTCGCCCGACCGCGCGACAGATGGGCCTTGACGGCATCGACACTCAGTTCCAGGAGCGCTGCGATGTCCGCAAGTGACTCTCCCAGCACATCCTTGAGGATGACAGCGCTGCGTTGCGGCACCGGCAATTCTGCAAAGTGGCCGAGGGCCACCCGCACCGCGTCCTGCCGGATCAGCGCGTCCTCCGGGCCGACGGCGCTGATATCGGCCAGATCGAAAGCCATCTCAAGTGGCTCCGATCGCAGCGTACTGCGCCGGCGCAGGGCATCTATGGCTCTGTTATGGACGATGCGAAACAGCCAGGGTCGCAGCGGCGTGCCCGGCGGGATCGAGCCAGCCGTCGCAAATACCCTGGCAAACGCGTCCTGAATCACATCCTCGCCGTCGATAACAGAACCCACCAAACGGGCAGCATAGCGGTGCAGTTCGGGGCGAAGCGCGTCCGCTTCGCTCGCGAGCGCTGCGAGCAGAGTTTTCCTCTCTTCGTCTTCGAGAGCAGCGTCTTCTGTCATTCGATGACCGTCACACCCGTATCCCCACGCACCGCGTAGACCATGGCCTCGGTAAGACCCGTCCTGCCGATCAGGTCGGCGACCATATCGCCAAAAGCCCGCGGCGTCATGTCCGGCCAGGTGGCGGCCTGTTCGGCAAATGTCCGACCCGCCGCCGCGGCATAGGCCGCGATGCCGGTATCGCCCACACCGGTTCCTGCAAACATCTGCCGGGGAACGATGACCCGGAACCGCAGACCCAGGCCGAGTTGCGCAGACAGGCTCTCGGCATATTTTGCAATGAACCATTGCGCGCGCTTGGCTCCCGCATAACCGCCCGATAGCGGCGACCCCTGCACGGCGGCTCCGCTGGAGACCAGGACGACAAGCCCGCCCGGCGTCATCGGCAAGGTCAGAGCCGCTTGTACCCAGTGCAGCGCGGCCTTGACGTCCACATTCCAGTTGGTCGTGAATGCCTCCCAGCCAATACGGTCGATCCGTTCCATGGGCGGTTCCGCACCGGCATTCATGATGACGAGATCGGGTCGCGCCTGCTCCATGATCCGCCATGCCGCGTGGACATCGGTTGCATCGGCCGATATGGCGGTGACGGTCCCTTGCTCGCCTGCCCCCCTGCGCGGCCGTCGCATTTCGGGCGACCACGGTGACGTCGGCTGCGCGAGCCACGAACGCCTCGGCGAGTCCCCTCCCCAAACCGCGGCTCCCGCCGACGACCACAATTCGCTTTCCGTCCAGATCCATCTCTCAGTCCTCATTCGGGTCGGTCCAACCGTTCGACGACGGTCGCAACTACGACGTTCCAGCGAGGCAAAAAGAGTCACTGCCATCTGCGATTTGTGGCGGCCGGCGTTTAAAGATCTGGCTCGACCGAAATTCGGCGGTGATCGATATCGGCCTGGAACGGAAGCGGCCATGGATTTCGCCCTCCCGAAACAACGGCATCCGCGAAGGCGCGGATGATTGCGCGCAATTTTCTGATATTGTACATTCGCGCAACTGCATTGAGAGCTTCCGTCCGGGGTTTATCATGCGAGGGGGAACAACGATCTGATGGGGCATCTGCGGCCCCCAGGCGCGACGATGACGACCAGAGCGTTCCCATCGCCGGCTCCGCTTTTTCGTCTATCAAGCTGATCAAGAAAAACAGCACGCTCAAACCGTGCAATCGGCTGCTCTACGGCATGTGCTCCACGCATCCCGAAATCATCACCCCAGGCGGGGAAGCGTCTTCATCCTGACCCCTGCAGCCCCGCCGCCATTCCGGAAAGGACCTGCCAGATGACCCAGGATTTCAGACTTTCCCGTCGCGGGTTTTGTCTCTGCTGCATGGCCGCCTCGACATTCGCTGCATCGGGAGGCTGGCTCACCCCAAGACAGGTATTCGCGAAGGCTCAGGGCATTGTCGACCTGATCCGCGACTCCGCCGCCAAGGACCCGATCAAGGTACATAAGGCAAGGGCCGGCGTATCGATCCTTGAAGGATCGGGCGGAAACATCGCCGTCCTGACGGGGGCGGACGGAAAGGTCCTCATCGATGGCGGCATCACCGCGTCCCGGCCCCGGATACTCGAGGCCCTGGCCCGACTTGGCAAACAGCCGATCAGTCATCTCATCAACACGCACTGGCATTTCGATCATACGGATGGAAACGCATGGCTGAACGCCGAGGGCGCGGCCATTCTGGCGCATGAAAACACTTGCAAACACCTGATGTCAGTCGTGAGGGTCGAAGACTGGGATTACGAGTTCCCGCGACCGCCGCTCGCCGCCGTGCCGTCGGAAACCGTCACCGACGAGATGTCCCTCAAGCTCGACAAATCCACCCTGATGCTGAAGCATCATCCGAATGCTCACACCGATGGCGACATCTCTGTCACCTTCGGCGAAGCAAACATCGTCCACGCCGGAGACCTCTATTGGTACGGCATCTATCCGTTCATCGACTATTCGACCGGCGGCGGGATCGACGGAATGATCAAGGCGGTCGAGGACATCCTGGCCAATGTCGCCAACGACACCATCGTCATCCCCGGTCACGGTCATCCCGTCAGCAACAAGCCGGAGCTGGTCGAGTACAGGACGATGCTGGTCGATATCCGTGGGAACGTCGCCAAACTGAAAGCCGCCGGAAAGCCGATCGACGAGGTCATTGCCGCAAAGCCTACGGCCGAGTTCGATGCGAAATGGGGGCAGTTCCTCGTTACCCCCGAATTGTTCACGCGCCTCGTCTATCATGGCGTCTGAAAAGATCGTGCAACGGGAAGCTGCCCGCGCCGTCGCGAGATGCGCAACGTCTGGGAGGAGGCATGACGAAGCATCGTATCTATTCGATCAGCGTCGCAAGCGTTTACCCCCATTATATCGCCAAGGCCGAGAAGAAGGGCCGCACCAAAGCCGAGGTCGATGAGATTATCTGCTGGCTGACGGGGCACAGCCCGGAGAGCCTGGACGATGAGCTGTCGCAGAAAACCAGTTTCGAGGATTTCTTTGCGCAGGCGCCGGCGATGAACCCTTCCCGGTCGCTGATAACAGGTGTCGTCTGCGGCGTGCGCGTCGAGGAGATCGAGGAGCCGACCATGCGGGAGATCCGCTACCTGGACAAGCTGGTCGACGAGCTCGCCAAGGGAAAGACGATGGAGAAGATCCTGCGGGCATAGCCGCGGCCGCGGCCCGCGGCTTCAGTCGACCAATCCGCATCTCAGAAGGATAACGGCGGGCTTTCAGTCTTCATTCTGGCCGGATTCGACCGTTCGACGACGGTCGCAACAACAACGTTCCAACGAGATTAAAAGAGTTATCGCCATCTGCGATTTATGGCGGGCCAGCGTCTAAAAGTGTGACTCGACCGAAATTCGACGGTGATCGACTTCGAATGGATTTCGCGCCGGCCTTGCCGATCAGGCCAACAGTCCGTGCAGCACGAGATCGACATGCGCCTTCAGGTAGGCATCCCTGTCCAGGGGCCGCCGCTCGTCGAAGAGAAGCTTGAAGAACAGGAAGGTGATGGCTGGCGCCACGACTGCATCGGAGAATGCAGCCGGCGCCGAGCGGAATTCGCCAAGCCTTACGCCGTCATCGATGAGGGACTGCATTTGCCAGTCGAGAGGATCGATGAATGCCTCGTGATGCCTGTCGACGATCTGGGGGAAGCGTGAACCTTCGGCGATAATGAACCGCATCAGTTCGCGCAATCTGCGGTCCCTGACCACGAGATCGTAGATCAGCTCGATCGTCTTCTGAAGCCGCTCCGCAGCAGTCCCCTGCTGTTCGTTTGCGCGCGCCAACAGACCTTCCAGCGGCGTCGAAATATGCCCGATCATCGCTTCGAAAAGCTGTTCCTTGGTTTCGAAGTAAACATAGACGGTTCCCTTCGTGACCCCGATCCGGCTGGCTATATCTTCGACACGCGTCGCGACATAGCCGCGCTCGACGAACTCTTCAAACGCAGCATCCAGGATCTCTATCGGGCGGCGAGCCTTTTGCTCGGCACGTGTCAGCTTCTTCGTATCAGGCATGGCTCACCTTGAGCGTTTTTCGTGGCTGGGCGTCAAGAAATTTCCATTGACTGATGGGTTAGTCAATATTATTCGTCTGCCGAACCGATGCAAGAGGTAAATCATGAAAACTGTCCTTGTTGCCGCCTGGCTGGGCGTCAGCGCAGTCGCGCTTGCCTCATGCGAAAAGCAAAGCGCGAGTGAGGCAAAGCCAAAGAATGTGGAGGCTGTCGTGGCCAAGGTCACGCCAACAGTCGAAAACAACGCCATAACAGGCGAAGTCAGCGCACGCGTCGAAAGCGACCTTTCCTTCAGGGTCAGCGGGCGCATTGTCGAGCGTCTCGTCGATGTCGGCTCATCGGTGAAGGCGGGACAGGTGCTCGCGCGCATGGACGCCGAAGAACAGAAAGCCGATCTCGGCGTCGCCACCGCCAACCTGCAATCGGCGCTTGCCCAGCAGACGCAGGCCCAGCTGGCGTTCGACCGGCAGCAGAACCTTTTCAAGACGCAGGTTGCGACCCGCGCGGCACTCGATCAAGCCCAGGAGGCGCTGCTGACGGCTGAGGGCGGCGTGAAACTGGCGCAGGCGCAATTCGATACGGCACAAGACGCGCTCTCCTATACGGAACTGCGCGCCGATGCCGATGGCGTCATCACCGCCAGAAATGCCGAGGTTGGCCAGGTCGCTCAGGCGGCGCAACTCATCTTCACGCTTGCCCATGATGGACCGCGCGACGCCGTCTTCAATGTCTTCGAGTCCCTTTATCTCGGCCGCAACCTTGAAAACACGGTCGCCGTCAGCACCCTCTCGGCGCCATCTCACAGAATAGAAGCCTCCGTGCGCGAGATCTCGCCCACGATCGACCCGTCGACCGGAACGATCAGGGTCAAGGTGGGTCTCGAAGGCACGGCGGACATGCAGCTTGGCGCACCTGTTGTCGGCTCTTTCCGCTCCGTAGCGCAGGATGCAATCGAATTGCCGTGGTCGGCCATGGCCTCGAAGAGCGGCCAGCCGGCCGTCTGGATCGTCGACCCCGCCTCATCGAGCGTGTCGCTCCACCCGATCGATGTCTCCAACTATGAGACCGGCCGCTTTGCGGTGCGCGCGGGTGTCTCCCCGGGAGACATCGTCGTCGTCGACGGCACGAAGTTCCTGCGACCAGGCGAGGTCGTCGCATACGGCAAGGGAGCCGCAGAATGAATATCCGTATCACAGCCGGCCTTGCGATCGTCGGATCACTGCTGCTGACCTCCTGCCAGAAGCAGGAAGAAGCACATGAGCAGCCGCCGCGTCCCGTCCTTTCCGTTGTCGTCAAGTCGACCGCAGCCTCCGCACTGACCCTGCCAGGCACGGTCCAGGCCAAGATCGAGACCCAGCTGGCATTTCGGGTCCTCGGACGGGTCATCGCCCGCAAGGTCAGCGTCGGCGACGTCGTGAAGAAGGGCGATGTCGTTGCTGCCATCGATCCGCTGGCGCTGGAACTTGCGGTCAGAAGTTCGCAATCCGAGCTTTCCAATGCGCAGGCGCAGCTCGCGAATGCCGCATCCACCGAGGAACGCCAGCGGTCCCTGCTCCAGAGCAGATCGGGAAGCGAGGCGGCGTACGAAGAGGCCGAACTTGGGCGCAAGAGTGCCGCTGCCGCGGTTGCCAAGGCCCAAGCCAATCTGGACAAGGCCGAGGAGCAGCTCGGATACGCGCAGCTCAGGGCGGAATTCGACGGCGTCGTGACGGCGACTTCGGCCGAAGTCGGCCAGGTCGTGGCCGCGGGCCAGAGCATTGCGACCATCGCCCGCCCTGAACAGAGCGATGCGGTGATCGACATACCGGTCGCAAGCTTCGACGGCCTCAAGGTGGGATCGCCCTTCGAGATTGCTCTCCAGCTGGACCCGACCATCCGTGCGAGCGGCGCCGTCAGGGAGATCGCACCGGAAGCCGAGGCGACGACCCGCACGCGACGCACAAAAATAACGCTCATCGATCCTCCCGCCGCGTTTCGCCTGGGCTCGGTCGTAACCGCAACCGCAACCGTCGACGCTCAGCCGACGATCCTGCTCCCCTCCTCCTCCATCCTGATCAAGGACGGAAAGCCGAACGTCTGGGTGGTCGATCCCGCTGCCGCCAAGGTTTCCATCCGCGCGATCGGGATCGACGGAGACGTCGGCGAGGGAGGCTCCGTTCGCATCGCCGGGGGCATCAGCCCGGGCGAACGCGTCGTCATTGCCGGCGTTCACAAACTAGTCGATGGCCAGGCCGTCAGAGTAGACTGAGGAAAAATCCCCGTGAAAAAATTTAACCTGTCCGACTGGGCGCTCGAACATCGTTCACTCGTCTGGTACTTCATGATCGTCTTCATTCTGGCCGGCGCCTTTTCCTATATCGGTCTCGGCCGCGAGGAAGATCCCAACTTCACTATCAAGACCATGATCATCCAGGTGCAGTGGCCTGGTGCATCAGCCGAGGAAGTGACCAAGCAAGTCACCGACCGCGTCGAAAAGAAACTCGAGGAACTGGAATCGCTCGATTTCACCCGCAGCGAGACGGTTGCCGGGCAGACGACGATCTTCGTGGAATTGCTGCCGACGACCAAGGCCAAGGATGTGAATGCCATCTGGATGCGCGTACGCAACATGATCGGCGACATCAAGGGAGATTTCCCGAGCGGCGTTATCGGGCCGTTTTTCAACGATCGTTTCGGCGATGTCTTCGGCAATATCTACGCCTTTACGAGCGACGGGCTGACACAGCGCCAGCTTCGCGATCTCGTCGAGGACGCGCGCGCAAAAGTGCTGACGGTTCCCAATGTCGGCAAGGTAGACATTATCGGCGCGCAGGACGAGGCCATCTATCTCGAATTCTCCACGCGAAAGATTGCAGCTCTCGGGCTTAACCAGCAATCGGTGATCGAGACGCTGCAGGCGCAGAATGCCGTGACGCAGTCGGGCTTCGTCGACGCCGGTCCCGAGCGCATCGCCTTGCGGGTCAGCGGCCAGTTCACTTCAGAGGAAAGCCTCAAGGCAATCAATCTTCGTGTCAACGACCGCTTCTTTCCGCTGACCGATGTCGCCACGATCAAGCGCGGCTACGTCGATCCGCCCTCCGCATTGTTCCGCTATAACGGCCAGCCGGCGATCGGGCTCGCGATCGGCATGAAGACCGGCGCAAACCTGCTTGAATTCGGTGAAGCGCTCGACAAGGAGATCGAGCAGGTCACTGCCGACCTTCCCATCGGCGTAGACGTTGAACGCGTYTCCGATCAGCCCGCCGTCGTGGAYGAGGCCGTGTCGGGCTTCACGCGTGCGCTGTTCGAGGCGATCGTCATCGTGCTTGCGATCAGCTTCATCAGCCTCGGCGTTCGGGCGGGACTCGTGGTTGCCATCTCCATTCCGCTCGTGCTGGCGATCACCTTCCTCGTCATGGCCTATACCGGCATTTCGATGCAGCGCATTTCGCTGGGCGCACTGATCATCGCCCTTGGCCTTCTGGTCGACGATGCAATGATTGCCGTGGAGATGATGGTGGCCCGCCTGGAGGTGGGTGATGATCTCCGAAAGGCGGCGACACACGTCTACACCTCGACCGCCTTCCCGATGCTGACAGGCACGCTGGTGACGGTCGCGGGCTTTATCCCCGTCGGCCTCAATACCAGTGCTGCCGGCGAGTTTACGTTCACCCTTTTCGTGGTGATCGCCGTATCGCTCCTGGTTTCATGGGTCGTCGCGGTCCTGTTCACACCCTTGCTCGGCGTGACCATCCTTCCGAAGACCATGAAATCGCATCATGAGCAGAAAGGCCGTTTCGCACGCATCTTCGCATGGCTCCTCGGCCTGGCCCTGCGCTGGCGCTGGATAACCATCGGCGCGACGGTGGCGGTGTTTGCCCTCTCCATCGGCGGCATGAGCCTGGTGCAGCAACAGTTCTTTCCCTCCTCCGACCGGCCCGAACTGATCGTCGACTGGAACCTGCCGCAGAACAGCTCCATTTCGGAGACGAACAGGCAGATGGCCAGGTTCGAAAGCGAGATGCTGGCCAACAACGGGGATATCGATCACTGGACGAGCTATGTCGGACAAGGGGCTCCCCGCTTCATCCTGTCCTATGATGTGCAGACCCCCGACGTCTCGTTCGGCCAGACGGTGATCGTCACCAAGGGGCTCGACGTTCGTGACAAGGTGAAAAGCGAGCTTCAGGCATATCTGACGAAAACCTTCCCCGGAACCGACGCCTTCGTAAAGCTTCTCGACATCGGCCCGCCGGTCGGCAAGCCCGTGCAATATCGTGTCAGCGGGCCCGACATCCAGAAGGTCCGTGATATCGCCCACCAGCTTGCCGGCATCGTCGGCCCGCATCCGCTGCTGTCCAACATGACCTTCGACTGGAACGAGCCATCGCGCGTGGTCAAGGTCGATGTGCTCCAGGACAAGGCACGCCAGCTCGGTGTCTCGTCGCAGGATATTGCAACGGCGCTCAACAGCATCGTCGAGGGATCGGCTGCCACGCAGATCCGCGATGACATCTATCTCGTCGATGTGATCGGCCGAGCCCAGACCTCGGAGCGAGGTTCGATCGAGACTCTGCAGAACCTTCAGCTTGCCGGCTCCAATGGCAATTCCGTGCCGCTGTCTGCCGTTGCGAATTTCCACTACGAACTGGAGCAGCCGACGATATGGCGGCGCACACGCACGCCGACCATCACCATCAAGGCCGCGGTGGTGGGACCGACCCAGCCGGCAACGATCGTCACCGAACTGCAGCCGAAAGTCGATGAGTTCCGCAAGGGCCTTCCGAGCGGCTATCGGATCGTCGACGGCGGTTCGGTCGAGGAAAGTGCGAAAGCGCAGGGGCCGATCGTGGCCGTAGCACCGCTGATGCTGTTCATCATGGCGACGATCCTGATGATCCAGCTGCAGAGTTTCAGCAGGCTCTTCCTGGTGTTCGCCGTTGCCCCCACCGCGCTGATCGGCGTTGTTGCAGCGCTGCTCTTCAGCAATTCGCCCATGGGGTTCGTCGCAATCCTCGGCGTCCTGGCGCTGATCGGCATTCTGATCCGCAACTCCGTCATCCTTGTCGTGCAGATAGAGCATCTTCGAAGCGAGGGCATGCCACCCTGGCAAGCCGTTATCGAAGCGACGGAGCATCGAATGCGTCCAATCATGCTGACAGCGGCCGCAGCCACGCTCGCACTGATCCCGATCTCCAGGGAAATATTCTGGGGACCGATGGCCTACGCGATGATGGGCGGCATTGTCGTCGGCACGGTCCTGACGCTGCTCTTCCTGCCCGCTCTGTATGTTGCCTGGTTTCGAATACCCCGCGAGGCCTGACAACATCAGGCCCGCCCGGATCATTCCGGGCGGGCCGTGTCCCACTGACTGACTATCCCACTAACTGACTAGGCTCAGGACCTATTAATTGGGATTGAAGACCTTCGCACCAGGGGAACCGATCTTGCGGTCGATGCGGCCATTGCCGGGACGCCGACGACGCTATCGGTCACCACGCGGTAGCCGATAGCGTCGCATTGCGGTGGACCTATTTCGCGCCGGCAGCGGATTCGATGACCGCAGCCACCTCTTCGGCGTGCGACGCCAGCGAGGCATGGCTGCCATCGACGGTCGTGACCTTGGCCTTCATCCGTTCGGCAAAGAAGGCCTGAGCGTGCGGATCGAGGAGTTGGTCCTGTGCACTGAGAACGTACCAGCTCGGCTTGACGTGCCATGCGGCAATCTTGGTGACCTCGTCGAAGGCTGTGTGATTGAGCGGCATCTGATGGGTGGCCAGATACTCGCCGATGTTCTTGGGCAAGTCGCCTGCCACGGCGCTTGGGAATACTGCGGGGTCGATGGTCAGATAGCCCTTGCCATCGGCGCGAATGGCCTTGACGCCCGCAGTCGCCGGTCCGCTTGCCGCCAGGGCCGAAACCGTTTCACCCTTGTCAGGCGCGAAGGCCGAGACATAGACCAGGGACGACACTTTGGCATTGATGCCGGCTTCGCCGATCACCACGCCAGCCCAGGAATGACCGACGAGAACGGTCGGCCCGTCCTGCGCATCGAGTGCCGCATTCGTGGCGGCGACATCGTCGGCAAGCGAGGTCAGCGGATTCTTGACGGCGGTCACCTTGTAGCCCTTGGCCGTCAGAATGGCGGCGACGCCATTCCAGCTCGTCTCGTCGACGAAGGCGCCGTGAACCAGCACGATGTTCTTGATGACGCCGGCGGGAAGCGTCGGCTGAGCGGAAGCCGGCGCAGCACCGAAAACGGCGGTGGACAGCATGAGGGCGGAGAAAATGAGGTTTTTCATCTGAGGCACCATTGAGTTGCATTTGCTGCGGGGTTGATTTCAGTCCGGATAATCTGCAATATTGCTGGCCATCGGCAGTTTTGACAGAACCATCCGATCATTTTTCATAGGCTTCTGTATGTTCAGTATTTTATTCGCTGAACACACCCAAAACGTAGGATTTGAAGCGATGAAACGCCATGACCCGAACTCCGCAAGTCATGCTCCATCGTCCGGAAATGCGGGCATGCTTGCGGCCCGGATCGATCTCCTGTCGCAGATGCTGACACTGATCAGGCTTGAGGGAGAGCTGGTGTTCGCGGCGGAGCTGACACAACCTTGGGCGTTGCGCTTCGAGCCCGGATCGGCCTATTTTTTCGTCGTTCTCGAGGGCGAGCTGACAGTTCTGGCTGCCGACGGGCCACCGGTCCGCGCCGTGACCGGTGATCTGGTCATGCTACCGCGCGGCGTGGGGCATATCCTGAGCGACGACGGCGGTTCAGCCGCGACGGCGGTGAGCCAACTGATGGGCGAGCAGTTCACGACCGAGCGGCTGAGCATGAGGCACGGCGGCGATGGCACCCGAACCGAACTTATCGCGGGAGCTTTTCATTTCGCGAACGAGTCCGTGCCCTGGGTCGTCTCGTCGCTCCCGGCCGTGATCCACATCCCGAAGGCGGGAGGCCAGACGGCAAAGTGGGCGGAGGGTCTCGCCCATTTCATGATGGTCGAGGCGCAGGAGGTCCATCCCGGCTCGTCGATCATGATCTCGCGGCTCATCGACGTGCTGGTCATCCGCATCCTGCGCAGCTGGGTGCAGACGGAAAAGGCCGGTGATACCGGCTGGCTGGGGGCGCTGGCCGATCCGCGCATCAGCCGCGCCCTGAAAGCCATTCACGACGAGCCGTTCCGGCGCTGGAGCGTGGTCGAGCTTGCGCATGTGGCGGGCATGTCGCGCTCGAGCTTTGCCGAACGCTTCTCCGCGCTGGTCAAGGAAGCGCCGCTTTCCTATCAGAGCCGGTGGCGGCTGACGCTTGCGCTCGGCATGTTGCGTCATGCCGATTCAAGGGTTAGTGATGTGGCGCGACAGGTCGGCTACGATTCCGACGCGGCATTCAGCAGGGCCTTCAAAGCACAGTTCGGCATTGCTCCAGTGCATGCCAGGCTGRCCACTCCGCCGGAGCTGCAACCGAGCCACGTTCAATCTGACGGCTAGGTTGAGGGCTCATCTTCCGGCTCCGATTTAACGAGTACTGACCCTAGTCTAAAAGCGGTCGGCGGTCATTCGTAGCGGTGCGTTTCAAGCGCGATGGGCAATCGACTACGGCCGATTGTTTTCGATTTCCGGCGCCGATCCATTCCGATGACGGCTTCGGCATCGTAGGGGATGCACCTTGATTGCAACCTCCTACTTGATGACCTTCACGTTGGCCACGCCCTCTTCGACGGGGCTCCGCAGAATGAAGCTGTCACTGCCGACGTATCCTGACTGCGATGTGTAATAGACTGCGACCCCGTTCGCTTTGACTTTATCGCATTTCATCTTTTTGCCGTGTGAATTGGCGACAACCAGCTGGTGGAGAATGTCGATGCGACCGTGCTTGGGCTGCTCCACGATATCTATATCAGGGTACGCAACAAACTCGCAGCCGCCATTGAGTTGAACGTTCTCAAACACCAGTTTCTTTTCGCCGCTGCGTGCTGTTACGGGGTGGGATTCGCGTTTGGATTCCGACGTCGTCATGCAGTTCGAACGTGAAATCGCCGCGGCTGCCAATATCGAATATGCAAAGATATTTTTGCACTATAAATCCTCAACTTTTGCTTGAACAAACATTGAATATTTCGGGGAGTCAAGCAGAGTGCAGGCTCAAATCCGGCAGTCTCTCCTGCTTCTAAACATTGGTGAGGTTCGATCTTGAAAAGACGCGTCAAGGCGTGTGTGTTCTCGCTTGCAGCAGGGATCGGGTTGCTGGCAGCGGGCATGGGAAATGCCGATGACATTCCTTTTTTCGTCAGCCGTGATGTCCCCGATTACAGGGCACTGATGACGGTTCGAGAGGCCGATCGCCCCACAAATACACATTTGCGCTCGGTTCTTCATCATCATGGATGGACAAGGGTCGAAGAGCATTGGAGCCACGGGACACGCGTTTCCTATGGAAGCTTCTTCGATAGCGTCTTGTTGTCGACATGGAAGGCTCATGACGACGAAGACGTTACTGATATGACCATTACAAAGGTCGCGCCGCTACGTAGGGGCATCAGCGTTAAGAACACGAAGGAAGTTGGGACTGCCATCCACCCGGCCGGTGAAGCTTGCAAATGGTGGGAGGTCATCGACAAGTCCGAGCTGAAGGGGACTTTCGGACCCTTCGCCTACAGCTGCCTATCACGTGATGGTATTGAAGTTGCCACAAAGGGGTTGATAAAGCGCAAGGAGCCTTACGGCGAAACGCAACTGATCAAACTGGAACGAACACCTGTCGCGGAATCGGAAATCAGACCTCCCAAGCGGCTCGTCGATCCTGCATTCTGGCTGAAGCCGCTCAGGAATTATCCGAATAGACCTGCAAATCTTCCCGATTTTGAAGCGAGAATGATCGGCGACCGGTCGGAGAAAAGAGTGCTCAGGCACTATCCCTGGCGATTTGAAGAAGAGCGCGGCAGCGATGGAAGGGTGGTGTTTTTGGTCTGGAACATGCTCGACGATCAAAGATTGACTGTCGGTTATTCCAAAAACGAGCGTCATTTCGAGGCTCGTCGCTCATCGATTGATTTTCGGCCATCAAGTAACCTTATCGGTATTGAGATCGGTCCGACCGACTTAAAAAAGAGCGGTCGTTACCTTGGAGAGTCCTGTGCCTGGTTCGAAACAACGCACCTAGCTGATGCGGGCAGGAGCGAATGTCTGACGCCGGATGGTGTGGCGCTGAAAGTCGAGTTCAGCTCGTGGGTGGGTCTCGGTGAAAACTATACCGCCGTCGAGGTCAAGCGTCGCCCCGTCGACCTCAAGGAGATGATTCCGCCGCCGGAATTGATCGATCCGTCATCATGGGGATTCACCGTCAGCGACTGATCTGTCGAGTGCCAGGTTTACTTAACCACCCTCACGCTCAACACGCCTTCTTTAGTGTAAGTCGCCGTTCGACTTCCGCTCAAAGGACGCGATCGGGCTGGCTGCAGCCGCACTAGCGGCCGACTGCGGAGCCAAGGCTCTCAAGCGCCTCGCGCACCCGCCCGCGCGCCTGCTCCGGAAGGCCGAGCACCGGGCGTGGCGGCGAAAACCGGCCGAGGCCGAGGAGATCGGCAATGGTGTACATGACGCGGAAACTGCCGAATTCCTTAAACAGCGCCCAGAGCGGCGCGAAGGCATCGTTGATGCGCGCAGTCTCTGCCGCCTCGCCCGCCTGCGCAGCCCTCGTCAGCTTCAGCGCCTCGGCGGGCAGCAGGCCCGCAACCACGCCGTACCAGCCATCGGCGCCCGCCAGCAACGCATCCGCAGCACCCCAGTCGCCGCTATAGCCGACCGCGAAACCGTCAGACGTCACCGCGCGGAGACTCTTAATCTCGGCTGCGAAATCGCCATTGGCGGGCAGCGGCATCTTCACCGCCTTGACGGTCCCAAGCCTGGAAAGCCGGGCGATCAGCTCGACGCTGAAGGTGAATTTCGTCATGCCCGGATTGTTGTAGATGCAGAGCGGCAACTGCCCGACATCGGCCACGGCTGCAAAATGCTCGTAGACCTCGTCATCGGTGAGCGGCGTATAGGAGACCGGCGCCAGCAGCAGGCCATCCGCCCCGAGCGCCCGTGCATCATCAGCCAGGGCCTGCGCCTCATCTGTGCGAAGCGCTCCGACGCCGACGATGACGGGGATCTTGCCGCCGACAGCAGACATCGCCGTTTCCACCGCCCGGCGTCGCTGATCGCGCGACAGGAAGGCGTAACCGCCGGTGCTGCCGAGCAACCCGATGGAATCGGCACCCGCGGCCTGAATGCGGGCAAGCAAGGTGGCGAGCGCGCCGGTATCGACGATGCCGGAGGCATCAGCTGGCGTGATCGGAAAGGCGGAAAGACCGTGAAAAAGCGGCATCGGGAACGTCCTCTTTATGCGCGCGACAGCAGGAGCTTCATGCCGGCCGCCCCGAAGACGAGCGCCAGCGTGCCCTCGATCCAACGGCGCGCATGGCGATACATGCGGATCATCGGCGCGGTGGAGAAGACCAGCGCATAACCGCAGAAGATCGTGATGCTGAGAATAGCGCAGCCCGCAAGGATGACGGCGACCGTCGTCGGCGTGGCACCCGGTCCGAGGCCGAGCGTCATGGTCGCGATCCAGCCGAGCAGCGCCTTCGGGTTGGTCAGATGCATCAGCAACCCGCGGCGATAGAGGCTGAAGCCCGAAGCCGGCCTGATGGCATCGAGCGGCCTGCCCTTCTTCTCGTCAGAGGTCATGGCAGATTTGCCGGCCTTGTACGCGAGAAACAGCAGGTACAAACCGCCTGCTATCTTCAGGATGATCAGTGCCTGCGCATATTGCGCCAGAATGGCGGAAACGCCGGTCGCCGCCATCGAGCCCCAGAAGAGCGAGCCGCTGACCACACCAGCGGCAATCATCAGCGCCGACTGGCGCCCTTGATGCATGGCGACACCCATGATGCGCATATTGCTGGGGCCTGGGCTTGCGGCGGCGATGATATAGGCGGTGAAGACGAGGGCGAGATGATGCGGGTCGACTGACATTCTGATTTCCCAAATTCGAATGCGCTTGGGGCGTATGCAGCCGTCACATGCCGTTCAGGAGCTTGAACGCGATCAGCCACATCACGCAAGCGATGATGGTTTCGAGAATGCGCCAGGAAACCGGCCGTGAAAAGATGGGGCGAAGCCAGGCCGCACCATATCCCAGCGAAAAAAAGAACAGGAAGGAGCCCGTCACGGCCCCCGCGGCAAAGGCTGCCTGATGGCCGGCAAAACGCGTCGAGATCGTACCGAGCAGGATCACCGTATCGAGATAGACATGCGGATTGAGCCAGGTGAGCGCCAGGCACATGGCCATGGTCTTGCCGAAGCTTGCCCCCGCCCCGTTTGAAACCTGTAATGCGCCCGAAGACCACACTGCCGAATAGAGGCTTTTCGCCCCATACCAGATGAGGAATGCCGCCCCGCCATAGCGCATGACCGGATCGAGCCAGGGCATGAGGTTCACCACCTGCGCCAGGCTGGTGACGCCGACGACGATCAGGATCGCATCTGATAGAGCACAGGCAAGGCAGACGGCAAACACATATTCATTGCGCAGCCCTTGGCGCAGAATGAAGGCATTCTGCGCGCCGATCGCCACGATCAGGCTGAGGCCGGCGGCCAGGCCGGTGAAATAAGTCGTAAAGTTCATGATATCAGAGGTTTCCGTCGCGTTGTTGAGACGCTCGATAGACGGATCGGCCACATTAAGCTAATTAATCATCCTTACGTCAATTAAGCGCAGCTTACCCATGATCGATTATCCTGCCCTTCGCGTGCTGCTTGCCGTGGTCCAGACCGGCAGTTTCGAAAAGGCCGCCGCCGTCCTGAACGTCACGCCATCGGCCGTCTCGCAGCGCATCAAGCAGCTGGAAGAGCGGCTGGGTGCCGCCCTCGTCGTGCGTGAAACGCCATGCACGGCGACGGAAAAAGGCGACTGGCTCTGCCGGCACATGGAAAATGTCGGCATGCTGGAAAGCGAATTGCTCGAACATCTGCCGGCGCTGAGCGACCGCGACAGTCCCGAACAGCGCGTCACGCTGCGGATCGCCACCAGTGCCGACAGCCTCGGCACGTGGTTCCTCGAGGCGATGGCGGATTTCTCGAAAAGCTCGAACTACCTCCTGAACATTTCCATCGAAGATCAGGACCACACGGCCGAATGGCTGGAGCGCGGCCGCGTCATCGCCGCCGTCACAAGCATGGAAAAGCCGGTCTCCGGCTGCCGTCGCTACTCGCTCGGCGCGCTGCGCTACCAAGCAACCGCAAGCCCCGAATTCGTCCATCGCTATTTCCCTGATGGCGTCACCCCGGAAGCGCTTGCCCGCGCCCCTTCCTTCACCTTCAACCAGAAGGACCGCCTGCAGGCGCAATGGATCCGCCGCACGCTGGCGACCGACGTCAACGTGCCGACGCACTGGCTGCCGGCCACACAGGGCTTTCTCGATGCCAGCCTGCTCGGCATGGGCTGGGGCATGAGCCCGATCCAGCTGACTGAGGACCACATCAAAGCCGGCCGGCTCGTCGAGCTTATCCCCGACACACCGCTTGATGTCGTGCTCTACTGGCAGATCAGCCGGCTTGCCGCAGACCGGCTTGCGGGCCTGACGCAGAAAGTGATCGATGTGGCGAGGCGATCGCTGGTGTGAGGGTGACGTGTGGGTACAACGGCGTCTGCTTTGCGCCAAAAGCCGCCATTCCGCCCCATGCGGTGATTAGATCACGAATTCCTCCTCGTACGTCTGTGGCTCGGGAACGACCGTGACCTCCACCGGAATGATCCAATTGGCCACGTAGCTCTCGCAGTCGGAACGCTGGAGGTCGGGCTGCACGCACCCGGCCCCATCGATCGCGCGACATCGCAGTATATATCGCCCCACGTCTTCAGGGGTCCAAATGTACTCCCACAAGCGCCATGCAAAGGGACGTTCTGTCTCGAGAAGCCTTCCCTCGCGCCAGCCCCTGCCATCCCCGGTACAGACCTGCACCTGCCGGATAGGAGCCTCTCCGCTCCAGGCGGCTCCGAAAATCCGGTACGGTTGGCCGACGATGAGACGCGCCCCCTGTACGGGACGCGCGATCTGCGCTTTGACCTCCATCTCCGCAAGGGGGACCAGCCTGGGTTCCCCGAGGCTGCGCTCCCAACGGAAATAGTCGCGCGCCTGCCAGTAGCCAAGGAACGGTTGCTCCACAACAGTGATATCAGTGATCCACTTGACCCAAGCCATGCCGAACCAGCCACCCACGACCGCGCGTAGCGGGTAGCCGTGATCGCGCGTCAACGGCTGCTCGTTCATCGAATAGGCAAGGATCGTGCTATCAGCGATGGCCTTCTCAAGCGGCAAACTGCGCGCAAAAGCGATGGGGCCGGGAGAAGCCGTTTTCTTGTTCGTGTCGACGACGCCGCTGTCGGCGCCTGCGAGCAGAACCTCACGTGCGGTTCGCTTAACGCCCGCCATTTCCAAAATCTCGCGCAGAAGAACACCTGTCCAGGCAGCATTGCCGACGGCTCCATTCTGCCACTGCAATCCCTCCTTCGGCGGCTCATAGTAAACGCGCCCGTTCCCCGCGCACTCGACGACGGCGGTGAAAGTCGTGCTCCGCATCGCCTTGATGCTGTCGAGGTCAAGTTCGATCGGCCGCTCCACCGCCCCGCCAACCCGCAATCTCCAGTCTCGCGCATCGAGGTCCGGCGACGGGAAATGGTTTCGCACGAAAAACAGCTCGGTTGGGATCAGCCAATCGGAGAGCGACGCAAACGGAAACTCGATATTCTCTGGGGATTTCTGTCGAACTATTAGACTGGGTTGCTGTGGTGTCGGCATCGTCCTCGTCTCTCCTTAAGAGCACAACGTCGGCTCTCGATCGCGCGAATACCGGTTCGATCACACCGCCCCTCGCAGTGCGTCTGTCGCATTCCGCCTTCGGGCCGCATTCTAGCACATACCGTACGTTTCTCGGATCGACCTCGAACGGCAGCAAAGGGCCGAAAGCAGTCATTCGCTCCAAGTCAGACCAGTCCACCAGAACGCCAGACTTCTCATGCCGGAGCAGAATGCCAACAGCCGGCCCAGCCCGCCATCTATCATCAAACCGCGCTCAGCCTGAATAGCGGCAACGGACAGCGCCGCACTGGCAGCCGCCGGAATAGGCCTCAGCCATCACGCCCCCTCACCACCCATGCGGTGGTATCGTGATCGGGGTGCTGGTTGCTGCTCTCCTTGATTGCCGCGGCCCAGTCGGCGCCGTTGTTTTCGGTCGCACCGGTATTTTCTATGCCGGTGATCGTATCGAACCATTTCACCATGTTCTCGGTGCAGGTATTGGCACGCGGCGAGAAGGCGTGCGGATCGTCAAGCGAACCGATCATCAGGTTGGTGCGACCGTTTTCGAGGTGGTGGAAAAACAATGGCGTGCCGCAATTGGCGCAGAAGCCGCGCTCGACAAGCTCCGAGCTCTTCCAGACATCAGGCTTGCCGCGTGTCCAGGTGAGTGCATCATCGGGCGCGGCGACAAGCGCGGCAAAGATGTTGCCAGAGGCTTTCTGGCACATGCGGCAATGGCAGAGATGCGAATTGTCGAGCATAGCGGTTGCATGGTAGCGCACGGCACCGCACTGGCAGCCGCCGCTCACCTCCATCTCGATGCGTTTCATTTTTTCTCCTTCAAGAGGCGGGTTGGGCTTAATTTCTTTTAGGTTTTCGTCATTTGATCGTCCAGCAGAAGAATGGACCCGATCACGCCGCTCGATGTCGTGCTCTACTGGCAGATCAACCGGCTTGCAGCCCTGACTCAGAAGGTAATCGAGATGGCGAGGCGATCGCTGGTGTAACAGGCCCAACTATTCGGCCAACGTTATCACGTGCTCGGCGGAAGGCTTCGAGTTCATGCACCGCGAACGCGATTGCCGCGCCGCGGCGCCTGCCCCCCTCACTGGGTCTTCGTCATCGGCGGCTGCGTCCAGGAGCCGTCGAGCGCCGCCTCCTTCGGCCAGTAGAGGCGCATGTAAACGACAAACGGGCCTTTGGGCGCAGGCAGCCAGTTAGGCTCCTTGTCCTTGCCGGGCGACTCGTTCTGGAAATAGAGCGTCAGGCCGCCATCGGCGTCCTTCACGAGCTGCGGCAACATCGGCGAGTTGATCAGGTAGCGGTTGATCGGATTGGCGACGAGCAGGCTCTGAGGCAGATCATACATCGTCATCGACCAGAATGCGTTGACCGGCGGCAGCCCGCCCGGCGTGAAATGGACAGTGTACCGGTTGGCGCCGTCGAGCCTCTGACCCGCGGCATCGACGGCATAAACCGGATAGATCGCTTCCTGCTTCGAATTTCCGTAAATGCCGATGGTCGCCACCATTCGGTAAAGGTAATTGTTCTTCAGATAGGCACGCGTGCCAAACACGTCGCCGGAGGTCACCTTCCCCGCGTCGACTTGCTTCCGCAAATTGTCGAAGTCCGCCCAAGCGTCGGCTCTGCCTTGCTCGAATGCCGCGGTCATTTCAGGTGTGAGCTTGCTCGCGTCGAAGGTCTTTCCTGCGCCGATCCCGATTTTGGCGAAACGCGCCATCAGGTCGGTCTCGGAAGGTACCGTCGGGCAGAACTGCAGGATGAAGTTCAAGATGTTGAAGAATTCGAGCGACTTCCTCTCCTCGTCCAGCGTCAGCGGCTTGATGAAATCGACCGCCGGCGTGGCGGCCGGCGCGGGCTGGCCGAGGAACGCCGATAGCGGCTCTGCCTTATAGCCGGCCTGGACTTTCTTGACATTGTCGATGTCATCGGGGCTGAAAAGCTGCGTGCGATAGGCCGCGAAAACAAACTCGGTCTCCGAGCGGAACACCTTGTTCACGCCTTTGGGCGTTTCGCCTTTCCAGCCTGGCCCGGCGATGAGGAAGCTGCCGCCATCATTGCCGGTCGCGCGGCTGCCGATGTAGTCGAAGTTGAAGGTGTACCAATCGATGAGCTGGACGGCGAAATAGCGATCCTTCTCGATCATTGGCATCGTGACGACCATCGGCTCGGCGCGCAAATCGAGGCCGAGCCAGGAATAGGGTGTATCGGAGTTGGGCGTCTGTATCGCCGTGTCGGCCGGCGTATAGACACGAGGGGTGTTGACGATCTGGTTCCACGGCCCCTTGTATTCGGGATTCTTGGAGTCGACGAAGTAGGCATGCTGGATGCGGTAGCTGTCGACCATCGGGAAGCCGTAGATATAGGCCTCCCTGGCTATGGCTCGGGTTTCCTCAGGCGTGGCGTCTTGGGCCTGGACGCCGGTAGAGGCTGAAGCCAGACCAACGGCAACGGCCAAGGCTGTCATTGCTGATCGTAACATGGGGATTCTCCTCCGTTGTCTGCGCGTGGGCCGCTCGCCCGGCGTTTGAAATCGCCAGTCAGTTCCCAGTCTCGCGACGCTGTTTCGGCTTCAGGGCCGCGCCCATCTGCTTTCCCTACTGGACCAGTTCGACTTCACTCGGCCGCCATTCCTTCGTGAAGAACGGTTCGAGCGGGCTGTAGAGCCGCAGCATGGGGATAAAGCCCTTGCCGGGCATGGTCTGGATCCAGTTGCCCCGCTTCACGCCTTGCGGCTGGGTCGGGCCGAAGTAGACCGTCGTCGTGCCGTCGGCGCCCGCTTCCGCGGCCGGTGACGGGAAGCTCTGGCTGCCCGCGCGCGGAAAACGTTGCGGCGTGTCGAGCATCGAGCGCGACATGTTGTCATAAAGCGTGAACGACCAGAAATTCGCCTGTGGGATGTCCTTCGGCAGCGTCACCTTGTAGGTCCTGGCGCCATCGAAGGGGTCTTTGTTTGCATCGACCATCGTCCACAGGTACTGCGAGCCAATGCCGGGTACGCGCATGGCCATTCCAGGCGTAATCCCGGTCACGCCGTAGAAGAAGGACGTTCGCGAGTCCAGCAACCGGTACCCTGTGGGCGGAAAGGGCTTGGCACCATCCGCCGTGATTTCCGGAATCGGCGTCTCGAATTCGTAGCCGCTGACAAACAGTTGATTCACCCATCCCGAACCGGGGTAGTAGAACCAGTCCGCCGCGCGAGGAGCCATAAACAGGGTGCGCGAAGTGGCATTGGCGAGCGCCAGCGCTTCGGTAAGAATCTTCTTCATCCGCGCATCCGGTGCGAACGGTTTGCCCTTGATGATGCCGATGGCCGCGACCGGGCCCATCAGCTCGGGGTCGAGCGACCCTGCGGGCTCCTGCTGCACGACCTCATTGAGCATCTCGTAGTAGCTGAAGTCGTTGGGTGGGATCGTGCTGAATACCTTGCCGGTACCTTCGTGGAACACGGTCGGCGGCGGTGGCGTGACTTTTCCGAGCTTAGCCTTGCCGCTCAGAAAGTCGGCGATGGGGGTGCCGACGCCGCCGGCCTCGTATGGATAGACCTTGGTGAATTTTCTGACCGTTTCGGCAACGGGCTTGGGATCGTTGTTCTCCAGGAATGAGCGAGCGAACCATACGACGATGCTGGTCCGGGCGCGGGCGATAGTGAATCCATCGGGCAGCGGACCATCGTAGCCGGGCGGCAGAATGAGGTATTTCCCGCCCTCGCCGCGATCAGCCCCAGGCAGCCCGATGTCGATGACCCAGCGAAACCAGTAGTCATCGATGGCGCCAAGCGCCTTGGGTGGCACCTCGAGCACGACCGGACCCTTGGTCAGGTCAAGCATGCCCATGTAATAGACGGTGTCGGCATTGGCAGTCAGGTACAGCGACTTGGCGTCCATCAGCTCGGAAAAGATGAGGACGTCGTTGTCCTTGACCCCGATGCTCAGAAAGCCCTTGTGGAGAGCGTGTATGCTGACCCCCTGAAAGGTGTTCACGAACGCCTCGAAGGCGTGCATGAAGTCCAGATTGTCATAGACCTTGGCGATGGTCTCCTTGCTCGGCATGCCATCCTTGAAGTCGAGCGTGCCGATGCGCGTCTCGACTTTGTCCGGCGTGGAGATTGCCGGCGAGATGGCCTCATGGGCGGTGGCTGCAATCGTGCCTGCGAGGAAAGTGGACGTGGCGAGCGAAACCACCAGTCCGGATAGCCCGCTGTGTCTCTTAGCCATTGGATATACTCCTCACTTTGCCGACACAATGTCGGTCTCATTTCTTCGGGACGCCATCGCAGGCTCCCTTGCCTTCCTCGGGTGTGGCGTCCTGGGCTCACGCCGCGCCGAAACGGAACGTTGGCAACAGGGCAATTCCGGAGGCAAAGAGTCTTCGTATAGTGGCTGGCATAACTCGATCCCCCATGGTGCTGATGTTGAATGTATTGGGCGAACTATAGGATCGCGGAACGGCTCGATTACTGAGAGAGGGCAACGCTGGCCTCTCAGATCGCGTAAAACTGATAGACGCCTGCAACCGCCTTAAGAATATTAGCGGCACATAATATCACCAACACTACAAGTGCGTAACGGCAACATTAGCGAATATGTAAGCCATCTTTCGCTAAGCATGACCTCAAGTCACCAAAGGTGGAGAATGTTACGACAGGCCGGCGCCTGCTACCTCATCCAGTCCGCGCATACGAACACGGCTCATATATCGGGCGCGATGAGCGGCATTGCACCGGACGCTCCCACGGAGGGTTGACGACCGATCAGTATTGGCTGATTGCGCGGGCACCTGGAGAATATTTTCCAGCCTCCCGGTGGGTCGTTGAACGGCTCTCGCATCGATCAACCGGACCCTCGTGAATTCTCGAACGGACTGGGAGAACCCGATTCCTGTTGCAATCGCCACTAAATTGTATTAGCTAATTCTTGAGGAAATATTCACGTAAAACTTGGAAATTGCAAAATCCATCTGGCCTGACGCAATCAATACGCTTGGCCTAGCGGGATTTACTGTCCGCTTGCTATCGTGCAACGGGAGCGGACGCATGAATTACCCTGTCGGCAGCGATCTCTGAGGCGGTCTCGCCATCTGGAGGCGGAGAGGATCATGATTCAGACGGTTTACTTCGCAACCAATCGTCAGCCGCTCCTCGATCCAACAGATCCGCAGCATCAGCGGATTATTGGCTTCGGTTCCGAACTCGGCCCGACCAGCGGCATCGATGTCCGCTACGGCAGCGCCAAGGTCAACGTCAATCTGTCGAGGAAGACGAACGTGCTCGTGCCGGGCTCGCTCGCCGTCGCCAACCAGCAGCTTCTCTTCGCCGAAGGAGAGGCGCCGACGCTCGGCAGCGACACGATCTTCGATGCTATCCGCGCCTCGATGAAGGCCGATGACAAGCCGACGATCGCCTTCATCCATGGCTTCAGCAACAGTTTCGTCGATTCCATCGAGCGCGCCGGTTGGCTGAGCGCCTTCTACGGGCTCGACGTCAACATGTTCGTTTTCTCCTGGCCGTCGATTGCTTCGCTCCTGCCCATACCCACACCGTTTGGCGATTACGCCCATGACCGCAGGACCGCGGCGGCATCGGGCATCGCGATCGCCCGAACCCTGCGTCGCCTCAGCGATTTCGTCGACAAGCTCAGCGAGGAAGAGCGCTGCAACCAGGCCATTCACCTGATCTGCCACAGCATGGGCAATTATGTGATGCGAAACGCGCTACAGGCGCTGATGAAACTGCCCGAACCGCCCTCCGCGATGCTCTCGACCGTCAATGCCATGACCTCGCTCGATGGCACATCGTCATCCCCCCTGCGCCGCTATTTCGACAAGGTGATCCTGGCGGCCGCCGACGAGGATGCCGATGCCTTCGACGATCCCCAGAAATTCAAGTTCCTGCCGCGGATCTGCCGGTCGATCACCGTCTATTATTCCGAGAAGGACTGGATTCTCAGCACGCTCAGCAGCGGCACAAAATTCAACGGACCGCGCCTCGGCGCAGACGGCCCCGACAATATGGGCACGATCAGCGACAAGGTATCGGCGGTCGACGTCAGCGCCATCCTCGAGCTCTCAGAGCCGGAGAACCACCAATATTACCGCGTCTTCCCGCAGATGCGCGACGACATAAAGGCGGTCCTCACCGGCACCCCGCCCGAAAAGATCGCCAATCGCCAGGCAATCGGGCAATCCAGGTGGCGGATCGTCAAGAGGGCTGGAAGAAGCGGGTGAACGGGATCAATTCGGCGGGGTTTTGAACCTGCAGCCGGCGTTCTGGCGGAGCTTCTGCCCGGTCAAAAACCCCTCCCCAACCCGCCAGCCACTAGCGGCCGTGTCGAAGGCTGGGGGCCGCTCGTGGCCCAACGCGGACATTACGCTTTGGCCCCGTGTGGATGGTCCCACCCAACAGAGATCCACAACGATCAAAAGCCGGCGACCGCCAAGGCTGTGTGAGGATCGATCGATCCCCTCTGATTGGCGGGTCGGTATGGATCATGCAGTGCCTATGCGGGGGCTGATCTGAGATTGATGCTGCGGATTGGTCGGGTGCTGGTAAACTTCCATTCGCTCTGCACCGAGAGCCACGCCGCGCTCCACCAACTGGTCGACATCGCTTTCTGCGGCTGGGCCGTTAATTCCGAGTGCTGCCGCAGAGGAACCGACATGACCTCCATCCGCCAGCTTATCAGCCGCTACCCGCTCATTGCGTTTTTCGCCATCGCTTACATCCTGACCTGGCTCGGCTGGACCCTGCCGGAGCGGATCTATGCCGGCACGCTCCTCTCCGGCGCGTTCGCCTTGCCTTTCCTCCTCATGGTGCCCGGTCCGCTTTACGCGGCTCTGATCGTGACCGCGATCACCGGAGGCAAGCCCGGCGTCGTCGCGCTCCTTAAGAAGTTCACCATCTGGCGGGTGGGCTGGGGATGGATTGCGGTCGCTCTGCTCACGGCACCGGTGATCGGCGTGACGCCCGCTTATCTGAACATGGTCTTCGGCGGGCCGAACCCCACGGCGGCGTTGATCGCTTCAGCGCCTACCATTCTGATGATGTTCGCCATTCGCCTCGTCAATCCCCTCGACGGACCGATGCAGGAAGAACTCGGCTGGCGTGGCTTCGCCCTCCCGCGTCTGCAGGAACGGCACTTGCCGCTCGTCGCGAACGCCATCCTCGGCGTGCTGGTTGTCATCTGGCACGTGCCGCTGGTCCTCCTCGACATGCTGCCATCTTATGCGCTGTTTGGGACCTTCGCCTTCACGATCGTGTTCGGCTGGCTCTTCAACAACGCCAAGGGCAGCGTGCTCATCACCTTGATCGCCCACGCCGCAGACGGCCTGGTCATCACCGGTAATCTCGGCCTGAATGCGATCGACAGCGAACGCCACATCATGCTGCTGGTCGCGACGTGGTGTGTGACTGCGCTGGTCGTTGTTATCCTCTATGGGCCGACGCTTACCCGCAAACCAATACCCACGCGCCCCGGAAATCAACCTGGAGCGTAGTCCGTTCCTGGCGCATTCCGGCCCCTCTTCACCTTCCGGAGGCGCTGGTGGAATTTGCTACCACCGCAAATATCCCTCGCGAAGTTCTGACTTTTGCGACAGACTTCCCCTATAAATCGGCGATCACGATTTTATCGCGAAAGTCAGGCGACGCGCGACAAACAAGTTCCGGGAAGGTACCTCATTCCCATAGTGAGATACCTTCCTGAGAAAGCGCGTTTTGAACGGCCGGTCTGTCTTCAAGACGGCGGGCATGTCTGGTCCACGCTGGATAGCTATTCTGCATGTCCATGTGCATCCGATTTCCCCATCGATAGAACACCAGCAGATATGGATCGACCACGGAATAGTGGTCTCCCACGGCCCAGAGACGCTCGTTCAGTCTGCTTTCGATAAGCGCGAAGGCTGAAGAAAGATGCTGCTTGCCCTTGGCGATCAACGAATCATACTCGCCATCGTCGGTGAAATAGTCCGGTCGCCAAACCATTCGAACAGCGACGGCATGCACCGTGCCTGACAGCCAGTTAAACCATTCGATCGATCGAACAATTGCTTCCGGGTCAGTGCTCAAGAGCTTGGCACCAGGGTTGGTTAGCCCGAGATGGACGAGGATTGCCGGCGCTTCCGTCAGGATAAAATTGTCAGCGGTGAGGACGGGAATGCGGCCTTTCGGGTTTAGTCGGCGGAATTGATCAGTTTTAGTTTCTGGATGCCCCGGAGACATCAAAGCAAGTGAGTAGGGTTCGCCGATTTCCTCCAGTACGATGTGAGGCGCGAAAGAGCATGAACCCGGTGCGGCATGTAGAGTGTATAGCATCTGATCCTCGAATGAATGCGGTGAAAGTCCCAATGAAAGCAACAGTTTTACAGATGAATTCCGCGACGTCGTAAAAATCAGCGTTACGCGACGAATGAGTGCGCAGACTGCTTCACGAAAATATCTCCATCAAGATAAATCGCCCAATATACCCCCACACCGCAGGGGATTCTCCGGCAGTATCGAGTTGGATTCCACATTTCAGTTGGGGGCTGGGCGCAGCTCATAAACAATGTCATACCGAGTGCGACAAGGGAGCCATCGATGACCGGAAACGCTTCTCTTCACACATTCGCCATCGGCGATGTCCACGGGCGTGCCGACCTGCTGGAGGAGATGCTGTCAGGCATTGCCGGCAAGGCGCGCGACGAGACGATCGACTACCGGATCGTCTTCCTCGGCGACATCATGGACCGTGGGCCGGAGAGCCGCAAAGCGATGGATCTCGTCATCCGCACGCTGCGCGACAGACCGGGCTCGAAGCTGATACGCGGCAACCACGACGCCCTCCCTCTCCAGATCCTCGACGAGACGGACCCGGCCGTTCAGGCAGATCTCGTGAACCACTGGCAAGACCTCGGAGGCAGCGAGACGATGCTGTCCTACGGCCTGCCCCTTGAGGCAGCCATCACCGCAGACGAGATCCGCGGCAGGTTTGGAGACGAGCGCCTGCAATGCCTGCGCGCGGCGGAGCGCTATGTCGAACTCGACCACCACATCCTCGTCCATGCCGGCCTGAAACCCGGCATTCCCCTGGCCGAGCAGGATGCCCATACGCTGATGTGGATTCGCGGCGAATTCCTGAATGCCAGCACCTCATTCGGCAAGATCGTCGTCCATGGGCACACGATTACCGCAAGCGAACGCGTCGAGATCTTCCCGAACCGGATTGCCATCGATACCGGTGCCTTCGCGACGAATATCCTGTCTGCCCTCCACATCAGCCCATCCGGCGATGTGGCGGTGCTGCAGGCAACGGAAGTCCGCCCCGGTCCGTGCCGTTTTCAGGAAGGCCGGCCCCTCAACCGGTCTCATGATGCGGATATGCTTTTCTAGGATTGGGCAGAGCAACAAGGACGGGCTGAACGGGATCAATTCGGCTCTCGTCTGAACGGCACCAGATTGGACGTGGAACCCTTCGCAGGATCCCGGGCCTTCTCTTCATTCCGGCCATCGCCTTCGTCCGCTTCCGCGCGCCAATCCGCCGTGATTTCCAGCCTGTGCGGGCTCGCCAGCAATTGATCACTGAAATAGCGCGTCGGCGTCGTTCCGAGCATGCGGCGGAACATGGCAATGAAGGCGCTGACGCTTTCATAGCCGAGATCGCCGGCAATGACGGTCACGAGCTGCCCCGCCGCCAGGCGCTGAAGGGCGACGCCGATATGCAGCTGCTGTCGCCAGCGCAGGAAGGACATTCCCGTTTCCCGCTGGAACAGGCGGCTGAGCGTCCGGTTGCTTGCTCCGACCCGCGCACCCCATTCGTCTATGGTGAACCGCAGGCCAGGTTCGGCGACCATCGCTTCGGCGAGCCGCTGCAGCCTGCGATCGGTGGGCATCGGCAGATGGATCGGCTCGAGCGGTGCTGCCCTCAGCTCATCGAGAAGCACGCCGACCAGACGGTGAAGCCGTTCGGGCTCCATCTCGGGACTATCCGGGCGCGGCTCCAGGCGAAAAATCAGCTCGCGCAGGAAAGGCTGGACGAAGAGAATGCCGCATTCGTCCTTCAGGTCACCGGTCAGTTTCGCGTCGACATAGAGATTGCCGATCTTGATACGGCCGCAGGCACGCCCGCTATGGGAAGTGCCGCCCGGAATCCATAGCGCGCAATTCGGCGGCACCGTCCAGACACCGCCGGCCGCCCTCATCGTCAGCACGCCGCTCATCACGTAAAGCAGCTGCGCCTTGCCGTGGCGATGCGGCACCGTCTCGCCGACGAAACTCGACATCTCGTCGATCGCGGCGGGGTCAAACGTGTCTGGAATATCCATTGCCGATCCTCATGGGCAAACTTAGCCTCTATCACAGAAGCCGGAGATCAGAGTAACCACGCATCGTCCCTGCTGCCGAGCAGGCTCCGCCCCTTGCGCTCCGCCTCGTCTTCGTTTGCCGCAAAGACGATCGCAAAACCAAAAGCCTTTCCGGCAGTCGCCGCCGCAATCTTGATCGCGGCCGACGTCGGCCTGCCGCAATCGATGACGATCATGCCCCGGCAATAGGCCCTCATCCGGTCCTTGATCCTCTTGAAAAACAGCGCTCGCTCCTTGCGCTCCTCCTGCGTCTCCTCCTCGTGATCGTCAGGCGCGTGATCCGTGACCAGCACGAACGGCCGCCGCTCCTCCAGCAGGGCTTCGATCTGATCATTGATGGAGGTCTCGGCGTCAGCGTTGGTGCGGATGAAGACGACGGGGAGACGGGAACGATCCAGAAGCATGGGCAGCGGCCTTTTCGAAATGGAAGCAAGTGAGGCGAGACTAGCATTCCGGGCGGGAGCCGGATTTCGCGAAGCTGCCAACAAATGCCGGGGATCGGCCAAGTTTTGGGCAAGTGCGATGGGTGAAGCTTGCCCGGACGCATGAGGCCGTGGAGAGCAAGGCGCACATGGCGACTGACAGCGTCTGCCTTGCGCAGATACCCGGCCTTCTCCAATTATCGAATGCGCACTCAGTTCATTGACTTGAACGTCTCAAAGATCAGCGCTCTCAGCCAACGATGAACGGGATCTGCATCCATCCGCGGGTGCCACGCCTGGACGATGTCGAATCCCGGCACGGCTACCGGCAGGTCAAACGTCCTGATCTGGCTTGTTGCGGCGGATTTGCGATAAGAATTCGGAATCGCGCCGATCAAATCGGATGCCGCCGCAACTGCGATCACCGCTGGAAAGCTTGGCACGATCAGTCTGACATCGCGGTAGACGCCGAGTTCGGCGAGCGCCCTGTCGACCGGACCGGCAAAATCCGCGTGCGGTGAGAAAAGTACGTGGCCCCAGGCGGCATAGCTCTCGACCGTGATCGGATCTGCATCGAAAATCGGGTGTCCTGTCCTTGCAAGACCCACATACCGGTCTTCGAAAAGGGTCTGGCAACGCAGTTCCCCGCTCTCCGTCGGCAGGACGCCGATATCCAGATCCACGGCCGCGTCTCTCAAGGATTGAACGTCCTTGTCCGATCGCGGCGCAAACCGAAGCCTTATCCCTGGTGCCGCGTTCGCCACAGCAGCGCTCAGGCCCGCGGCAAAAATAAGCACGAACGCCTCATTGGCACGGATGGTGAAATCGCGGCGCACCTCGCGGATTTCCACGGTCGACGGCGGACTGAGCACCGCTTTCACAGCTTCTTTCAACGAATGCACGTCTTCGGCAATCGCCAGGGCATGGGGCGTTGCGACCATGCCGCGCCCGGCCGGCACAAGGATCGGATCGCCGAGCGCAGTCCTCAAGCGTGACAGCGTCCGGCTCATGGCTGATGTACTGAGGCCAAGCCGACGCGCGGCGGCCGATACGCTTTTCTCGCGCAACAGCGCATCCAGTGCCACCAGGAGGTTGAGGTCGAGATCGGGCATGACTCCATTTACTCACGCATGGCGTTTCATGCAACTGTTGTTTGATTTCGTTGCGTCTGGCGCTCGCAGTCGGCAAGGCCTAACTAGTCGTCCATCCGATAACGATTGGGAGTTTCTCAATGTCCCTCGCCTCCACCGTACCGATTTCTCAGGATGGCCCGGCATCGCCTCGACAGTACATGGCCATCGCACTCATCCTTCTCTCAGCTGTTCTTGTCGTTCTGGACGGCGCCATTGCCAACGTTGCCTTGCCCTCGATCGCGCTCTCGCTGCACGTGGAAGCGGGCAGCACCGTATGGGTCGTCTCAGCCTATCAGTTGGCCGTGCTGGTCGCCCTTCTTCCGTGTGGCGCACTCGGGGAAATCTATGGCGCGCGGCGGGTCTTCCTGATCGGCGTCGCGCTGTTCACCGCGGCTTCGGCTGCCTGCGCCTTCGCCGGTGACCTCTCCTTGCTGATCCTTGCCCGTTTCGCGCAGGGGCTTGGCGCGGGCGCGATCATGGCGCTTGCCATGATGAACCTGCGCTCAGCCTTGCCGCAGCACATGCTGGGTCCGATCATCGGAATCAATGCCATGGTCATCGCAATTTCTTCCGCTGCCGGTCCAGGCATTGCCGGCGCCATTCTTTCCGTCACGACCTGGCCCTGGCTCTTTGCGGTCAACATACCGCTCGGCATCATTGTACTTCTCAGCGGCGGTCTGCTGGGCAAGATGCAGGGCACGAACCGAAAGCTGAACACCAAGGCCTTGCTGGCCAACACATCGATGTTCATCCTCTTCTTCTGCGGCACCGACCGGATAGCGACTGCGCCGGCAAGTGGCGCGGTCCTCATTGCCGCCTCGGTAGCTTGCCTTGTCATATTGCTGCGCCTGGAACGCAACAGCGACGCCCCGATCATTCCGACCGATCTCCTGGCGGCACCTGCATTCCGCGTGGCGGTCATCGCCTCGGTATCCTGCTTCTGCGGCCAGATGCTGAGCTACATCGCGCTACCCTTCTATCTCCAGCACAGGTTGCACATGTCTCCGGTTCTGGCCGGTCTCTACATGATGCCCTGGCCGGTTGCGACCGCGATCATCGCGCCTTTTTCGGGACGTCTGGCAAACCGCGTCAAGACCGCATGGCTTTGCGCGACAGGCGGCGCACTGCTGGGTGTCGGCCTCCTTGTGGCAGCTCTCTGCCCACCCGATCCGAGAGGCATTGCGTTTCTGGTCGGCACGGTGATTGCCGGCCTGGGTTTCGGCCTGTTCCAGACGCCGAACAACCGCATTCTGCTTCTCTCGGCTCCGAAATCCAGAAGCGGCGCGGCAGGTGCCATGCAGGGCACCGCACGGCTTCTCGGCCAGACCCTGGGCGGAATCTTCATGTCGCTCATCTTCGCGACATTGCCGCTCTCCGCCGCGCTCGAGTTTGCGGTCGTCCTGTCGGCTGGCTGCGCGGCAATTGCCAGCCTGGTCAGCCTGAGCCGCGCCCGCTACGAACTGGCGGGACAATCTGGAGGGAGCAGTCGATGAGCGTTCGCCAGGGGCCGAAAGCATTCATTCGTTCCTGGTCAGACCGATCCCGCAGAACGCCCGACCTCACACGCCGATAGCAGCATCCCAAACAGCCAGCTCAGGCCGGCATCCATCATCGCGGCGCGCGGGGCAACGGCACTCAGCCGGAAACGCGGCAGCGGCAAAGGCGCATCCACCGTCACCAGGCCGAAGCGCGGCGCGTAGAGTGCGGCGAAGCGACGGGGGACGGCAGCAAGCATGTCGCTCTCGCCGGCGATGGCGAGCGCGAACATGAAATTCGGCACCGTCAGCGCCATCCGCCTGTTCAAGCCCCGCTGTTCAAGCGCCGTGTCGACGAAGCCGTGCGGATCACCACCAAGCGAAACGACGAGATGGCGCATCCCGATATAACGGTCGAGCGTCGATTCCTGAGCGAAGGGATGACCGGCGCGCATGGCAATGACGAAATCCTCTTCGTAGAGCGTCAGGCAATGAAAGCGCGGCGGAATGCGCCATCCGGCGCCCCCAGCGTGAACCGGCGGCTCGACCTTGCCGGATCGAAGGGCTCGGCGGTCGCAATCACGCTTCGCACCCTGGCAAGGATCTCGGCAACCGGCGCGGCAAGCTCCATCGCGCGCGACGTCGCCACCACGCCTCTGGGCGTCCTTACGAACAGCGGATCATTGAGCATCCGCCGCAGGCGTCCAAGCCCGTGGCTGACGGCTGACGCTGAGATATTCAGCCGGTCGGCGGCGCGGCCGACATGGCCCTCCTCGATAACGGCTTCGAAAAGCACGAGGAGATTGAGATCGGCGCGCGAGAGATCAGTTTCATTCAGCATATCGCTGAAATCATATCATTGGCTTCAGCACCGGCAAACTGGCATTTCTGAAGCATGCAGGCGGCTCCGCAGCCGCGCTTCCGAACTCCAGGCTAGCAAAGGACCAAGCTAGCAAAGGAAAATATCATGTCACCGTCTCGACGATCCCTTCTCGTTGCCGGCACCGCCGGCCTTGCCTCCCTTGCCGATGTCGGTGACAGCAACGCCGATATGCCGGCAGCAAATCTCGCCCGGATATCGGAAGAGGCCAATGCCGCGCTGATGCGCGGCGATGTCGATACCTACCGGGCGCTTGTGCCGCGCACGCAGGACTTCACGCTGATGTCGCCCTTCGGCGGCACGCCATCGCGGGAGGCCGGCTTCACCGAAAAGACCTGGGATGGCATGCGGCAGTTCTTCAGGAACGGCACGCTGAAACAGGAAGTCATCGAAACCTATGCCGGCACCGACATGATCGTGCTTGCCGTCATCGAGCGCGCCCATGTCGAAGTCGGCCGCTGCCCGCGCAGGACTGGGCGCTGCGCGTAACGCTCGTCTACCGGCGCGAGGGCGGAGAGTGGCGGCTTGCCCATCGCCACGCCGATCCGCTCGGCCATGCAATCACTCTGCAGCAATCGGCGGCACTCGGGCGTGGGGCATAGGGGAGCGATACCCCCACCTCCCTCATTCCTGTGCTTGTCACAGGAATCCAGCCGCCGAGCGTCTGCGCGGCGAATGACTCATACGCCTCAAAAGAAAAAAGTCTCTCCTGCCCAAGGACTTGGGCAGACTGGCAACTGTGTTTGTCAGGTTGGATTGAACATCGTTTTGTCCCTTATCAGAGCGTTTGCGGTGGCGAGGATTTTTCGCGCGATGGCGATGATCATGACTTTGAAGGGCTTGCCCTTGGCAGCCATGGTCTGAGCCGTTCTGGCGAATGGTGTATTCAACCTATGTGCAACGAAAGCCGCCATGTAGAGCGCGTCGCGCACCCGCTTTCGCCCACCT
>NZ_JBFTPD010000031.1:0-87081 GCF_056398305.1 Rhizobium sp. 01T444
GCATTGGTGTGACGCTGAAGAGGGGCGATATCATCACTATCGACGGTTCCGCCGGTCAGGTGCTGAAGGGCGAAGTGCCGATGATCCAGCCGGAACTGTCGGGCGATTTCGGCCGCATCATGGGCTGGGCAGACCGCGCCCGCCGCATGACCGTGCGCACCAATGCCGACACGCCGGCCGATGCCCGTGCGGCCCGCTCCTTCGGTGCCGAAGGCATCGGGCTTTGCCGCACCGAGCATATGTTCTTCGAGGGCGAGCGCATCCATGTCATGCGCGAGATGATCCTGGCGGAAGACGAGAAGGGGAGACGCAGCGCGCTCGACAAGCTCCTGCCTATGCAGCGGGGTGATTTCACCGGCCTGTTCACCGTCATGCACGGCCTGCCGGTAACGATCCGTCTGCTCGATCCGCCGCTGCACGAATTCCTGCCGAAGAGTGATGAGGAGATCGCCGAGGTCGCCTATGCCATGGGCATGGAGCCTTCGGCCCTGCGCCAGCGCGTCGACGCACTGCACGAGTTCAATCCCATGCTCGGCCATCGTGGCTGCCGCCTTGCCATCTCCTATCCTGAAATCGTCGAGATGCAGGCGCGTGCCATCTTCGAGGCTGCGATTGCCGCAGCGCAGGAAACGGGGGCGGCCGTCGTTCCCGAAATCATGGTGCCGCTCGTCGGTCTGCGCTCGGAGCTCGATTACGTGAAGGCGAAGATCGATGCCGTGGCACTGGATGTCATGTCGGAAGCCAGGATGCGCATCGACTATCTGGTTGGCACGATGATCGAGCTGCCGCGTGCCGCTTTGCGCGCCCATGTCATTGCCGAGGCAGCCGAATTCTTTTCCTTCGGCACTAACGACCTGACGCAGACCACCTTCGGCATTTCGCGCGACGATGCCTCGGCCTTCATTCCGACCTACCAGCGCAAAGGCATCATCGAGCATGATCCCTTCATATCCTTGGATTTCGATGGAGTAGGGGAGCTGATCCGTATCGCTGCCGAGCGCGGCCGGCGCACGCGAAACGACATGAAGCTCGGCATTTGCGGTGAACATGGCGGCGATCCCGCCTCTATCCATTTTTGTGAAACGATCGGCCTCGACTACGTCTCCTGCTCGCCCTTTCGCGTGCCGATTGCGCGGCTTGCAGCCGCGCAGGCGGTGATTTCAGGCGCTCAGTGACGGTAGCGATAGTAGCGCGGATAAACGTAGGGACCGTTCAGATTATAGGCCATGTCGGCCATAACCCAGTCGCTGTCGTAGCGGGCCTGGGCGCGGCGGTCGAGATCGATGCGCTGCAGGCAGTTGGCAAAGCCGTCCGTTCCGCGCTTGAAGCCGTAGCCGAGGCAGGTCTGTTCGTCACGTGCCCGGCGCTCCTCGGGCGTCAGGGTCTGGCAGGCGGCAAGCCCGGCGGCCAGAACGGCAAGAAGCGGCAGAACATATGGGCGCATCGGTCTATTCCTTGAGCATGAATGTCCGACCAAGAAAATCCATCTGCCAGGCGCCGTCAACCTGACTGTGATATCAAGCCGCGCCCGCCGGGTCGCCAATCGGCAGCAGCGCCGGGTCAAGCGGCCGGCCTTCCGGCTTCTTCGTGTCGCTCGGGTCCTGTGCCGGCGCCAGCGGCGGTTTTTCCTGAATGCGGTCAGGAATATCAGGGGTCGGTTGCGGGCCCAGCGGCGCCTTTGCGCCGGGCGTCTGAATCGGATCTCTTTTCGGCATGATTCGCCTCCTTCACTGAGGAAGGAACGGCAGGATGCATGCTTGGTTCCACTTTCGTTGCCATGCGTTCCTATGTAAGAGCAAAGACAGCAGCACTGGAAAGAGCACCATGGCGATCCGCGATCGATTCTCGAAGAAACTCACCTGTCCGCAATGTGGCAATAGCGGTTTTGCCGAAGCCTCCGAGATCGACGACGCCAAGCGCAAGAATCCCGACTTCAAGGTGGATCAGCTGCCACGCGGCTTCTTCGTGCAGCGCTCGTCGGTCCATCAGGAAACATTCATGCTGAAATGCGAATGCGGCCGCAAATTTCCTTTCCGCTCGTTGGCGGAAGCTGCAGCAGGCCGCGATTAAAGCATGTCGCGCAAAAGTGTGCAGCGGTTTTGCGATAACGACATGCGCAATAAGGCGTGGCGAGCGAATCCTAGCGACCGCGACACGCTTTAGAATTCAGATTCGCTCGAGAACCTCGATGAAGGCATCGGCGAAACGCACCAGATGTTCGGTATCCTCATCGGGCGCCTGCATGCGGATTTCCGTGCCGTTCTGGTCGAGCAGAGCCAGAACCACCCGCATCTTCTTGTCCGATGTTGGGATGCGCAGAACCGCGATTCGCCGGCAATCCTCAACGAGCCCCGCTGCCGGCAGGTCGAAGAGAAATTCGCCACGGCTTTCGGTAGCCGCCTTGCGCACCACCTCGCAGAAGCCGGCTTCGCCATCGGCATAGCCTTCCAGCGAAAGTTCGAGTTCGAGCAGTTCCAGTGGCAACAGCGGCTCGGCGCGGTCGATGCCGCCAAGCGAGGAAGCTCGCGGCCTTTCCATCGTCTCGGATGAGATCATCTGTCTCTCCTGTTTCGTGGGAAGTGCATGAGACTCCGGTAGAATGGCCTTTTTACGGCATATCAGCAATAGCTTATGGAGATCCTATGCGCTTTGATTTGGCCTTTGAAGTGGATTGCTTCGGCAATGCTCAGACAAGAGTTTCAATTTAAACGAATCTTGCACTAGAAAAGTCGTTGGCAGCGGATGCATTCGATGCATCGCTGCCGACCAACTGGTAAGTTTGATGGCCATCCGTTTCGATCGTCCCGTTTCCAGCGCTGCCCGCTTTTCGCGGCACTTCGGGGCGTTTGCGCTTGTGCTTTCGGTCGCGGTGCTGATCGCCCATCGCTTCGGTGGGCTGGCGACACCCTATCTCATTCTGGTGCTGCTCGTTTCCGTCGGCTGCGCGATTCTCGCGACCCTGTTGGCTGCTATCGGCCTTCGCAGCCTTTGGATGACCGGTGCCGAAGGCGGGTTGAATGCGCTGGCGGCACTCATTTACGCTGCCTTTCCGCTCGGTATCGGTGCCTTTGCAGCGGAGCGCTATTTCACTCTGCCGGCAATCTATGACGTGACCACGGATACGGCCACCGCACCCGACTGGCTGTCGACGCCGCAGGCAGACCAGATCTGGCTGCCGCGTGATCCCGTCCTCACATCCGCCGACCGCGAAAGGCAGCTTGTCGCCTATCCGGAACTCACGGGCCGCCGCTACGACGGCGCGCTCGACCGTGTTCTCGAAGCCGTCAAGAAGGTCGCCAAGCAAAACGGCATCACCATCACCAAAAGCGAAGGCGACACGACGCCCGGCCGCGAACTGGAAAATAGGCCCGTTCCGGCGCAGCCCGAAAGCGGTGTCGCCGATTCGCCCGATATCATCCCCGTGCCGACGCCGCGCCCCTATGAGGACGATGTGGCGAAGCTGATCCGCGGCGCCAATGGCGTGATCCTGCAGGGCACGACGCGTACCTTCATCCTCGGTCTGCGCTTCGACTTCATCATCCGTCTGCGCGAAGAGGCCGAAACCACCTTCGTCGACGTGCGCGTTGCCTCCCGCTATGGCCAGCACGACCTCGGCTTCAGCGCCGAAGAGGCCGAGCAATATCTTGGTGCCCTCGATTCAGAACTTCTGGGTATTGCGGGTGGGTGAGGTCTGGTGCTGCGGAGCAGCAGCAATCGATCCAGTGAATCGATTGCAAGACCGAACGCCCGGAGCCATGCGGAGGGCCGGGATACGGTGAGGCACAGTAAAACGCCCTTATCGCAAAACTATCCGATAAAATACGAAGAGCCGTAACCGCCAAATCTACCCCAGAAACCGCTCCCGCACCTCAGCCGTCGGCACCATGCAACTCTCCCGCCGCCCCGCTATCCTCAGCCTGTTCCGCGCAACTAAGCCATAGGCGACATCCGCAATTCGCCGCGGCACGATCCGCAACATTCCTGCCAGAGCCCAAGGCATGCCGAGCCCCTCCAGCATACGGATCGTGGCATCGGATTTGTAATAGGCGCGACCCCTCTCGAGCAGCAGGTTGGTCTCGTAGTCCCGCGTCTCCAGCCCGTAATGCCGATAGAGCGCCTCGCCGAGCGGCGTCTGGGCGACGATGAAGCGGTAGCGTTTCTCCCTATCCCGCTTCAGCAGGAACTGCACCCAGCCGGAGCAGAAGACACATTCGCCATCGAAGAGGATCAGCGGCTTGTCGTCCGCGAAAGCGGGTACGGAAGGGTCGCCGCGATAGCTGTAATCCGAATGCGCGGCCATCCTCAGCCTCCTGCCAATCGATAATGCGCAACGAGGGAAGGCGGCCTGTCGGCTGTTACCTCGCCGCGCTCCATCAGGTCCTCGATATGTGCCAGCACCGAAAGGGCTGCCGCACCATGCAGCCGCTTATCGGTATCGCGGTATATCACCTCGACCATCCTAGGGATGGTGCTGTCCCCCGCCCGGATGCGCTCGATGATAGAGCGCTCCCGCAGGCGCCGATGCGTCTTCAGCGCGCGCAGGAAAGGCGCAGGCGACGTCACCGGCCCTCCGTGGCCGGGCAGCAACAGGCTGTCCTCACGGGCGATCAGCTTGTCGAGCGAGGCCATATAGTCGGCCATGGAGCCGTCCGGCGGAGCCACGATCGTCGTTGCCCAGGCCATCACATGGTCGGCCGAAAACAGGACGCCGCTGCCCTCAAGCGCGAAGGCCGCATGATTGGCGGTGTGGCCGGGCGTCAGCACCCCCGTCAGCGCCCAGCCGTCACCGGAAATCGTCTGCCCGTCGCCGATCGCGATGTCGGGCACGAAATCCATATCGGAACTTTCCGCAAAGGGGTTGATCTCGCCCTCGCGCAGCGGCCGCGACGGACGGTGGGGTCCTGCGCCGACCGTCAGCGCTCCCGTTTTTTCCTTCAGCCGTTTGGCAAGCGGCGAGTGGTCCCGATGGGTGTGGCTGACGAAAATATGCGTCACCTGCCGGCAGGAGAGCGCCGCCATCAACGCTTCGAAATGCACCTCATCCTCCGGCCCCGGATCGATAACGGCAACCGATGTGCCGCCGACGATATAGCTGTTCGTGCCGCGGAAGGTGAAAGGGCTCGGATTGTTCGCCGTCAGGCGCTGGATGCCGGCTGTGACCAGAACCGCCCGGCCGTAAGCAGGATCGAAGAAAAGATCGAAGTTCGCGCCGGACATGTCTATTTATATTCGATCTCGATGAAGGACATGGGCTGGTCGCCCGCATTGACGACATTGTGCTCGGTGCCGGCCTCGCGGCGATAGGCAGCGCCCTTGGCGATATCCACCCGCCGGCTTCCCTCGGCATCCTCGATCAGGAACTGGCAGTCGGTCATCGGCACGACCACGTAGCCGAACCCATGTGTATGAACGCCGGTATCGGCACCCGGCTCGAAATCCCACTGCGTGATGCGCACGACGGCATCATCGAGGATCAGCGTCGCAAGCGCCGGCGGACGGGCGCGATATTGGCTCAACGGTGTCTCCATTGGCTATGTCGATGCTTGAAGTCCTACCATGCCGACGTGACAGCGCATACAAATATGACGTCGCAGTGAACTTAGTGATTGTGGCGCAGACAGTCCTTTGCTAATCAGGCCACGTTTTGGCGAAGCGGCATTCGCTTCAGCTCTGGTGGGGCGTAGCCAAGCGGTAAGGCAGCGGTTTTTGGTACCGCCATCCCCTGGTTCGAATCCAGGCGCCCCAGCCACATCTCTCGGACAACCCGTTCACCTGTTCGCTGCCCCTGCGGCAATAGTCAGCACAAGCTCATCTACCTCGCGCGCAAGACGCTCGGGGGGCAGGCCGACGAAGCGGCCTTCGAGACTGATGCTGACGACGCCGTGAACGGCGCCGAACAGGGTGCGGGCGCGGATGGCTCTGTCTTCGGCCGGCATATAGGGTTGCAGTTCGGCAAGCGGGTCGGCGATCACGTCCATCAGGAAGAGATGCTCGTCGAGATGCCATTGCGGCGTCGGGCTGGTTTCGGGCGGAAAGTGGTCGAACAGCGCCTTCCAGAGATTTCGGTTTTCGACCGCAAAACTTAAATATCCCTGCGCCAGCTTACGCAGCCGGTCTGTCGGCGTCCTGTCCCTGGTTTCGGGTAGTGTCAGCCTTGCCTCCAGCGCCTTTAGCGTTGTGGAGTTCACGTGGATGACGAGTTCGGAGAGATCGGCGAAGACCGTATAGAGCCCACCGAGCGCACACCCGGCATCCTGTGTGATGTCGCGCGCCCTGAGATTGGTGAGCCCTTCCTGGGCAATCCGATTTCGCGCCGCATCGATCAGCCGTGCCTTCAGATCCTCGCGTTTTTCTTCTCTTTTGCCGGCCATTAACTATCTCGCTTCGATTTTGTGAACGGTGTTCAAAATTATTCTTGAACACCGTTCACCATTCTGCCATAACTCAACTCGTGAACAACGTTCATAAACCGGAGGAAGGAAATGTTCAAACTGATTTCGACTTTGCTGCGGGGCAGGGCTCACGATGCCGAACAGGCCTTCGCGGATCGCAATGCCGTGCCTCTGCTCGCCCAGCAGATTCGCGATGCCGCACAATCGATCCAGTCGGCCCGTCGCAGTGTGGCGATCGCCATTGCCCAAAACGAGCAGGAGCGGATCCAGCACGCAACGATCATCTCCCGGATCGACGATCTCGAAACCCGCGCCTCCGCTGCACTTGCCAAGGGCAATGAAGGACTGGCCCGGGAGGCCGCCGAAGCGATCGCCTATCTTGAAGCCGAGCGCGATCAATCCGAAAAGGCCCAGGCCCAGTTCACCACTGCAATCGACAAACTGAAGGGAATTGTCCGCGTCTCAGAAACGCGGCTGCAGGAACTCCAGCGTGGCGAGCGCCTGGCCCGCGCCACCGAAGAGGCGCAGAAGCTCGATGTCACCGTGGCCGGTCCAGGTCTTGCGACGCTTGACGATGCGGAGGAGACCCTTGCGCGCCTTCGCATCCGCCAGAACCAGAATGAGATGACGGCCTCGGCCCTGAAGGCGATGGAGACATCAACTGCTCCCGCCGGCATCATCGAGAAGCTTGCCAATGCCGGATGCGGCGCGCCGCTGCGCTCCTCCGCCGATGACGTGCTCGCTCGCCTGCGCAGCCGCATCAACCCCGCCGCTTAAACTTCACATTATCAAACCTGAGGGAATCACGACAATGAACGATAGTTTCCAGAAACATTCCGCCAGCTGGGTCAGCTTCTCCTACATCTCTTTCGGTGCAGCAGCCTTCATGCTGGCTCTCGGCCTCTATATGATGCCGCTCGATCTCTGGGGCAAAGGCTATCTGGCGATGGGCATTCTGATGCTGGTGCAGACGACGGTGAATATCACCAAGACACTGCGCGACAATGCCGAATCCGAAAAGCTGATCCGCAAGGTCGAAGACGCCCGCACGGAGAAGCTGCTCGTCAAGTTCAATCGTAACGGTGAAGATTGATCTTCGTTAACGACACCATAGAGTTGTTATCGCGCTCAACTTTTGCGTAACAACTCTATGGCGTTGTCTGTGGATCGCACAAGGAGCCAGCCCATGCAACGCAGCCTGATGACTTCGAGGAAATTCGCGCCGTTGTTCTGGACGCAATTCCTGACCGCCTTCAATGACAACTTTCTCAAGAACACCCTTGTGTTCCTGATCCTGTTCCAGATGTCGGCCAATGAAGGCGCGGCACTCGTCACGCTCGCGGGCGTCATCCTCATCATACCGTTTCTGCTGCTTTCGGCCATCGGCGGCGAACTCGCCGACAAGCACGACAAGGCACGGATCGCCGAACTTCTGAAACGATGCGAGATCGCGGTCGCCGCTCTTGCCGTCGTCGGTCTTGCATTCTCGTCCATCTGGATACTGATGGCGGCGCTGTTTGGCTTTGGCGTCGTCTCTGCGCTTTTCGGACCGATCAAATATGGCATCCTGCCCGACCATCTGGAGCGCCGCGACCTGCCGAAGGCCAATGCCTGGATCGAAGGCGGCACCTTCATTGCTATCCTTGCTGGCACGATCGTTGCCGCGTTCGCCTTTTCCGGCGGCGACAATGTCCTCGTCTTCGGCACGATGATGATAGGGCTTTCGGTGATCTGCTGGCTTGTCAGCCGGATGATCCCGGCAACCGGCTCCAAGGCTCCCGATCTCAAGATCGACACCAACGTCATCCGCTCCAGCTACAATCTCGTCATGGAAATCCGCAGCGACAAGCGCCTCTGGCGTTCGGCGCTGATGAATTGCTGGTTCTGGCTGGTTGGCGCCTTCGTCCTGTCCATCCTGCCGACCATGGTCACCGAGTTGCTTGGTGGTTCGGAAATCGTCGTGCCGGCCTATCTGACGGTCTTTGCCGTCGCCGTCGCGATCGGTTCGGCAATCGCTGCCTGGATGTCGTCGGGTCGCATCGTGTTGTTGCCGGCGCCGATCGGCACGGCCCTACTTGCCATCTTCAGCCTCGATCTCGCCTGGAACCTTTGGGGTCTGCAATCGACCAGCCATGCGACGACCATCCTCACCTTCTTCGCGGGCCAGAACACCATTCGCGTCGCAATCGATCTCGCCGGGATGGCGATCTCGGGCGCCTTCATTGCCGTACCGACATTCGCTGCATTGCAGACCTGGGCGCATGAAGACCACCGCGCCCGCGTTATCGGCGCTGCCAATGTCCTGTCGGCTCTCTTCATCACGGTCGGCCTCGGTGTCGTTGCCGCCGTCCAGGCCCTGGGCGCCTCCATTCCTGAGATCCTGATCGGCCTCGGCATCATCAATTTCGCCGTTGCCTGGCTGATGCTGAAGACGCTGCCGACCAATCCCTTCCGCGATTTCGTCTCGATCCTGTTCCGCGCCTTCATGCGGCTGGAGGTCGAAGGGCTCGAAAATATCAAGAAGGCAGGTCGCGCACCGATCATCGCGCTCAATCACGTCAGCCTGCTCGATGGCGCGCTGGCACTCGCCATCACCGAGGAGGAACCGGTCTTTGCGGTCGACTACAAGATCGCCCAGGCGTGGTGGGTCAGACCCTTCCTGAAGATGTGCAAATTCCTGCCGCTCGATCCCACAAAGCCGATGGCGACGCGTTCGCTGATCAAGGTGGTGCAGGACGGCAGCCCGATCGGCATCTTTCCCGAGGGACGCCTGACGGTGACCGGCACGCTGATGAAGGTCTATGACGGTGCCGCCATGGTCGCGGACAAGACGGGATCGATGGTCGTGCCTGTGCGGATCGACGGCCTGGAGAAGAGCTATCTCTCCTATCTTGATAACGGCAAGATCCGCCGCCGGCTGTTTCCCAAGGTCAAGGTCACCATTCTCGAACCGGTGAAGCTGGAAGTCCCGCCTGAGCTCAAGGGTCGCAAGCGCCGCACGGCGGCGGGCGCTGCCCTTTATCAGGTCATGTCGAACCTGATGTTCAGGACCGCCGATACGTCCTCGACCGTCCTTGATCGCATCATCGAGGCAAGCCACGAATTCGGCATGAGCAAGCTCGCCGTCGAGGATCCGGTCACCGGCAAGCTCACCTACGGCAAGCTGCTGACGGGTGCTGCCGTGCTCGGCGCGAAGTTCCGCACCCTATTCCCGGAACGCAATCTCGGCGTCATGTTGCCGAACGCCAATGGTGCCGCGGCCACCCTTCTCGGTGTAATGACGGCAGGCAAGGTGCCGGCCATGCTGAATTTCACCGCCGGTGCGGCCAATATCCTGTCCGCGTGTAAGGCGGCGGAAGTGAAGCATGTCCTCACATCCCGCGCCTTCGTAACGCAGGCCAAGCTCGGCCCTGTCATCGAGGAGATGGAAAAGCAGGTGAAGATCGTATGGCTTGATGATCTGCGTGCCGAAATTGGTCTGGTCAGCAAGATCAGAGGCTATCTGCACAAGGCAAGGCCGCTGGTGAAACGCCAGCCGGATGATCCGGCCGTCATCCTTTTCACCTCTGGTTCGGAGGGCACGCCCAAGGGCGTGGTGCTGACCCATCGCAACATCCTGTCGAACGCCGCCCAGGCCGCCGCTCGCATCGATTTTCATAGCGGCGACAAGGTGTTCAACATCCTGCCCGTCTTCCATTCCTTCGGCCTGACGGCCGGCACTGTTCTGCCGCTGATCTCGGGCGTGCCGGTCTATTTCTATCCTTCGCCGCTGCATTATCGCATCGTGCCGGAACTGATCTATGTCTCGAACGCCACGATCATCTTCGGCACCGACACCTTCCTCAACGGCTACAGCCGGACAGCGCACCCTTATGATTTCCGCTCTATCCGCTATATTTTCTCCGGCGCCGAGCCGGTGAAGGCCTCGACCCGCGCCACCTATATGGAGAAATTCGGCCTGCGCATTCTCGAAGGTTACGGCGTCACCGAGACCGCGCCGGTCATTTCGATCAACACGCCGATGTACAACAAGTCGGGCACGGTCGGCAAAATCCTGCCGGGCATGGAATGGAAGCTCGAACCGGTCCCTGGCATCGATGAGGGCGGCCGGCTCGTCGTTCGCGGCGCCAATGTCATGGCTGGTTATCTGCGCGCCGAAAATCCCGGTGTGCTCGAACCGCTCGTCGATGGCTGGCACGATACTGGCGACATCGTCACCATTGATGAGGACGGTTTCGTCAAGATCCGTGGCCGCGCCAAGCGCTTTGCAAAGATCGGCGGCGAGATGATATCGCTTGCTGCCGTCGAGACCCTTGCTGCGGAATTATGGCCGGGCGCACTTTCGGTCGTCTCCTCGATCCCGGACGCAAAGAAGGGCGAGCGGCTGGTTCTTTTGACCGATGCGCCGACTGCCACCCGCGCCGAGTTCCTCGCTTTCGCCAAATCGAAGGGTGCCATGGATATGATGGTGCCGGCCGAGGTCAACATCGGCGCGGTGCCGGTGCTCGGATCGGGCAAGGTGGATTTTGTGACGGCGCGCAAAATGGCCGAAACTGCGGCGCAGCCGGAGCAGGCGACATAAAGCCAGTCTTCGCCGGTTGAACGGCCCAGCGATGATCTCTGAAAATGAAACAGGCGGCTTATGGCCGCCTGTATCCGTATCTCTGACAGACCGCGTTACTTCTGTTCCGGCGCCAGGAATTCTGCGCAATAGGAAGGGCCGTTCACGCCCGGAATATCGTTCACGGTACGGATGTCGCGGATCGTGTAGTCGGAATTGGTGGTGATTTCGGCCTGGCAGCGCAGGTAGAGCGTGCGGGCGCTCGCAACCTGCTTGCCGCGCTTGCCATCGGCGCCTTCGGCATATTTCGCGGGAACGCGCACCGTCTTGTAGCCGCCCTTCCAGCTGTAGATCGTCGACGAGCCTTCGTCGCGGTCGCTAAGCGGCGGGCCGTAGGCGGCAAAGAATTTGCCGGCCGACTGGCCGACCCAGCGTGCTTCGATCGGATCGCCGGGAGTGGGTATGGTGGTGCATCCGGCAAGCGCAATCGCAAGCGCGGCGGCCCCGGTCATGGTGCGGAATTTCATCGTGTCGTCCCTGATATCTAGCCAGTGGCTGCGAAGCCGCCTTCACGGCGGTTTCGCCTGTCCCGCCAAGCGCTTTAGCGCGTAACCCGGCAAAAGAAAATTGCCTGTTCGGCGCTTGTGAACAATTTGCCGGAGGTGTGGCTTTTTGCTGCATGGCCGGCCGGAAGGCGCTGTCATTAGCCTGTCAAAAATTCAGACGACTTTTTGAATTTTGGCGCTTGCGCAACATGATAGGCCGGTCTATAGAGGCGCCGCTGGTCACGGAGTGTAGCGCAGTCTGGTAGCGCACCACGTTCGGGACGTGGGGGTCGAGTGTTCGAATCACTCCACTCCGACCAGCCGAAAAGCCCGCTTCTGCGGGCTTTTTTCTTTTCCGGCTTTGCTGCATGAAAATTCGCGGCAACGAGTGCGGCAATGAATGGTCACTTCTTCTTCCTGCGCGGCCGGTGGTGAATGCTGCACCGATATTTGCTTGATGATCGGGATGGTGATGGCCGTAGGTTTTCTCGAGCGTCTAAGGGTCATGCCTAAGTAGCCGGAAGCTTCCCACTTATCGGCCGCGGCTTGCATTAGCCAGATGGCCGCCGCGTGTCGCAGCGTTTGCCTGACAATGCCTTTCGCATCATCGCCCAGTCCGCCCTCGAAGCTGCCGGCATTGTCTTCATCGACTTGAACGGCAACGGCCCCGGCGTTCGACTTCGCCACCCGGCTTGACCGCTCCATCTTCAATAGCTGCAGGACAGCGCGTTGGTCGGCCTGAAGCCCTGGCTACATGCGGGATTCACGGAAGTCCTGGGCTGATACTGGAAATCGGCACGATTTGAAGTTTTGTGCGTCGTGCACGCTGAGGCTAGAGTGGTCAGCCAGATCAACGTAACGCCTATTATCAGTGTCCGAAATCTGCTCATCATGGTCACCTTCCCGTGGCAAAGCGCCTGAACGCAAAATGTCGCTCCCTTAGACGGATGCGAGAGCCATCACGAACACTTGACCGCTCCATTTCGCGGGTGGGAATAGGCAACCCGAACGCCACCCTTTTGCCGGCACGGATCTGCCCCGCGTATCAAGAAATGACGATCGCTTGTGCGATAGTCGACGCAACTTTGGTGTGTATTTAGAAAATTCTAACTTGCTAATGCGTGTTGGGTGCGCATAATCCCCTTGGGGAGGAACGGGGATGATCAGCAGCGCTGAAATAATCGAAATGTATTCGGACTATTATACTGACGGCGAAGTCGCTGAGAAACGCGCAATCGCCGCGAAGCAGTCCGTTGGACACATCAAGCAAGTTGCAGCAGATCAGAGCTTCCAATCAATCATCGATATCGGCGCAGGCGAGGGCGCGGTTCTTTCGGAACTTGCCGACAATGGCTTTGCCAATCGTTTCGCGGCAGTGGAGCTATCTCGATCAGGTATAGAGGCCATACGGGCACGCCAGATCGAAGCTCTGGCAGCGGTCAACCAATTCGACGGCTATTCAATCCCACATCCAGACAAGACATTCGACTTGGGTCTGGCAATCCACGTTCTCGAACATGTCGAGCATGAACGGATGTTTCTGCGGGAGGCCAAACGTGTCAGTCGAAACCTCTATGTCGAGGTGCCGCTTGAACTTACCAACGATCTTTCGAAGTCTATCCGAGAATCCGGCCCCTACGGCCATATCAACTTTTATACGCCAGGCTCCTTCGAGAACTTGCTGAAGACGTGTGGCCTTAAGGTCGAGCGTCTAATGGTTTTTGCCCACGACATTCAATACGAACAGTACTTGGCTGGACGGGCAAAGGGATGGCTAAAGTACCAAATTCGCCAAAAACTCCTGAGAATCGCTCCGAAGTTTGCCACGAGGAATATGGTCTATATGGCGGGAGCACTTTGCAAAGCTGATTGATAGAGCGGGTCGAAGCCCGCCGCCTCAATCGTCCTTCCCGCGGCGATCCCAATAGCCGACGGTCTGAACGGCCAAGTTCAGATTGCTGGTGGCCCAGCTAACGACACGGCTGTTCATGTCGGTCACCACCGATCCGCGGTAGCCCCAGCTGTCCGCGGCCGGCTTTACGCCATTGTCCAAAATCGCCCAACCTAAGGGTCACCGGCATCAGGATCAGCAAGGCCGACCTCACTGGCGCCGGTATTCACCGTAGCCCGACAGGCTCTGTTTCCTCCTCCGCCCACCGATTTGAAATAGCCAAAACGTTAAATTTTAGATGTTGCTAACGAACAAATTGGCGCTAAGCTGGTTTCCTTCGGAGGAGGAAGCGTCAATGAAGAAGATGAACAATCGACAAGTTCGAATCCCCGGCCCGAAAGATCAGGATATCACGGAGCATTGCCGAAAATTCGGGATAGGCCCGGCCGAGGAGAAGAAGCTGAAGAAGCTCCTGGGCCATCGGGCGCCACTCCACGAGATCCAGGCGAACGCTTCCACGCCTCAGCCGAAGTGGCGTTAGAGCGAAAGCTTTTTCACCTGAGCTATGAATGTGATTGTTGGCGTCAGCCCGCTCTGACACGGCCAAGAGATTTCCCAGATGCTCGAAATAAAAAGCCCCGCCGGTGGCTTTCGGCGGGGTAGATGGGGAAAGCTCTCCGAAAGGTGGCAGGAGAGCTTGGGCATTTCAGCAAGACTGGAAGAATGAGGCGAGGGCACTTTTGCCGGATTCGGTACAGTTCGCTTAAAAACCCATAATTTTTAGTGGGAAAATTTGCGATTTCGGCCTGGCGCCGTTTTTTGGCAAGGGCAGGCACGCCGTCGTAACGGCGCGCCTGCCTTTCTGATGTCGTCAGCCGACTGCCAGCAGCTTGTCCTGCGTCTTCGTGTCGAAGTCGCTGGCGTCATGGCGTTCGTGGAGCTGGCTGGAGAGCTCGCCGCTGACGCGGTTGACCATGCGGCCACGCTTGACGGCCGGGCGTTCGCCGATCAGGTCAGCCCAGCGCTTCATGTTCTTGTATTCCTGCACCTGCAGGAATTCGGCGGAATCACCATACATCCAGCCCTTCACGAGGCCGCCATACCAGGGCCAGATCGCCATGTCGGCGATAGTGAACTCGTCGCCAGCAATATATTCGCGCTCTGCAAGTTGCCGGTCGAGCACGTCGAGCTGGCGCTTGGTTTCCATGGCGAAACGGTTGATCGCATATTCGATCTTGGTCGGCGCATAGGCGTAGAAATGGCCGAAGCCGCCGCCGAGATAGGGCGCGCTGCCGACCTGCCAGAACAGCCAGGAGAAGCATTCGGCGCGCTTGGCCGGGTCGGTCGGCAGGAAGGCGCCGAATTTTTCCGCGAGATAGGTGAGGATCGCGCCGGATTCGAAGATGCGCACCGGCTTTTCGCCGCTGCGGTCCATTAGCGCCGGGATCTTGGAGTTTGGGTTGACCTCGACGAACCCGCTGCCGAACTGGTCGCCATCGCCGATCCTGATCAGCCAGGCATCATATTCCGCGCCGCTATGGCCCAGCGCCAGCAACTCCTCCAGCATGATCGTCACTTTCACGCCATTTGGTGTTCCAAGTGAATAAAGCTGCAGCGGGTGACGGCCGATCGGCAACTCTTTTTCACGGGTCGGCCCGGCAATCGGGCGGTTGATGCTGGCGAATTGGCCGCCGCTTTCCTTGTCCCAGGTCCAGATCTTGGGGGGCGTGTACTCGGACGAACTGGTCATATGAGCTCCTGACAGAATAACTTCGTGCTTTGCGTGAAAGGCCCAACCCTTAACCTCAATTGGGACCCATGAACATATTGGTAGCAATGAAGTTATTGTCATCGGGGCGGCGGCTTTTTAATTGCCGCCACCAGAGCGTTTTTAAAAGCTGAGCTTGCTCTTCTGCTGTCCCTCGGCATCGAAGTTTTCGGGCGCCAGCCATGCCTCATAGCCGGCCTTCAGCTTCGGCCAATCGCCGTCCGTCATGGCAAACCAGGCGGTATCGCGATTACGGCCCTTCTGCACCATGTGCTGGCGGAAGATGCCTTCGAAGGCGAAGCCGAAGCGTTGTGCCGCGCGCTTGGACGGCTCGTTGAGATTGTTGCACTTCCATTCGAAGCGTCGGTAGCCGAGCGTGTCGAAGACATAATCGGCGCAGAGATAGAGCGCTTCGGTCGCCACGCGCTTGCGGGCGATATCAGGTCCCCAGAGGATATTGCCGATCTCGATGACACCATTGGCGGTATCGATGCGCATCAGTCCCTGCCGGCCCTCGGCGCGTCCCGTTGCCTTGTCGATGACGGCAAAGAACAAAGGGTCTTCGCTTGCGACGGACCTTTCCAGCCAGGGCGTGAAGGCTGCCATATCAGCCGGTGCTGCTTCGAAGAGATAGCGGAAGCGGTCCTCCGCGCCCGGTTGCTGCGCCGAGCGGAGCAGATCGGCGCCGTGCTTTGCGGCGTCCAGCGGTTCCAGACGGGTGTAGCGGCCTTCAATCGGGGCGCGGGCGGGGCGGGCAACACCCTTCCAGTCGGCAAGATCTTTTGTCATATCCGTCATTCCATTGAGCTTATGCATTGAACTCCGACTGCTCTTGCCTTGCAAATGGACTGGAGTAAAAGTCCAGTTTTGAACTTTCTGGCAGACCAGTTGACGCATGACATCGGCACCCACATGGCTGAGCCTCGATCGAAACGGCGGTGACCTGACCGGACAGATCTATCGAAGCCTGCGCGATCGTATCCTGCTCGGCCAGCTTCCGGCCGGCCATAAGCTGCCATCGACCCGTGCCTTTGCGGCTTCGCTCGGTGTTGCACGCTCCACGGCGGTAGAGGCCTATGACCGCCTGAGATCCGAAGGTTATATCGAGGCCTCTGCGGGTGCTGCGACGCGGGTTGCCGCACTCGAACGCATGCGGCCGGAACGGCAGCGGGAGGATCGCGCTCACGTTGAGGAAAAGAGATCGGACCAGCCTTCCTATCGTGGCCTGTTCCGGCCCGGTGTGACTGATGTATCGGATTTCCCGCATGCCGCCTGGAGCCGCCACCTCGCTTCCTGCAGCCGTTCGCTGCGCAGCCATCATCTCGGCTATGAGAACCCGACCGGTATCCGCGAACTACGCAAAGCCATCCTCGAGCATATCTCGGCGACGCGCGGCGTGGTCGCCGAGCCGGAGCAGGTCATGATCATGCCCTCCACGCGCGCGGCGATCGACATGCTAGCGAGGTCAATGCTGAGCAGGAGCGGGCGCAAGACCGCATGGATGGAAGATCCCGGCTATAATGCTGCGCGCTTGCTGCTTGTCGATGCCGGCGCCGACATCGTGCCGATTCCCTGCGACGAGCACGGCATCGACGTTTCCCGGGCGGAAGGCCCGCAGCCGGCGCTGATCTATGTGACGCCATCCCATCAATATCCGACCGGTGCCACGCTCAGCCTGCCGCGCCGGCTGGCGCTGCTGGAGGCAGCGCGCCGTCACGAAAGCCTTATCGTCGAGGATGATTACGACAGCGATTTTCAATATGGCTCGCGGCCGATAGCCGCCTTGCAGGGCATCGACAGGGCGGAGGTCGTGGCTTACGTCGGCACCTTCTCGAAGGTGCTGGCGCCTGGCCTGCGTGTCGCCTATGCGGTCGTGCCGCGCTGGCTGGTATCAGAGGCTTCGGAGGCGCTGCATCGCAGGGGCGTTGCCGTCTCCACCCATATTCAGGCGGCACTTGCCGATTTCATCAATGAGGGCCGTCTGCGCGCCTATCTGAGGCGCATGAACCAACGATATGCCGAGCGCATGGCCCGGACGATCAGGATGCTGGAGAGCCATTTTGGCGGAAGGCTTGTCATTTCGGGCGGCAATGGCGGACTGCAGCTTGCTGCCTGGTTTCGCGATGAGACGGTGGATGACCGGGCGGTCGTCGGGAAGGTGAATGCATCAGGCTATGGTCTGATGCCGATGTCGGGTTTCTTTATCGGCAAATCTGCCCCCGGCATCCTCTTTGGTATCTCGCAAGCGGAAGCGGCTGCCGTTCAAAGACTGGCAGCCGATCTGAAGTTGATGCTTGGTTAGAAACAACTGCGCCCGGATCTGGTCCGGGCGCAGCGCTCACGTGGATGCCCTTCAAGCGGCGGCGAAGGGCACGGCCACGAAGGTCTTGTTGCCGCCGCGTTCGATCAGGAGCAGCACCGACTTGCGGCCGGACTTGCCGGCATCGGCGACGGCGGTCTTGACGTCGCGGGCATCATGCACCGGCTTGTCGTTGACCGAGACGATCACGTCGCCGGGCTGGATGCCGGCCGCTGCGGCCGACTTGTCCGGGTTGACGTTGGCAACGACTGCGCCGGCAACGCTGTGAGGCAGATTAAGCTGCTGGCGGACATCGGGCGTCAGGTCGGCAAGGCCGATGCCGAGGCTCGGTTGGCCGGCAGCCTGGCCCTGGTCGTCGCTGCTTTCGACGGCAGCCTGCTTCTGGGTGTCTTCATTGCCGCCGACGGTGACGTTGAGATCCACCGTCTTGCCGTCACGCCAAACGGCGAGCGTTTCCTTCGCACCCGGCGACAGGTCGGCAACCAGGCGCGACAGGTCCTTCGGCGTCTTGACATTTTCGCTGCCGACGGCGGTTACGATGTCACCCGTCTTGATGCCGGCATGTGCAGCAGGCGTTCCGTTGGTAACGGCGGCAACCAGTGCGCCTTCAGCCTTGGAGAGGCCGACAGCATCGGCGACATCCTGCGTGACCGGCTGGATCTGCACGCCGAGATAGCCGTGATCGATCGAACCGTCCTTCTGCAGCTTGGCAACGATCGTCTTTGCTTCAGACGAAGGAATGGCGAAGCCGACGCCGACACTGCCGCCGTTCGGCGAGTAGATGGCGGTATTGATGCCGACGACATTACCGTCACGATCGACCAGCGGGCCGCCGGAATTGCCGTGGTTGATCGGTGCATCGATCTGGATGAAGTCGTCATAGGGGCCGCTGTGCAGGTCACGGCCGCGGGCCGAGACGATGCCGGCCGTCACCGTCGTGCCGATGCCGAACGGGTTGCCGATGGCAAGGATCTGGTCGCCGAGCTTCAGCTTGTCGGAATCGCCCCAGGCGACCGTTGCAAGCGGATGCGGAGCCTGAACCTTCAGAACCGCGAGGTCGGACTTGGCATCGGCGCCAAGCAGCTTGGCCGGCAGTTCGGTGCCGTCATCGAGTGTGACCTTGATGTCGATGGCATTGTCGATGACGTGGTTGTTGGTGACGATCACGCCGTCGGGGCTGATGACGAAGCCGGAGCCGAGCGCCATGGCATGCTGCTGCGGTTGCTGCTGCTGTGGTGCCTGGTGCGGTAGAGGAATACCCTGCTGTTCGAAGAACTGGCGGAACTGCTCGTCCATCGGTGAACTGTCGGCGCTGGCGTCGGTCGCCTTCATCGTGGTGGTGATGGTTACCACGGCCGGCTTGTCGGCATCGACGATGGAAGCAAACGAGCCGTTGGAGGCAAGAATGCCGCCGGTCTCGGCCGGTGCAGCAAGAGCCGCCGAGGAAGAGGAGATGGCGAAGGGCAGGGAGGCCGCGCCGAGAACGATGGCCGCTCCGACAAGTGCTGCGGCCCGATGCTTGCGAAGAATGTTTGACATGGTGGAAGTCCCTTGCGAGAGCGTTGGCATTGAATGGCGTCTTGGTTCCGTGCCATGGACCTTGGCGTCGATAAGTATTGGCGTCAGTTTTTGCCGTATATTACCTGGATTTCGCCTGTATGATGTGGCGAATACTATGTTCAGGAAGAACTGGCGCTTGATACCTATATGACCCGTTCCGCGGGATTTACAAATTAAACATTGATCATGTTTGTATTACGGTATCGTAAGACATTACTATAATTTAATCTTGTCTGACCAAGCATTGACGCAATTCTCCCGGCGTCTGCTGTTGCCCGCACCGTGGGGCGCCAGAATAGTAAAATATATCCCACTTTCCCGTGATCCGCCGGCGTGCCAGCGCGTATTAAATCGAACCATTCGCAACGGTTGTTCATGTTTTTTCGCGGTTTGGTTGAGGCGGAACGTTAAAATGTTAGTAGACTCTAAATTATTTTTTCTTCAGAAAGAGAAAACTGCGAATCGGCGAAGGGCCGGGCTCGCGGCGGCATGCGGGAAGCGATGAGGGATTCAGTGAAGCCGGGGCGGGAAAAGAAGCGCGGTTCCCATGTAAAGCTGAGTGATGTTGCAAAGAGGGTAGGGGTCAGTCCGATCACAATCTCGCGTGCGCTTCGCAATCCCGAAATCGTCTCTGAAGAGTTGCGAGAGGTCATCCTGCGCACAGTCGACGAGATGGGCTACATCCCCAATCTTGCCGCCCGCGCTCTTGCCGGCCGCCACAGCGGCATCGTCGGCGTCATCACGCCGTCGCTTCATCATCCCTGCTTCACGGGTGTGATGATGGGCATCGAGGAGCGGTTGCGCGCTACGGATCTGCGCGTGCAATATGCCAACACGCTCAACGACGTCGATCAGGAGATCAACCAGTTCAAATCCTTCCTGGCGCAGAAGCCGGCCGGGATCATCCTCGTCAACGCGGAATATTACGACGGCCTTGCGACGCTGATGGATGCGGCCGCCTTTCCGGTCGCCCACGTTGCCGATCTCAGCCAGCCGCCGGAAACGCTGCTTGTCGGCATGTCGCATCATGTCGCCGCCGCCGCCGCCACCCGGTTCCTTCTGTCGAAAGGGTACAAGCGGATTGGTTTCATTGGCGGGCTCAGCGATATCCGCTCGCGCCGCAGTCGTGCGGGATATGAGGAGGCCATGCGCCAGGCCGGTCTCGACAATCCTTCGCTGACACACGGCGAAGACGGTTCCACCAGCATTGGTCTCGGACGGCGCCTGTTCAGCGAGCTGCTGGAGCGGGTGCCGGATCTCGATGCGATCCTTGCGCAAAATGATGATCTCGCCCTCGGCGCGCTGATCGAATGCAATGAACGCGGTATCAGCGTGCCCGATGATTTCGGTATCTGCGGCTTCAACGATCTGGAATTCGCGCAGTTCACCTCGCCATCTCTGACGACGGTGCATGTTCCGCGTTATGATCTTGGCCGCCGGGTTGCCGATATGCTGCTACGCGCCATCCGCGAAGAGCCGGCGGAGGAGCACAGGGTCGATCTCGGCTTTTCGATCATCGAGCGCGGGTCGACGCGCTCGATGCTGAAGCAATAAAAAGGGGCCGACTGGCCCCTTTTTTCTCAGATATCGCTGGCCGCGCTCGACCAGAGCTCGGCCGCTTCCGAGGCCGTCATGCGGCGCACCTCCGCTTCGTGGCTACGCTTGGCGAACAACTCGCTTGCCATGATCTGCTCGGCAAGGTCGGCCGGAAGCGACAGGATCACGCGGGCATCATTGCCATGCAAGCCGCTGACATCGGCGCGCTTGCCGGTCACCATGCCGCCGGCGATGGTGTTGTTGGTCTCGGGGTCAATCAGGATGAAGGAGCCGGTGGCGCGGTTCTGCTCGTAGGGATCGAAGATTGCCGCTTCGTCGAAAACGAGACGCACCTTGCCGATGGCGTTCATGTAAAGCCGCTGGGCGGAATTCCATGTGCCGGTCTTGAGCTCCAGCTGGCTGACGGGCTCGACCTGAACACGCTGGCGGCGCGAGCCGCTCTTCAGCCAGTAGCGCTTGCCGGCCTCGATACCCTCAGGCTGCAGCGCAACGACCTGTGCATCGAAGGAAAGGCCGGTCTGCGGCTGCGAGTCGATCGAAACGATCATGTCGCCGCGTGCGACGTCCACCTGACGGTCGAGAACGAGCGTGATCGCATCACCGGCAACTGCCGCATTACGCACCAGATCGAAGGTGACGATCTTTGTGACATTTGCAACCATGCCCGAGGGCAGGATCATGACGCTGTCGCCTGGCTTCACATTGCCGCCGGCAACCGTGCCCTGATAGCCGCGGAAGCTTTCGCCCGGACGCGAAACACGCTGAACCGAAAGGCGGAAACCGGTCGTCTGGCCGGAGCGCACGGTTGCATGTTCCAGCGTTTCGACCAGCGTCGGGCCGCTATACCAGGGCATTGCTGCCTGGCCGGAATAGACGACGTTTTCGCCCTTCAGCGCCGACATCGGGATCGCGGTGATCTGCTTGACGCCGAGCGAAAGTGCGAATTCCTTGAACTCGTGGGTGATCTTGTCGAAGCCGGCGCGGTCGTAATTCGTCAGGTCGATCTTGTTGACGGCAAGCACGAACTGTTTGATGCCGAGCAGCGATGCGATCGTCGCGTGGCGGCGCGTCTGCTCGAGAATGCCGGCGCGGGCATCGACCAGCAGCACGGCGAGATCGGCCGTGGATGCGCCAGTCGCCATGTTGCGGGTATACTGCTCGTGGCCGGGCGTGTCGGCAACGATGAAGGAGCGCTTGTCTGTCGAGAAATAGCGATAGGCGACATCGATCGTGATGCCCTGTTCACGCTCGGCCTGCAGCCCATCGAGCAGCAGCGCGAAATCGGGCAGGCCGAGATCGTTCTGCTTGCCGGTAGAATCGCGGCGAAGCGTTGCCGCCTGGTCTTCCTTCACTGCCTTGGTGTCCCAGAGCAGGCGGCCGATCAGGGTTGACTTGCCGTCATCGACGCTGCCGCAGGTGATGAGGCGCAACGGGCGCGAGTCGCGCACGGCCTTGAGTGGCTCGGCGGCGGGCACGGCGACGGCGTTTGCGGGAACTGCTGCAGTCATCTCAGAAATATCCTTCACGCTTCTTCTTTTCCATGGAACCGGACTGGTCACGGTCGATGGCGCGGCCCTGGCGCTCGGAAACCGTGGCGATCTCCAGTTCCGCGATAATCTCTTCAAGGGTGGTGGCGGTAGAGCGGATCGCGCCCGTCAGCGGGAAGCAGCCGAGCGTGCGGAAGCGGATGAAGTCTTCCTGCTTCGTTTCGCCGGGCAGCAGTTCCAGGCGCGGATCGGAGGCCGCAATCATCATGCCGTCACGCTCGACATAGGGGCGCTTGGCCGCGAAATAGAGCGGCACGATCGGAATATCCTCGGCTTGGATATAGCGCCAGATGTCGACCTCGGTCCAGTTCGAGAGCGGGAAAACGCGAACGCTTTCACCCTTGCGGATCTGGCCGTTATAGACGTTCCAGAGCTCCGGGCGCTGGTTGCGCGGGTCCCAGCGATGGTCGGGCGTGCGGAAGGAATAGATGCGTTCCTTGGCACGGGAGGCTTCCTCGTCGCGCCGTGCGCCGCCGAAGGCGGCGTCGTACTGGCCGGCATCCAGCGCATTGCGCAGCGCTTCCGTCTTCATGATATCGGTATAGCGGGCCGATCCATAGGTGAAGGGCGTGATGTTTTCAGCTGCACCGCGCGGATTGATGTGCTCGATCAGATCGAGATCGTACTTCTTCACGATCTCGTCGCGGAAGGTGATCATCTCCGCGAACTTCCAGCCGGTATTCACATGCAGCAGCGGGAAGGGCACGCGGCCGGGATAGAAGGCCTTGCGGGCAAGATGCAGCAGGACGGAGGAATCCTTGCCGATCGAATAGAGCATCACCGGACGCTCGAATTCGGCGGCAACTTCGCGGAAGATGTGGATCGCTTCGTTTTCCAGGGCTTTCAGATGCGGGTCGAGTGGCGGCTTGGCACTCTGCGGATTGTTCAGTTCCGTATCCTGACGGGTATCGGGCATTTCGTACTCCAGACTTCTTATTGCTGCACGGCGATCGCGGTCGCCTCTTCGGCGACATGCAGACCGCATTCGCGCTTCTCATCCTGTTCCCACCACCAACGGCCGGCGCGTTCCGGCTCGCCGGGCTTGATGGCGCGCGTGCAGGGCTCGCAGCCGATCGAGGGATAGCCACGTGCATGCATCGGGTTCACCGGCACGCAATTGTCGGCGACAAAGGCCTTGGTCTTCTCGATATCCCAGTCTGCGAGCGGGTTGACCTTCAGAAGGTGGCGTTCGGCGTCATATTCGGCAAAGGGCGTTTCGGCGCGGTTGGCCGACTGGCCGCGGCGCAGGCCGGTGATCCAGATTGTTGCGCCTGCCAGCGCCCGCGCAAGCGGCTTCAGCTTGCGCACGCCACAACAGGCATGTCTGGCTTCGACGCTCTCATAGAAACCGTTTATGCCGTATTTCGCCGCGTAGGCGTCGATATCGGCCTGCTCCGGTTCATAGCGGGTGATGTGAATGTCGTACTGGCTCTCGGTCTCGTCGATCAGCGCGAGCGTTTCGGGGAAAAGCCGCCCTGTCTGCAGCGTGACAACGTCGATCGGCAGGCGATGCGTGCCGATCTCGGCGGTGATGACCTGGTCCTCGATGCCGAGCGAGGTGGTGAAGACCACACGCCCGCCAAGGCCGGCGACGAACGAAAGCCGGCCGGCGAGGTCGAGACCCGAAAGCTTGTCAGCCAAAGCCTCGGCTTCTTCGATCGGATTGATAACAGTCATGGGGGATCCTGTCCTTGATATTGGCCGGAGTATTACAGCTGAAGGACGGATCGGACAGAAAAAGGGATTTCGAAAGGACTGCTTAGCGGAGCAAATATCTCTCCCATCCTGCCGCAATGCAGAAAAGCAGCCGCAGGCGCAGAAATGGCGCCTCGAACTTAATGTCTATAGAAATAGTAGTGTTACACGGCGCCTGTCAATTGGAAATCTGAATTGATGGCGGCGATGATGAAAATTGTCCTCTTTTGACATAGATTATCAGCTGTTGGCCGAGGGTGAAAAACAGGGCCAAAATACTTGTCTCTCAAGGCTTTTCCGGCTTGTTCAAATTCCGTTCATGCTGGCCGTGCAATAGAGGCAATTAGCTTTTTTGGCGATGTCGGGATTCGACACCGCTCTGTGTGTGTCGACGGTCCGAGATGATTACGCAAAAGGCAAAATATGCGCTGCGGGCGCTGACGGTTCTGGCGGAAGCTGCGGCCGACGAACCCGTCATGATTTCCGACATTGCCGTGCAGCAAAAGATCCCGAAGAAGTTTCTGGAACAGATCCTGCTCGACCTCAAACATCACGGCATCGTCGTCAGCCGCCGCGGCAAGCAGGGCGGCTACCTGCTGCTGAAGCCGGCCCACAGCATCACCTTCGGCGAGATCCTGCGCATCATCGATGGCCCGATCGCGCCGCTGCCCTGCCTGTCGATCACCGCCTACCGCAAGTGCGATGATTGCGACGGCGAGCAGACTTGCCAAATTCGCCACGTCTTCGCCAAGGTAGCGGATGCCACCCGCAAAGTGCTGTTCTCCACGACGATCGCCGATGCCGTCGGCACCAAACGCGGTGCGGAAGTCACCCGGCTGCTTGCCTGATCCATTCTCACCGGCCTTCAAGATTCGGTGAGTGACCTTTCCATCTGCCTGACATGCTCCACCTGCCCGTGCATTCGGGTAGGGAGAAACACCATGTTTGCACTTTCGGGAAAGAGAGCGCTGGCGGCTGTCCTGCTGTCGGCTACAGTTGCAACCGGTGCTGCGGCCCATCACGGCTGGTCATGGGCGGAAGCCGACCAGATAGAGCTTCGCGGCATCATCCAGCAAATATCGATGGGCGGGCCGCATCCGACGCTCGATGTCGCAACCGTCGATGACGGTGTCTGGCGCGTCGAACTCGGCAATCCGCGCCAGACGGAACGCGCGGGTTTCGTGGAAGGTGTCGCAAAGCCTGGCGATCAGGTCATAGCACTCGGAAACCGGTCGCAGGACCGCACAGAGAAGCGGCTGAAGGCGGTGCGCATCACGATTGGTGAAAAGCGCTACGATATTTATCCGGAACGCATCCAGACGAACTGACGCCTCGTGATGGAGCTTCTCGAATGGCTGGCTGCCACGACGCTTGCGGTCGAGCTGCGACGCTCCGCGACGCTCTACATGTTCGTCAATGCCGCCCATATCCTGGCGATTGGCCTTCTGGTCGGCGCCATCCTGCCGCTTGATCTCAGGCTCGCCGGTTTTTTTGGTAAGGTGCCGGTGGAGGTCGTCGCGCCATTCCTGTCCCGTTCGGCCGGCGTCGGCCTCGCCTTGGCTTTGCTCACCGGCTTCTGCCTCTTCAGCGTCCGCCCCGGCGAATATGCGGCCAATCCCGCCTTCCTCGCCAAGCTCGGACTGATCGCTTTCGGCATCCTCAATGTGCTCCTGGTTCATGCAGGGCAGGGATGGCGAACCGCAATCACGATCGGCATCGTCCGTCCCGCCATGCGGTTCTCCGCAGCTCTTTCTGCGATGATATGGATCGCAGCCGTCGTGGCCGGCAGGTGGATCGGTTTTCTCTGACGTGATCCTCCGCCAGATGTCGCTCAGCCGCGCCCGCGCACGAATTGCAGCGTTGCTTCGGCGACTCGCTGGCCGAGGTGGCGGGCAGTCGCGAGGTCTGCTTCAGGCGGCGCGAGGTCAGGGCCCTCGTCGACATTCGATTGCGCGGCCGCACCGAGCCAGAAACCCAGCCGGTTGAGCTCTTCCTTCGAGCCTAAGGAGGAATTGTTGGCCGGCGGCAGGTCGAGATTGATCCAGTGCATGCCGTGCTGGGCGGCAAAGAGGGCGATCTGCATCAGGGTGGCGAGCTTATCGCCCGCCTGGGAGCCCGAATTGGTGAAGCCGGCAGCGATCTTGTCCTTCCAGCGATAACCTCTCGCCATGACCGCATGTGAGCTCGCCTCCTGAAAGACCTTGAAGGCGGCAGACGGTCCGGCGACATAGGTCGGCGCGCCGAAGATGATCGCCTCCGCCGCGGCGAGATCGTCCCAACGGTTCGGCGCTTCCTCCGCCGTCAGCAGCAGACAGCTGACGGCGGCGACCCCGTCAATACCGGCTTTCACTGCTTCTGCCTGCCGCGCCGTATGGCCGTAGCCGCTGTGGTAGACGATGGCGATACGTATCTCTGTCATGGGTCGATCTCCTCTGATTTGAAATACAGATGCCCGCCTCCGCAGTGGGGCTGCGGATAGTGAAACGGGCGGGTTGTGAGTGTGATGCGCCCTAGTGCAGGGCGTTCTGTTCCAGATGCGCGAGCTTTTCGGGATTGCGCGTCACATAGACCGCGGTGATCCTGTCATCTTCGATCTGAAGAGCCGTGGTCTGTAGCCAGCTGTCTTCCTCGATGCTGACAAAGCCCGGCAATCCGTTGATCAAGCCGTAGTGCAGCAGTCGCGACATATGCGCGGTGAAGATCGGCGCCAGTGCCGCAAAGAGCTTTGTCACCTTGTCGCGACCGATGATCGGCCGCCTTGGCGCCACCGCCTTGGCGCCACCGTCCGTATAGACGGTTGCATCCTCAGCCAGCAGCGCCCGCAATGCCTCGATATCGCCGCTGCGCGACGCCATGAAGAAGGCGGAGGCGATCTGCAGGCCGTGTTCCGGCGGCAAGGCATAGCGCGGCCGCGCGCTCCGGACATTGGCCCGTGCCCGGCTGGCAAGCTGACGGCAGGCCGCAGGTTTGCGTCCGATGGTGGCGGCGATCTCTTCGAAGCCGACGCCGAAGACGTCATGCAGCACGAACACCGCTCGTTCGAGCGGCGAAAGCCGTTCCAGCGCCAGCATCAGCGGCAGCGCGACATCGTCGACTTCATCTTCCGGCGCGACCACGATCGGCTCCGGCAGCCACGGTCCTATATAGGTCTCGCGCCGGCGCCGCGCCGATTTCAATTGATCGAGGCAAAGTCGCGTCACGATCCGGTGCAAGAAGGCGGCGGGCTCGCGAACCTCATCGCGATTGGCATCGAGCCAGCGCAGGAAAGCCTCCTGCACGATATCTTCGGCCTCTGCTACTGAGCCCAGCATGCGATAGGCAACCCGTGTCAACCGCGGGCGCAGCGGATTGAAGGCGGCAATGGCATCTGCTCCCCCTGCCGCCGTCATCACTCAGCCTCTCTTTTTTCCAGCTTCACCACCGCCATCTCCTTCACCTCGTCCGTTCGAGAAGGCTGGACGAGATGAGGTGGTCATTTGCGACACGCTGTCCAGTTTTTTTGCCTTCTGGCGGGGGTGCCTGGGAGAGGGCGTTGAATGTGACACCGTGATCCGCCATATTGCATCGCAATTGCAATGCATGAGGTGGATCATGAAAACCGCATCGCTTCCCTCTCTTCGCGTGGATCCGGAACTGCGCGCTGCGGCCGAAAGCGTTCTGAAGGAAGGCGAGAGCTTGTCGGCGCTGATCGAGGATTCTCTGCGTCGTCAGATCGATTACAGAAAGACCCAGGCGGAGTTCATAGCACGGGGGCTGGCCGGCTTGGCGGAAGCGGAACGGACGGGTGTCTATCCCACGACGGACGACGTCATGGAGTTGATACGCAAGAAGCTTGAAAAGGCGAAAGCGCGCAAAGCCGCGCAACAGAAATGACCTTCGAGCTGAAGTACACCCAAACCTTCTATGAAGACCTGGACCGGCTCGCTGACTTTCTGATCGACCGTGATCCAGATTTGGCGGAACGTGCCATCGGCGCCATCCAAAAAGCTCTGATGATACTGCAGGATTTCCCGCTGATGGCCAGACGCGCGTCTGCGGATGATCCCTTGCTGCGCGAACTCGTCGTACCATTCGGCTCGGCCGGATATGTCATCCTTTTCAAGATAATCGATGAGGCGACCGTCATTGTCCTCGCCATCCGTCACCAGCGCGAAGAAGACTACCACTGACTACCGGTCGCTCACCGCCGCGCGCGGATTGATCCACGGCTCCTGATTGGATCGTGCCATCAGCTGTTTGCCGAGAATGTGATCTGCGGCCTTCTCGCCTGTCATGATCGACGGACCATTCAGATTGCCATAGGTGACATGCGGGAAGATCGAGCTGTCTGCGACCCGCAGGCCGTCCACGCCGATCACCCGTGTGTCGGGATCGACCACCGCCATCGGATCGTCCTTCGCGCCCATCCGGCATGTGCCGCAGGGGTGGTAAGCGCTTTCCAGATGTTCGCGCAGGAACGCATCGATCTGTTCGTCCGTCTGAACCTTCTCGCCTGGCTGGATTTCCGGGCCGCGATAGTGGTCGAAGGCCTTTTGGCCGAAAATCTCGCGGGTGAGGCGCACGCAATGACGGAACTTCTCCCAGTCTTCGGCATGGCTCATATAATTGAAACGCAACACCGGATCAGCCTTCGGATCGGCGGAGCGCAGCGTAACGTTGCCCCGTGATTTCGATAGATTGTAGCCGACATGCACCTGGAAGCCGTGCGTATTGGCCGCCGCCTTGCCGTCATAGCTGATGGCGACCGGCAGGAAATGATATTGGATATCAGGCTGCTTCAGCCCCGGCGCGGAACGCAGGAAGGCGCAGGCTTCGAACTGGTTGGAAGCGCCGAGGCCGCCCTTGGAAAGCAGCCATTGTGCACCAGCGACACCCTGCCAGAACCATGGCAGCCAGGAATAGAGCGACACCGGCTTGGTCGAGATCTGCTGGAAATAGAATTCCATATGGTCCTGCAGATTGGCGCCGACGCCCGGCCGATCGACCTTTACCTCAATGCCCATGTCCTGCAGGTGCCCGCCGGGGCCGATGCCGGAGAGCATCAAGAGTTTCGGAGAGTTGAAGGAGGAGGCCGAGACGATCACCTCGCGATTAGCCTTGACGATCTCGGTCGCGCCGGCGCGCTCGATTTCCACGCCTGTCGCGCGGCCGTTCTCGATGATGATCTTGCGCGCAAAGCCTTTGACGAGCTCAACGTTCGGCCGCTTCAGCGCCGGCTTCAGATAGGCGCTTGCCGCCGACCAGCGCCGGCCGCGATGGATGGTCTGTTCCATCAGCCCGAAGCCTTCCTGCTTCGAGCCGTTATAATCCTCGGTCGTCTCGAAGCCCGCTTGTTTTCCGGCATCGATGAAGGCGTGAAACAGCGGGTTCTTCACCACGCCGCGCTGCACATGCAGCGGGCCGTCCGTGCCGCGCCAGCCTTCCTCGCCGCCGTGCGAATTCTCCATGCGCTTGAAATAGGGCAGCACGTCCGCATAGGCCCAGCCATTTGCGCCGAGCTCTTCCCATCGATTGTAGTCTTCCGCATGGCCGCGCACATAGACCATGCCGTTAATGGAGGAGGAACCGCCGATCACCTTGCCGCGCGGCGCGGTGATGCGCCGGTTGTTGAGGTTGGCCTCGGGCTCGGAAAGATAGCCCCAGTTATAGCGCTTCATGCTCATTGGCCAGGCAAGGGCGGCCGGCATCTGGATGAACGGCCCGAAATCCGAGCCGCCCGCCTCGATGACAATGACCGTGTTCTTCCCGTCTTCCGAAAGCCGGTAGGCCAGCGCCGAGCCTGCCGAGCCGGAGCCGACGATGACGAAATCTGCCTGTTGCATGCTGTTCCCTTTGGATTGTCGTGTGCAACGGATGCGTCGATTTTGGATGGGCTCAGTACGGCGAGGCGACCGGCCCCATGCCGACATAAACCGTCTTCAGCTCGCTATAGTGCTCAAGCGCTGCCAGCGAATTCTCCCGTCCGAAGCCCGATTGCTTCGATCCCCCGAAGGGGATTTCCACCGGGCAGAGATTGTAGGTATTGATCCAGAGCGTGCCGGCCTCCAGCTGGTCGACGACGCGGTGAGCGCGTGTCAGATCGGCGGTGAAGACGCCGCCGGAGAGGCCGAACTCCGTCGTATTGGCGCGCTTGATCACCTCGGCTTCATCGTCGAAATCGAGCACACACATGACCGGGCCGAAGATCTCTTCGCGTGCGATCGTCATCCCGTCAGTCACATCGGCAAAGACGGTCGGCTGCACATAATAGCCTTCGCCCGTCACATGGTTCGGGATACCGCCGCCAGTCACCAGCGTTGCGCCTTCGGCCGTGCCCTTCTCGATATAGGCGAGCACCTTCTCGCGCTGCGCCCAGGAGACCATCGGGCCAAGTTGCGTGGCTTCATCCATCGGGTCGCCGATGAGGATCGCTTCGGTTCGCGTCTTCAGCCGTTTCAGGAATTCACCCTTGATCTTCTTTTGTATGAAGACGCGCGTGCCGTTGGAGCAGACCTGGCCCGTAGAATAGAAATTGCCAAGCATCGCGCCGCCGACAGCGCTGTCGAGATCGGCGTCGTCGAAGACGATCAGCGGCGACTTGCCGCCAAGCTCCATCGTCACGTGCTTGAGCTGGCCTGCAGCCGCAGCAGCCACCTTGCGCCCGGTCGGGACCGAACCGGTCAGCGAAACCTTGGCGACATCGGGGTGGTTGACCAGCAGCGGCCCGGTATCCCGATCGCCCTGGATGACATTGTAGAGCCCCTTCGGCAGGCCGGCCTCGTGCAGGATCTCGGCAATCTTTAACGCGCCGAGCGGCGTGGTTTCCGAGGGCTTGAAGACCATGGCATTGCCGGCAACCAGTGCCGGCGCGCCCTTCCAGCAGGCGATCTGCTGTGGATAATTCCAGGCGCCGATGCCGACGCACACACCGAGCGGCACGCGCTTCGTATAGGCAAAGTCCTGACCAAGCGGGATATGCGAACCGTTCAGTCCCGCTGGTGCTACGCCGCCAAAGAATTCGAAGGCGTCGGCACCCGAGGTCGGGTCGGCGACAACAGTTTCCTGGATCGGCTTGCCGGTATCGAGCGTTTCCAGCTCCGAAAGCTCGCGATTGCGCTCGCGCATGATCTCGGCCGCGCGCTTCAGGATGCGCCCGCGCGCCATCGGGCTCAAGGCCGCCCATTCCGGCTGCGCGCGTTTGGCAGCCGCGATCGCCTTCTCGACAATCGCGGGCGTTGCGGCATAAAGCCGGGCGATCACTTCACCGGTTGCCGGATAAATGCTCTCGATAAGGGTGCCGCTGTCATCCTCGACATATTCCCCGTCGATGAAGTGCGATGCTTTCGGCTGGGCTTTCATGTCGCTGTTCCCTGGCTGGTTGGCATGAGGTTGTTCATTTGCCGATGCGGCCGAGCTGCATCGTTACATAATCCTCCGTCAGCGCGATCGAGGCTGTAATGCTGATCGGCGCCGATTTCAGACTTTGCCGGATATAGAGCCCGTCGATCATCGCGGCCGCGCCCTCCGCGATGCGTTCTGCGGCATCGTCTGGGCAAAGCGCCTTGAGGGCCGCAAGCAGGTTGGAGCGCAGGCGCCGCGCATAGATGACGAGGAAACGCCGTGTCTCTTCGGATCGCTGCGCCTCGGCATAGAAGGCAAGCCAGGCGGCAATCGTCTGCGGCGCGAACTGGTCGGCGTTAAAGCTGACGCGGATAATGGCCGAGATCCGCTCCCGTGGCGTTGCCGCCTGTCCCAGTGCCGTCACCGCGTCGTCGCGCAGCTGGCGTAGGAGGGAACGGATTGTCTCGATCAGCAGCTGTTCCTTGCTGCCGAAATAGTGGTGGGCAAGGGCAGGCGACACCCCCGCCCGCCGGGCGATATCGGACATGGTGACGGTCAGCGAGCCGTGATCGCCGATCACCCGCAGCGCTGCATCCACAAGCGCCTTGCGGCGCACCGGTTCCATTCCGACCTTCGGCAAGCTCATTTCTCCCGAGAATGCATGTAAGCGTATTTTTGATTGACTGATCAATCAACAAAAATCTTTCGCCGGATTGATCCGGATCACCTCTTTTCGCGAGAAATTGCTGCAGCATATCTCCAGCAATCAGGAGGTGTGCCAATGGCCAATATTTACGACGGAATGCCCGAATCCCCGTTGCGGTCGAAATGGGTGTGGTTCGTCGGTCTCGGCGTGCTGCTTCTCATTTGCGGCCTCATCGCTCTCAGCAACCTGCTGATGGCGACCGTCGCTTCGGTCTTTTATGTCGGCATGCTGATGCTGGCAGGCGGTGTTATCTATCTCATCCACGCCTTCCAGGTGCGCGGCTGGGATCATGTGCTCTTCTGGGCGTTGAGTGGCGTCCTTTATGTGCTCGCTGGCGTCTGCGCCTTCATCAACCCCATCCTTACGTCCGCCGCCTTGACCCTGTTTCTGGCCATAGCGCTGCTCATTGCCGGTGTCTTCCGCCTTTTCGTCGGCATGCGCATGCGGCCGCTCAAGGGCTGGGGATGGATTGTTGCGAGCGGCCTCATCACAGCTCTCGCAGGCTTCGTGATTGCACTCGGTTGGCCGGTCAACAGCCTCTGGATCCTCGGCCTCTTCCTGGCGATCGATCTTGTCGTTCAGGGCTGGACAATGCTCGCCTTCGGCCTAGGTATCCGTTCTTGAAACTGTGGAGAGAGGCCGCCGGATGGTCCGTTTCGGCCGTTTCTTTTTTGACAAGAACATGACGGGGTACTAAAATTCTGCGATTGAAGGCCGGCTCCGCAGAAGAGCCGCCTCCTGTGCTAAGGCACTTCGGCATTGGCGCTTGTCGCCACAGAAGCCGAAAATAGACCCCCGAGGCAGTCTCTGCCGAATAGAATGGGAGGAGAATTCCATGCCGATGGTCACCGTTTCCATCTCACCGCTCCAGGCAGCCGGCATCCGCGATGCTGTCGATCAAGGCGGATATGCATCGAGCAGCGAAGTCGTGCGCGAGGCACTGCGCCTGTGGGATGCCGCCCGTAAATTGGGCGAATATCGCAGCGAAGTCCTGGCCGATGAAAGCGCACCCAGCGGCGGCAGATGCGTCGCCGATATGTTCGCCGATCATGAAGCCGAGCATCGCCGTTCGGCCTGAATAAGCCGTTGATTGTAAACTCGAAAATCTAATAAGCGCTTGGCGTGCATGAGCGGTTGCGCGTTCATGAAAGTTTCATACTGAGGAAAGGGTTCGTTGACCCTTCTGCTCCATTGTCCGGCCGAAAAAGAAAAGGTCACAGTGGAGATTGGCATGTCTTTGGCTGCCAGCGTCGAACCGGGTGTCGTGCGTCGTTATGCCAGCGATCAGATCGTTACCCTCGCCAAACTTGTCGTTGAAAACGCGTTTCAGCCGATTGTCGAAGCCGGTACCGGCACGGTCTTCGGTTATGAATCCCTCATGCGCGGGCAGGAGCGTATCGGCTTCGAAACGCCGATCGAAATCCTCGACGAAGCCCATGAGACCGGCCAGCTCCTGCAGCTTGAGCAGATGGTCGCGAACCGCGCGCTCGCCAAATTCTCGACGCTCTCGAACTTCGCGACGGCCACGCTTTTCCTCAATCTCGACGTTCGCCTCATCCCGCATGGCAATCGTCTTGTCGAGAGCCTGCTGTTGCAGCTGAAAACGGCGAATATCCCGCCGTCCTCCGTCTGTTTCGAGTTTTCCGAGCGCTTCGACAATACCAGCGTACCCGAATTCGCCGATCTCGTGTCGCGCCTGCGCAAGGCCGGCTTCAAGCTGGCGATCGACGATTTCGGCGTCGGTCATGGCGAAATGAAGCTGCTCTGCGACTATTCCGTCGATTACCTGAAGATCGACCGCCATTTCGTTGCCGATATCGACCGCAGCCCGCGCAAGCGCCACCTGCTGAAGAGCATCGTCAACATGGCCCACGTGCTCGGCACCCGTGTGATCGCCGAGGGCATCGAGACGGAAGCCGAATTCATCGTCTGCCGCGATTATGGCGTGGACCTCGTGCAGGGTTGGTTCATCTCGCGCCCGTCGACGCATCTCTCCGAACTCGTGCCTGCCTTCCCGCACCTGCAGGAACTCGGCAAGAACAAGGGTAACAGCCAGTCGCTCGACGAAATCCTCATCCGCAAGCAGATCGAAATGCTGCCGACCGTCTATGAGAGCGATGGTATTGATACGGTCTTTGAACTGTTCCGCCGCAATCCGCGCCAGGCCTATTTCCCGGTTCTCAATGCCAATGGCGAGCCGCGCGGCATCATTCACGAGCATCACCTCAAGGAATATATCTATCAGCCCTTTGGCCGCGACCTTCTGAAGAACAAGGACTATGAGCGCACCATCTCGCATTTCGTCGAGCGCGCGCCGATCGTCGGCCTCGACAGCGATGCTGATCAGCTCATGGTGATCTTCGCCAATATGGAAGGCAGCAACTGCCTGATCCTCACCGACAACATGCGCTACGCCGGCGTCGTCTCCGCCGCCTCGCTGATCAAGGTCATCAATGAGAAGCAGCTGAAGACGGCACAGGACCAGAATCCGCTGACTGGCTTGCCAGGCAACCGTGCCATCCGGGATTTCATGCGCCATTCCGGACGCGACGGCGATGAAGTGCGCCACTTCTGCTATTGCGACTTCGATAATTTCAAGCCCTTCAACGATGCCTACGGCTTTCATCTCGGCGACCATGCGATCTCGCTCTTCGCCGCGCTGATGCGCCGTTACTTCTTTGCCGAGCGTCACTTCCTCGGCCATGTCGGCGGCGACGATTTCTTCGTCGGTGTCGTCGGCTGGACGAAGGAGGAACTGACGGAAATCCTCGATCGTCTCATCAGCGATTTCCACGATGACGTGCTCGATCTCTATTCGGATGAGGACCGTGCCGCCGGCCGTATCCACGGTCACGATCGCGCCGGCGCGGAAGCCTTTTTCCCGCTGATGCGCTGCTCGATCGGCGTTCTCGAACTGCCGGAAGGTCTCGTTATCGACGATATCAATCGCGTCAGCGCCGAAATCGCCCAGGTGAAGTCGAGCGCCAAGGAGAGCGACGAAGGCCTCGTATTCCATACGTTAGGCGAGGCGAATTGACGCCTCTGGCACTTCCGGCCTTCCCAAGTCCCGGACCCTGAATTATCTCCAATGCTTCGGAATAGGGAGAGCCGGGCCATGTCGTTGCCGTCGCATATGCGTTTTGTCGATCTGCCGTCTTTCGGCGGGCCGGAGGCGATGGTCATTGCAAGCGGACCGGTGCCGGTGCCCGGCGAAGGCCAGATCCTCGTCCGTACCGAAGCGGTTGGCATCAACCGGCCCGATATTTCCCAGCGCCAGGGCAGCTATCCGCCGCCAAAGGATGCGAGCCCCATTCTCGGCCTGGAACTCGCGGGCGAGGTCGTCGCGATCGGCCCCGGCGTGACCGGCTATTCGCTGGGCGACAAGGTCTGTGGCCTCGCCAATGGCGGCGCCTATGCCGAATATTGCCTTTTGCCGGCCGGTCAGGCGCTGCCTTTCCCAAGGGGTTATGATGCAGTGAAGGCCGCAGCTCTTCCGGAGACCTTTTTCACCGTCTGGGCAAACCTCTTCCAGATGGCCGGCCTGACGGAAGGCGAGAAAGTGCTGATCCATGGCGGCTCCAGCGGCATCGGCACGACCGCTATCCAGCTCGCCAAGGCTTTCGGCGCCGAGGTCTATGCGACCGCCGGCTCGAAGGAAAAATGCGAGGCCTGCGAGAGGCTAGGCGCCAAGCGCGCCATCAACTATAGGCAAGAGGATTTCGCAGCCGTTATCAAGGAAGAGACCGGCCACGGCGTCGATATCGTCCTCGACATGATCGGCGCGGCCTATTTCGAGAAGAACATCGCCTCGCTGGCGAAAGATGGCTGCCTCTCCATCATCGCCTTTCTGCAGGGCGCGGTTGCCGAAAAGGTCAATCTGTCACCGATCATGGTCAAGCGCCTGACGGTGACCGGCTCCACCATGCGCCCACGCACGGCGGAGGAGAAACGGGCGATCCGTGACGATCTCTTGTCCGAGGTCTGGCCGCTTCTGGAAGCCGGAACGGTCGCGCCCGTCATCTATGAGACCTTTGCCTTTGAAGACGTGGTAGCTGCCCATCGGCTGATGGAAAGCAGCAACCACATCGGCAAGATCATGCTGAAACTCGGCTAAGCGCGTACGTCCGTTCGGACGCACAAAACACGCTCTAACTCTTTGAATTTACGTATCAGGCTTTCCGAAAATCGATTCCGATTTTCGGGCCGATGCTGTAAGCGACAGCGCCGCGCCGACGGCGATCAGTCCCGGCAAGGCCATGATCACATAGAGCCAGCTCGCCGCCGAAAGCGCGCCCGCAATGCCGCCCGGGTCGACCAGTCCCGCGCCGTTGGCGATGACGCCGGCAAAGGCCGCTCCGAAGGCGCTACCGAGCGAGCTCATCGTCGGAATGGCTGCCGAAGCCTTGTCCTGCTCGCTGTTGGCCACCAGCTTCAGCACCTTGGCGACGAGATGCGCCCAGCCGAGGCCGACACCAAAACCCATCATGAACATGGCGACTGCTGCCGGTCCAAGGATGATAAGCTGCGCTTCAGGGTTCTCGCGGGCAAGGAAGACGGCAAGCACGGCTGTCGCTGCGGCTTCGGTTGCACAGCCCGCAACGATCGCGGCGTTGGCTTTCCTGCCGGAGAAGGAGCCGCTGAAGAAGGCGGCCACCGTCCAGCCGAGGGCGACGAGAGCCACCAGATAGCCTGAAATCAGCGGCGTTATCCCGTGCAGAACCTGCAGGAAATAGGGAATGAAGATATCACTGACGAGAACGAAGTTGAGGCCGATCATTGTCAGATAGACCCGTGATATCGGCTGGCTCAGCGTCACCGCGCCTAACGGCAGCAGCCGGTTGTTGCCCTTGCGTTCCAAAACGAGCATGACGCCGACGGCGACGACCGAAACGGCGATCAGCCCGATCTTGGCTGTCGTCATCTCGGTTGTCCCTGCGGTGCTGACCAGCAGCAGGCAGATCTGCGCGACAGGCATCTTTGCCTGTTCGCGGTCGTCCTCGGCCTGCGGCAAAAGCCGCGGCGCCAGCACTGCCATCAACACGCTGAGCGGGACGAGCACGGCAAAGGCGTAGCGCCAGGCGCCGTCATGCGCGAAGAAGCCGCCAAGCGTCGGGCCAATGACGGTCGACACCCCCCAGATTGCCGCATAGAGCGTCGACGCCTTGGGCCAGAGCGGTTCGGGATAGACGAAGCGAATGAAGGCGTAACAGAGGGCGGCGAGCGCACCGGTGCCGAAACCCTGCACCGTTCGACCGATCAGCACGACAGGCATCGAGGGTGCTGCGGCGCAAAGCAGGCTGCCGACGCCGAAGATCACTGCCGCGATCACGTAGACTCTGCGCAGCCCGATATTCCTCGGCCGCATCGCCATGAAGATCGAACCCAGTATGGTCGCGGCGATATAAAGCGTTGTCACCAGTGAGAAAAGTTCCAGCCCGCCGATATCGCGCACGATGCTCGGCGCGATCGTCGCCGTGATGTAGCTTTCGACGGCAGAGATCGTCATGCCGCCGCCAAGCATCAATGTCGCCGGCAGCAGCGCAGGGGAAAACAACTGGAAGACAGAAGTTGAAGAGCCTGATGGCTCCAAGGCGGTCTCGGACATGATGAATCCTTGCGTTTTTCCTGACCCGGTATTATTTTCCAAGTTATGAATTGGAAAATTGCATGAGTATCGGATTAAAACAAGAGGTAGCTTGGAAAAATATGCGCCAGTCTCCCGTCAACCGCATCCTGATCCTGTTGAAGACCGAAGGGCCGCAGCTTGCCGCTGCGGTCGGCGATGCGCTCAGCATATCAGGTGAGGCCGCCCGTCAGCAGCTTGCCAAAATGGCGGAAGAGGGACTTGTGGAACCAGTGACGGTCGCCTCCAGGGGCAGGGGACGTCCGAGGCAGCTCTGGCACCTGACGGCTGAGGGTAACAGCCATTTCCCGGATGGCCATGCAGAACTGACGGCGACCCTGCTGACGACTGTTGTCGCGCAACTCGGCCCCGCCGCGCTGGATACCGTCATCGCAGCCCGCGAAAACGAAACGCTGCAGCGCTATCGCGCCGAACTCTCAGACAGGTCGGTTCTGGCCGCCCGCGTCGAGGGGCTGGCCGCCATCCGCAGCCGTGAGGGCTACATGGCCGATAGCTGGCAGGAGGACGATGGATCATTGATGCTGGTCGAAAACCATTGTCCGATTTGCGCTGCGGCGACGGTCTGCGCCGGCTTCTGCCGTTCCGAGCTCGAGACTTTCCGCAGCGTGCTCTCGGCCAATGTCGAGCGTAGCGAGCATATCCTGCTCGGTGCGCGCCGCTGCGCCTATCGCATTACTCCAAGGTAATTTGGGCCGGCTGGCGCATGCGGCTGCCGCTTTCCAGATAAAGCAGGATCAGAATGGCGACGATGCCGACAGCGGCGCCGACGAAAGCCGTGCCAGAATAGTCCGTCACCGCCGTTCCAAGCGCAAAAACACCTGCGGCCACGCCGATGCCGATGAAAGTGTTGAGCGAGATCAGCGAGCTGCCAAGACCCGGACGATCGGCGATAAGGTCTTGCAGATAGGTGATCGGCAGGCTGAGGATGGCAGCCGCCCCGCAGGCGTTGAGACCGAGCAGCGCATAGAGCTGCCAGGGCGCGGTGGCAAAGCCGAGCAGCACCAGATAGAGGCAGTAGAGCACCGTGCCTGATGCCAATACATGCACGGTATGGAAGCGCCGCTGTACCAGGCCCCACATCATCATGAAGGGCATTTCGAGGAAGGCCGTCAGGCCTGAGAGAAAGCCGACGTCAACGACGCTGCCGCCGATCGAGTGCACGACGATGAGTGGCGAAACCATGCCGTTCAGCCGCTGCAGGCCGAGCAGCAGGGACATGACGAAGACGCGGATGAAAACATCGGGCGCAAAGACTCGCTTCAGTGAGGCGAAGAAGCCCGGCTGGTTGGGAATCTCGCGCACCGGGCCGTTGCCGGGCGCGAAGAAGAAATAGAGGCAGAAGCAGATGAGGCTTGCCACCGCCGCCACCCCATAAGCCGGCGTCATCGATGGCGAAGTGACCAGAGCAAGCCCGACCAGCCCCGGCGCCACCGCCCAGGAACCGGAATAGAGCGCGCGCACCGTCGAGGTGATGGCGACCGCTTCACTACGGGCCAGCTGGTTGGTGCGGGCCCGCACGCTGGCAAAGAGCAACGAATAGGTGGAATTGCTCATCGGCACGAGGAACAGCACCGAGAAGATGAAGATCGTGGGACTGTGGATGAGCGCGATCGATCCGAAGCCGATGATGCCTGCAATGGAAAGCGCGAGCACCAGTGGCCGTCTTTCCGTCAGCCTGTCCGACCATATGCCGAGCGTTAAACTGATCGCGACATTGACGACGGCAGCAAAGAAGACCAGCGCCGAATAGGCGCCGTCACTCATTCCAAGTTCGCTGATGCCGATAATCGACTGGTAGGGAACCGTGGAGGCGTAGGTGAAGGCGAGCGCCACCAGCGTGACGGTTGGAATGCGGATGCGGCTGTCGCGGATGATGGAAGAAAATGAGGATGGCATGAGTATGAGTCCTGACACACAACCTTTAGCCCGATCGCGCCTGCACGGAAAACGATAGTTTGCCGCACCAACAGTCACTTCGTGTGATGGCTGTTTAGATGCTGTGATAGGCAGACACGTAGCGCAAATTCCATTGGCTTTCAGAGAGCGAGAGGCTATGCCTGCAGTCTCCTTGCCCACAATCCGGATTATTGCCCATGTCCAATCCCGTCCTCGTCGAAGTCACCAGGGGCTCCCTTGTCGAAAGCCGCCACAGCGGTTCGGTTGCGGTCGTGGATGGTGATGGCCGTGTCGCCTTTTCGCTCGGCGATATCGCGGCAAATGTCTTCCCGCGCTCGGCCTGCAAGGCCATGCAGGCGCTGCCGCTGATCGAAAGCGGCGCAGCGGATGCCTACGGCTTCGGCAACAAGGAGTTGGCGCTCGCCTGTTCCTCGCACAGCGGCGAGGATGAGCATGTGGCGCTTGCCGCCTCCATGCTCTCGCGTGCCGGCCGTGACGTGGAGGCGCTGGAATGTGGCGCGCACTGGTCCTCGGACCAGACGACGTTGATCCACCAAGCGCGCACGCTGCAGAAGCCCACCGCGCTTCATAACAATTGTTCCGGCAAACATTCCGGGTTCGTTTGCGTCTGCTGCCATCAGGGCATCGATAGCAAGGGTTATGTCGGCTACGACCATCCGCTGCAGCAGCAGATCCGTGACGCCATGGAAAACCTCACGGGCGCCGCACTCGGTCATGATGTCTGCGGCACCGACGGCTGCTCCATTCCGACTTACGCCGTGCCGCTCAAGGCGCTCGCTCATGGCTTTGCGAAGATGGCGACCGGCAACGGCCTGGAGCCTCTGCGCGCCAAGGCATCCCGCCGCCTGATCGAAGCCTGCATGGCCGAGCCCTTCTATGTGGCTGGCACCGGCCGCGCCTGCACCACGCTGATGCAGATCGCCCCCGGCCGGATCTTTTGCAAGACGGGCGCGGAAGGCGTCTTCTGCGCTGCCATCCCGGAACAGGGCATTGCGATCGCATTGAAGTGTGATGACGGCACCACCCGCGCTGCCGAAGCCATGGTTGCGGCGACACTTGCCCGCTACTTCGAGAAGGGCGGCAAGGAACATGCCGCGCTGACCGCTCTGGCAAATAAATCGATGCGCAACTGGAACGGCATCCATGTCGGCGATATCACCGTGACAGATGCCTTTGCCTGATCGCTGCCCCGATCGCTGCATTGTTAGATATATAAGTTATAAAAAATAAGAATTGCCTAATATAAAGGGAGGCGCGTCCGGCGGTCGGATATGTCTCTCGCCGTGACGGAGCGCGTGAATACGGTTCCTCCGAAGCTGCGAGGGCAGGAGATGTTCGCAGGCCGCTATTTGTGGTGGATGCTGACAGGCATCACCCTCCTGATGTTCCTTACGATCTGCTTCGATTACTTCACCTGGCTTGCGGTGCAGCTCTCCAATTGTGTGGAGATGGCGGGCTCCTGCATGCCGGTGGTACAATTCATGGCAGGTACGCTGAAAACTGCAGGCGTGTGGACCGCGATCGGCATTCTGTTTGGCGCTGCGGTGCTGCGGCTGAGCTACCTCTCGCTTCTGCGGCTTTGGGGGCTGCCGGCAGCCCTGTGGTTTATAGCCTCCACGCCCTTCCTGCTGTTCATCGCAACCGGCGAACGCCTGCAATGGGCCGCGATATCTGAAGCGCTTCCGCTTGCTTTCCTGTTTCTCGCCTCCCTGCTTGCTTATCTTGCCGTTCCCTTCGAGGACGATGACACCAGGCCCTTCGGCGCCTCCGCTATCCTTCGCGGAATTGTCTATGCTGCTGCCCTCTATGGCGCTCTCGCCGCTGTCTCTGAAATGAACTGGCTCTCATCGATGGTGGCTAAGCTTCTAGGCATGCCGGCGCTCGCGGCCATCATTGCGAATGTCCAGCCACGCCTGCAGGAGGCGCTGACGCTTGGGCTAGGCAATATCCTGCCCGGCATTTTCGTGCTTGTGGTTTTCATCGCCGCGCTGCTCCTCAGTCTGCTGCCGCCGGGAGTTGTTCCTCCGCTCCGCCGCAAGCGGGTCAAGCTGCGGCAATTGCGACATTGAGATCCGCATAGGGCTGAAGCCGTTCCGCCGGCATTTCTGCGGGCACGATCAGCCCCGCCACTTCGCCTGCGGCAAGCACCGTGCAGGGCGAAACGAGATCGAATTTCTCCGCCGTCAGCAGCACGTGCGTTTCCGCTGAACACCGGGCGATATGCCGTTTGATCGCCGCCTCCTCGAAATCACCGGTCGAAAATCCGTGCACGGGATGAGCGGCTGTCACCCCGAGGAAGAAGATATCCGGCCGCAGAGCGGAGATCGCCGCCATCGCGACCGCGCCTGTCGCCACCATGGAGTGCTTGTAGAGCCTGCCGCCGCAGAGGATTACCTCTGCCGTCGGGTGATGCTCCAACTCGGCGGCGATCGTCGGGCTGTGGGTGGCGATTGTGAAGGCGATGTCGCGCGGCAGGTGACTGGCAATTTCCGCCGTGGTCGTGCCGCCGTCGAGAAATACCATCTGGCCGGCCTTCACCATCTGCGCCGCCTTCGCGCCGAGCCGCGCCTTGATGTCGGAAGCGACGTCGCGGCGGGCTGTGAAGTCGGGCAGCTCAGGGGCAATGGGCAAGGCCCCGCCATGCACGCGCTTCAGCAGCCCTTCCGCAGCCATCTCCCGCAGATCGCGGCGGATCGTATCCTCTGAGAGCTCGAAATCCTCCGCCACGCGCTTGGCGATGACCTGCCCGTCGCGGCGCAGTATGTCGAGGATAAGGGCCTTGCGTTGGCTGGTCAGCATGAATGCTCCTGCACGATAATTTACGAAACATCGTGAATATGCACGAATTGACTCGACATTCAAGAAATATCGTGCATTTTCGCGAAATCCCGTGCATGAGGCCGGGAGTTGATGGAGTAGATCATGTTGATTTTGATTGCCGGGCCCTACAGGTCCGGAACGGGCGATGACCCGACAAAGATGGCTGCCAATCTCAAGCGCCTCGAGGCGCCATCGCACGCGCTCTTCAACGCTGGCCATGTGCCTGTCATCGGCGAGTGGGTGGCATTGCCGGTCTGGCATGCAGCCGGCGGCAAGTCGGTAGGTGACAATCTCTACGAGGAGATCTTTCATCCCGTCGCCGGCCGCCTGCTGCAGCTTTGCGAAGGCGTGCTGCGCCTGCCGGGCGACTCCAAGGGTGCCGATAATGACGTGCGCATCGCCACCGAGCGTGGCATTCCCGTCTGGTACCGGCTGGAGGACGTTCCGGGTTGCGCTTGAGGCGCTGCCCGTTCTTTCCGGCGCGGAGAAGGGAACACGCCGCAGTGTCTTTCGCTGGCCCTGAAACTCGCGCTATAAGGCTCCCCGAAAGGGGAGTCTCACCATGCTCACACTCTATTTCACACCGGGAACCTGCGCGCTTGCAAGCCTGATTACCCTGGAGGAATCCGGCCTTTCCTTTGATACGAGGAAGATCAATACGCGGGAGAACGAGCAGCGCTCGGAAGCCTATCTGAAGATCAATCCGAAGGGCCGCGTTCCCGCGCTCGCCACCGATCGCGGCGTGCTGACAGAGTCGACGGCGATCCTCGCCTATATCGCCCAGATGGCGCCCGCCGCCAAGCTCGCCCCGCTGGACGACCCGTTCGAGTTTGCCCGGCTGCAGGCTTTCAACGGATATATCTCTTCCACCGTGCATGTGAACCACGCCCACCGCCCGCGCGGCTCCCGCTGGGCCGATGATGAAGCCGCGCTGGAATCCATGAAGGCCAAGGTGCCGCAGACCATGGGTGAGAGCTTCGAGCTGATCGAGGCAACCATGTTCAAGGGGCCATGGGTGATGGGTGACAGCTATACGGTCGCTGATCCCTATCTCTTCGTCATGACCGGCTGGCTGCCATCCGATGGCGTCGATCCCGCGCGCTTCCCCAATATCAGCGAGCATCACGCCCGCATGCTGGAGCGTCCTGCCGTTCAGCGTGCGCTGGCGCGCGAAAAAGACTAAGCGCGATAGGCTGAAATCAGCTTCTTCGACGCCCGGTAGGTCCAGGCGTCGATCAGCCGCTGCTTGAGTTCATCGTCGCCGATAGCTGCGATACGGACCGGCAGATGCGGCCAGCCGACATAATGGTTCGTCTGAAAGTAGATGTCGGGCGCCATCGTCAACAGGTGCTCCTTGTGGTCGATCGGGATCGAGATGACCACCGTTTCGTCGTTCTTGACCGCGACGAAACTTTTGCCCCCGACCTTCAGCGCCAGGTTGCCATAGGATGTACTTTCCTCAATGCCGAGGAGGCCAGCCTCCTTTGCCAGCCGCTTCAACCGCGCCAGAATGCTGTTCACGCTCTCTGTCATCTTATCCGCCCTGAATGTTCCCGGCGGAAACCTATCATATATTCAAGTGCATTTCTCTAGTTGCCGTTGCAGAGGGCGTTTCGGCGCGGGTATCGGCAGAGGCAGGTCCGCAAGCTCCCGCTGCGACATGGAGGCGATGTCGGGATGATCGAGAAGATCTTCATCTCCATCATATTCGCTTTGCGAAACCTTGGCCGCAGGGTCCGATTGGCTTAAGAAAAACTTCAGCAATGACATCTTGCTCTCGCTTTCTGAGGCTCGGCTCTGCTTTCGGCACAAGGGATTTCGATTGCGCCGGCGCTTTGCATCTTGCTGCGCTGTGAAGATTATTGTCTTATGATGCCAATATCGGCGGCGAGCGCTTGCTTTTCAATTGAGATTACCGGTTTCCTACTGTAGGAAAACTATATGAGAAATCTCAACTCCGTGCATCTCAACGGCCTTCGCGCGCTGGAAGCCGTCGGCCGGCTTGGCTCGCTTCAGGCGGCGGCGGATGAGCTTGGCGTTTCCGTCGGCGCCGTCAGTCAGCAGGTTATCAAGGCCGAAGCCCAGCTTGGTCGGCTGCTCTTCGAGCGCACGCCGAAGGGCATGCTCGTAACGGAAGCAGGCGCTCCCGTTCTTGCCGCCCTGAACGAAGGTTTCCTCCGTCTTGCGGAAGCCGTCTCGATGGCGCAGCGCAAGGACGAATGTATCCTGACCATTTCGGTGGCCCCGGTTCTCGCCGCCCGCTGGCTGGTCTGCCGGCTGGACCGTTTCATGGAGCGCCACCCGGAAATCAACTTGCGGCTCGACGCGACCACCAAGCTCGTCAATCTGGCCGCCTCCGATATCGATGTCGCCATCCGCGTCGGCAAAGGCCATTGGCCGGGCGTGAAGGTCGAGCATCTCCTGGATCAGCTGGTGTTTCCCGTCTGCTCTCCCGAGATGGCCGCGAAACTGAAGAAGCCGGCCGATATCCTGAAACTCCCGGCTGTCATCGATGCCCATGCCATGTTCACATGGGATGTCTGGATGCAGGCAGCGGGGCTTTCAGGCGCTCCGCCTGCCATACGCCACAGCTTCAACGATGCCTCGCTTTGCCTCGATGCGGCGATTGCCGGTCAGGGCGTGATGCTTGCCTGGCAGACGCTTGCGGGCTTTTCGTTGCAGGAAGGCCGGCTGGTCGCACCCTTCGGCATCCGCGCCAATACAGGCGACGGCTATTATTTCGTGAGTGCCGAAGGCGGCCGCGAGCCGAAGAAGGTACGCGACTTCAAGGCCTGGATCCGCGAGGAAATGGCTGAAACGGCCGCGATATTCGGCTGATCCTCAAATCTCGATCGGCTCCAGCGAGCGCTTGCGCTGCATCTCCAGATATGCCGGCCGCGCCTGGCAACGCTTGATCCAGGCATCAATATTCGGATGTGCCTCGAAGAGCGAGGCTTCGCTCTGGGCGTAACGCAGCACTTCCGCGATGTTGAGGTCGACGACCGTGAAGCGCCCGCCGACGATCCAGTCCTTGCCGTCAAGATGCTTTTCGAGAACCGAAAGCGGACGCTTCATGGTACGGCAGGCGACATCGATCACCGCGCGCCCCGCCTCGGTGTTTTCCTTACCGTCATCGTAGGTCGAAACGATCTTGCCGGTGTTGCCATCGAGCTCGGAAACCGCCCAGATCGTCCACATCGTCATAAAACCGTCTTCTTCGACGGTTTTGCCGCCAAGGTCGCCGCCATACTTGCGCGCAAGGTAGAGGTTGATCGCCAGAGACTCGTTCAGCACGAGATCGCCATCCTTTATGGCCGGGATCAGCGCCATCGGATTGAGTGCAAGGAATTCCGGCGAGAGCGTGTTAACAGGCGCATCCGGCGAGAGCGGGTTGTCAAGCCGCTTGGCCTGCAGCACCGGCACCGACTGGAATTCGATCCCCAGCTCCTCGGCCATCCAGTAAACGCGTGCGGCACGCGAGCGATAAACCCCGTAGATTGTCAGCATGGCATGTCCCCTTCCGTTTCGCGCCGACCCTAAAGCGAGCTCAGGCGTGAAGAAAGCACCTGTGGATGATATGTCGATGAAAGCTTTTGATAGCGCTCAGGAAATCCGGTTCCGGCCGACGGTCAGTTGTCCGTAGCGGGAGCTATCGTCGGCAAGTTCATCCGAGACCTGTTTCTCCCACTCGAAGCCCAGCACTGCGCCCTTGCCGATCTCCTGGAAGATGTTGTCGGTGATGACGGCCGACCCCGCACCCTCGGCCACCGAGACCGCGCAGCCGACCGGCGACTTGCGCACGACATTGCCGTTGACGACGACATTGCGCAGATAAGGACCCCAGCCGATCTGCAGCCCCCAGCGCGGCGCATCCTCGATGACATTGCCTGACACCAGCGTATCGGCCTCCGCCGCAATGCCGATACCGAAGCCGACCTCGTGTTTGTAAGGCCCTTTGAGCGTCAGGTTGCGGATGACATTGCCCGTCACACTTGCCAGTCGGCCGCCCTGGTCGAAATTGGCAATCGATATGCCGTTTGCCGCCCCGTCGATCACGTTACCTGACACGACCGCGCCGACGAATTCAAACTCCACATAGATTGCTGTCTCGCCGGAGCGGCGGCACTGGTTGTTGCTGATCAGGATGTTGGAACCGGAATTGGCGCGAACTGCGGTAAAGGCGCAGTCAGCGATCTGGTTATCGGTCACCGTCACGCCATCGGCGCGGAAGATATTGATGCCGTTGCCGTTTTCACCGGTGCCGCCGTCATTGGCACGGATATTGAAAACACGGTTCCCTGAAACGACCGTGCCATCCTCGGCCTTCTTCCAGCGATGCACCAGAATACCGCCATTGCCGCAGTCCGAAACCGTATTGCCTGATATCGAAAGCCCCGCAGATTCCACCGCATAAATACCGGACTGCCCTGCGCCGGAGATCTTACTGCGCTCGATCCGCCCGCCGCAGCGCTCGAGCTGCAGCGCGTGCTTGCGGCTGCCGACGATCTCACAATTGTCAATCAGCACTTCACCGACACCGGTGAACTGGACGAGGGCACCCGCATAGTCCGCAAGCCAACGGTTCGATCCGTCGATCACGAGGTTGGAAAGCTCGATACGGCCGACATTGTCAGCTGCAAAGAGGTGGCCTTCACCGGTATAGACGATCCGCGTCGCACCGGGCACGCCTGATATGCACGTATTGTCCGGCAACGTCAGGTTGGAGATGCGATAGGTGCCAGGCGGCAGGAAGACCGGCACGTTCTCACGCGCCGCTTTCTCGATCATCTGCTGCAGGTTGCGGTTTTTCTTGTCGCCGCTTTCGGGAATGGCGCGGTACTGCACCGCATCGATCGAGCCGCGCATGTCGGGCTGCTCCGCACTGAGCGGAGCTGCAAACGCGCGCGGCGCCGTCATGGCCGCTGCGGAGGCCGCCAGCACGCCAAGTATATCCCGCCGGGAGACTTTGCTGAAATCCTTCTTCATAGCGGTGCCCACGCAGGATTCATGCCAGCAGAAATGCCTCTTTTCGACACATATCCGCAGAAAAAGAAGAACCATCGGTCGAGTAGCAAACGTAACCTCTCGAATATTGTCGTCTCGTTCACCTTTCCATTTAAACACCCCGAAGGAAATGCTCGCTATTTTAGAAAGCGGTTTCAATTATGACTATTGTGGACAGGCCTGCGGTTACCGGGAGAGAACAGCGTCATGAATGGAATGGGGGTCCGACGTTGGGAATCTGGTGATAACTTCAGTGCCGAGACACAACGCATCGTAGCTGCCACGGAGGCAATGATGGCGGCGACTGCCCATCATCTTTCCGAAGGCATTGAGAACCTCCGCCTCAAGGCGATCGTCCACGAGCTTCCCGATTTTCTTTACGTCAAGGACCGCGACGGCCGCTTCGTCTTCGCCAATGCTGTCATGGCACGCAGCCACGGGCTGGAGAACGCTGCCGAGATCGCCGGCAAGCGTGACTTCGACCTGTTCGATTTTGAGACGGCCCGCCGGTATTTCGATGTCGAGCAGGAGATTATGTCGGGTGGAGAGCCCCGCATCGACATGGAAGAACTCGTGCCGCAGCCGGATGGCGGCATCATGTGCCGCCTGACCTCTAAGATACCGCTGCGCAACGATCGCGGCGAGGTCGTCGGCCTCATCGGTGTGTCCCGCGATATTACCGAGCGCAAGCGGCAGGAGGAGCTCTATCGCGGCCAGGCGAACCTGCTGGAAATGATCGCCCGCAATGAACCTCTGCCGATGATCCTGGAGGCGCTGGTGCTGATGATCGAGCGCCAGATGACCGGCATTTCCGGCTCCGTGCTGCTGCTCGACAGCGAGGGCACGCGGCTTTACCACGGCGCGGCTCCCAATTTGCCCGGCGCCTACAGCCGCATGATCGACGGTGTTGCCATCGGCCCGAAGGTGGGCTCCTGCGGCACGGCAGCCTGGCGTAGCGAAACCATCATCGTCGAGGACGTCATGGCCGATCCGCTCTGGGAGGATTTCCGGGCGATGGTCAGCCAGTTCGGCTTCCGCTCCTGCTGGTCTACGCCGATCTGCACCTCGCAGAAGAATGTGCTCGGCACCTTCGCGCTTTATTCTAAGGAGACGCGACGCCCGACTGAACACGAGATGAAGCTGGTGGCGCTCGCCACCCATATCGCCGGCATCGCCATCGAGCGTAAACGCGTCGATGACCGCATCCATTTCATGGCCCATCACGACGATCTTACGGGCCTGCCGAACCGCGCCTTCCTGAAGGAGCGCATGGCGAAGATTCTCGATCAGGCCCGGCGCAACAACCGCAAGGTCACGGTCGCCTATATCGATCTCGATAATTTCAAGGAGATCAACGATACGAGCGGCCACGCCGCCGGTGACGAGGTGCTCAAGGAGACCGCTGCCCGCATGGCGAACTGCGTGCGCGCCTCTGATATGGTCGTGCGGCTCGGCGGCGACGAATTCCTGGTCGTGCTCGTCCACCAGTCCGGCCACGATGCCGGCATCATGCGGCGCCTGCGCGACCTGCAGAAGGCGATTTCCAAGCCAGTGCGCTCCGGGGTCACTGAGATCGCCGTCACCTCGAGCATCGGCATTGCAGCCTTCCCGTGGGATGGTGCGACGCCTGAAGAGTTGCTCGCCAATGCCGACCGAGCCATGTACGGTGCCAAGCAGCTCGGCCGGAACACGCTGCAATATCACGACGGCGTCGTCAGCAGTTCCGTCGACCTGCCGCTCAGCGAACAGGAGGAACTGCGCCAGGCGATCATCGCCAATCAGCTTTTCCTGCTCTACCAGCCGCAGGTGGATGTCGCTACCGGTCGCATCACCGGCCTGGAGGCCCTGGTGCGCTGGAACCACCCGACGAAGGGCGTGATACCGCCTGTCAATTTCATTCCGCTTGCGGAAGAAACCGGTCTCATCGTGCCACTCGGCCTCTGGGTGCTGAATGAGGCCTGTCGCCAGGCCCGTGCCTGGCAGGACATGGGGCTGACGCCACTGACCATTGCCGTCAATGTCTCGCCCAAGCAGTTTGCCGATCCGGATTTCGCCTCCCACGTCGCCGAAGCGATCGATAGCCATAGGCTCGATGCGCGCTGGCTGGAGCTGGAGGTGACCGAAAGCGTCATCATGCATGATGCCGCCCGTGCGCTCGCCATCATGCTGTCGCTGCGTGCGCTCGGCGTCCGCCTGTCCATCGATGATTTCGGCTCCGGCTATTCCTCGCTTGCAGCGCTGAAAACCTTTCCCTTCGACCGGTTGAAGATGGACCGCTCATTGGTCGAGGCATTGCCTGCGGATAAGACCGCCGTCGCCATTGCGTCCGCCGTCATTTCGCTCGCCCAGACTTTGAAGCTCTCGGTGCTTGCCGAAGGGGTGGAAACCGATGCGCAGCTGGAATTCCTGCGCCATGCCAGATGCGAGGAGGCGCAGGGCTATCGCTTCTCGAGGCCTGTCGCGCCGGAAGAGATCGTCGTCATGCTGCTGGCGCGAGGCGCCTGATCACTTCACCAGATCGGCGATCGTCTCGATCTCGTTCGTCCATATGCCGCCTGAATAATTGGCGGGCAGTTGTGCGAAGCGTTCGGCATTGTCGATACCGGTCGAGAAGCCGCCGCCGTGATAGGGGCCGATGACGAAGACCTGCGTATTTGCGTCCTGCATGCGCTTGAGGAACCTGTCCGGCCAGCCCCACAGCCACGGCGCATAATTGATCGGAACCAGCATCATCACATTCTTGCAATCATCAGGCAGAAGGCCCGTCCAACCGTAGCCGATATAGCCGGTGAGGCAGCCCATCAGGCTGGCGCGTGAAGCCGTGCGGATATCCGGCGCCAGCTGCCGGATCCGGTCGACCGGCTCGTCGCCGCCATAGACGATGATCTTCGCGCGCCTCTCAACCGGCAGGCCATTCAGCACGACCGCGAGCTTCTCGCCCTCGGAGGGGTCACGGCTTTTGACATTGATGAGCAGATGTTTGTCCGGGAAGGTGGAGAGAACTTCGTCAAGGGTCGGCATCAGGCCGATGCCTTTGCCGCGGAAAGGGAAACTCTTGCCACCGTCGGCGGTATAGCCATAACCGATGTCGAGTGTCTTCATCTCGGCCATCGAGTGTTGGCGCGTGACGCCATGTCCATCCGTGCGGCAATCGAGCGTCCAGTCGTGGAAGACGGCGAACTGCCCGTCGGTTGTCGGATGCACGTCGACCTCCACCACGTCGGCACCGGCATCGAATCCCGCCCGCATGGAGCGAATCGTGTTCTCCAGAAAATCATGCTTCGGCGGCAGCATGCGCGTGGCCGTGCAGGTATCGTTCTTCAGATCCGTCTCGTCGAAACGCTGGGCGATGCCGCGATGCGCCAGAAGCAGAGGTTTGCCCTTCCGATGTTCGGCTAAAAAGCTGGTATTGTTGAGATAAATTGCGGCGGCAAAGGCGAGAACCGCCACGCCTGCATATGTGAGCTTCCGTCCCATCATCCCCTCCGGTCGTGCCTCGGCAAATGGCTAGAAAGCGATTCCGGTGGTTCTTTGGCTCATTTGGGGCTTTTGTGGGTTAAGGCTCGCCTTCACGTTGCAGAAACCCTATGTTGACCCCGCAAAACACGGAGGCAGCGATGGCGGCGATTGCACTTTTTCATTCGGTCTATGGATTTCGGTCTCTTGAACGGAGTGCCGCGGAGCGTCTGCGCGCAGCGGGCCATCAGGTCGTAACGCCCGATCTCTACGGAGGCAGGGTAGGGCAGACGCTTGAGGAAGGGTTCGCCATCCGCAATGGGATTGGCTGGGCCGAACTTTGCAGGCGCGCCGAAAAGGCGGTCGCCGACTTACCGGCATCGGCCGTTCTCGGCGGCTTCTCCATGGGCGCAGGCATTGCCGCAAGCCTCTGGCCGGGCCGACCGCAAGCAGCCGGCATTCTCTTGCTGCACGGTATCGCAGAAATTCCGGCCAATGCGCGCGAAGGCATTCCCCTTCAGGTCCATCTGGCAGAGCCCGACGAGTTCGCGCCGGCGGACGAGATGTCGGCGTGGCGTGCGCATGCTGCGAGAGCCAATATCAGCCCGGAGGTCTTCCTCTATCCCGGCGTCGGTCATCTCTATACCGATCAGTCGCTGCCTGACTACGATGCAAAGGCGGCGGAGGCCACCTGGAGCCGCGTCGACGCTTTCCTCGCCGCGCTCTGAACCTGTCAGGGACCGTTCACCAGCTTCAGGATGAGCTGCTGGATGTTGCCGCCCTCGCTCATTTCCACGCGGTCGAAATCCCGGCCGCGCTGGCGCTGCTTGTTGGAGAGCTCCCCGAGCCGTACCGTCAGTTCAGGCCTGATCTTTTTGCAGCCGGGGTCATCGGGCACTGAGAAGCCATTGCTCAGCGTCTCGATCTCCTTGACCATCTCGATGATCGTCTCGCCATGCCAGCGCTCATGGGTGCGCACGCCGGCGATGAAGCTGTCCCAGCTTGCCTTGGTCGCCGCCGGAAGGTCGATTGGCGCTTTCGGCAGCGTGTAGATGATGGTGAGCTTCGGTTTTGCGAAAGTCAGCGTGCAGGCACTGCCCTGCTGTTCATATTTGCGCGTCCAGGTCAGCTTGAAAGTCGTATGTGCGATAACCCGACCCGGCCCAGCCTGCGGCCCGCGTTCGCCGATGGATCGGTAAAGTTCCATACCGGTGCGGCCGGTAATTGCGTAAGCCTTCACTTCCTCGCTCGGCTGCCAGCCGGTCGCCGAGGCCGCGGCAGGCAGCATCAGCCCCAGCGCTGCCAATGCATATCCGAAAATAGTCCTCATACGCCTCTCATTTGCTTCCCTGCTGCAGCGCGGGCGAAGCTAACGAGGCTTGTGGGTGGATGCAATGGACGGAGGCCCGCATAGCCCGCCTTCACTACTAAATTTGGCGCTGTGTATCCCTCTGGCGCAAAACACATTTCCCACTATCTTTGCTGTCATGAGACCAGACGCGCTGCTCTATCCCGCCCCCGAAGGGCTCTATTGCCCGGAAGGCGGCTTCTATGTCGATCCGGTGCGGCCGGTGGAGCGGGCACTCATCACCCACGGCCATTCAGATCATGCGCGTCCAGGCCATGTGAATGTGCTCGCCACCCGCCAGACGCTCGACATCATGCGCATCCGCTACGGCGACGGCTTCTCAGCCAGCGAACAGCCGGTCGCTTTCGGGGAGGAACTCGTCGTCAACGGGGTGAAGGTGAGCTTCCATCCCGCCGGCCATGTGCTCGGTTCGGCTCAGATCGCCATCGAGAAGAATGGCACGCGCATCGTCGTATCGGGCGATTATAAGCGCCGCCCCGACCCGACCTGCGAAGCCTATGTGCCGGTGACCTGCGATGTCTTCATCACCGAGGCGACCTTCGGCCTGCCGGTCTTCCACCATCCCGATCCGATCGACGAGACCGGCAAGCTTCTCGCCTCGCTGCGCCAGTTCCCCGAGCGCACGCACCTGGTCGGCGCCTATGCGCTCGGCAAGGCGCAGCGCGTCATCCGCCTGCTGCGCGATACCGGCTACGGCGAGCCGATCTATATCCACGGTGCCATGGAACGGCTCTGCGATTATTATATCAGCCAGGGCATCGATCTTGGCGAACTGTTACCGGCCACCATCGAAAGCCGCGACAAGTCCATCTTCAAGGGCGCCGTCGTCATCGGCCCGTCCTCCGCTTTTGCCGACCGCTGGGCCCGCCGCTTCAACGATCCGCTGCCGTCCTTCGCCTCCGGCTGGATGATGGTGCGCCAGCGCGCCAAGCAGCTTGGCGTCGAACTGCCGCTCGTCATTTCCGATCATTGCGACTGGCCGGAACTGACCGAGACGATCACCGAGCTCGCCCCGCAGGAGGTCTGGGTTACCCACGGCCGCGAGGAGGCGCTGGTGCGCTGGTGCGAGCTGCAGGGCATCAAGGCCAAGCCGCTCCATCTGGTGGGCTATGAGGATGAGGGGGATTGAAGCATGAAAGCCTTCGCCGACCTCCTGGACCGCCTGGTTCTCACCCCCAGCCGCAACGGCAAACTGAAGCTCCTGACCGACTATTTCCGCGACACACCGGATCCCGACCGCGGCTACGGCCTTGCCGCCATTGCCGGCACGCTGGAGGTGCGCAACGTCAAGCCCGCCATGCTGCGCGAGCTGGTGCTGGAGCGCATGGACGAGGTGCTGTTCCGCTATTCCTACGACTATGTCGGCGACCTCGCCGAAACCATCTCGCTGGTCTGGGACAATGAGCGCGATATCAACCGCTCCGCACTCGCCCAGCCGCGTCTCGGCGAAGTCGTCGTCAGGATGAATTCGCTCGGCCGCACCGAGGTGCGCAGCTTCGTGCGCGACCTGCTCGACCGCTTGGATTCTTCCGGCCGTTTCGCCTTCATAAAGCTCGCGACCGGGGCGCTGCGTATCGGCGTGTCTGCGCGCCTTGCCAAGCAGGCGCTCGCCGATCTCGGCGGCAAGGACGTCACCGAGATCGAGACCCTGTGGCACGGCCTGCATCCGCCTTATGAATCGCTCTTCAAATGGCTGGAGGGCGGCGAGGAAAAGCCGGTGCTTGCAACGCCTGCCATCTTCCATTCCGTCATGCTTGCCAATCCGGTGGAGGAGGGTGATCTTGATAGTCTCGACCCCGCCGATTATGCCGCCGAATGGAAATGGGACGGCATCCGCGTGCAACTGTCCCGCTCCGGCGAGACGCGCAGGATCTATTCCCGGTCCGGCGATGATATCTCCGGCGCCTTTCCTGATATTCTTGAAGCGATCAGCTTTTCCGGCGTCATCGATGGCGAGCTTCTGGTCGGCGGCACGGCGCGTTCGAATAATCCGACCCGCACCTTCTCCGACCTGCAGCAGCGCCTGAACCGCAAGACGGTGACGGCAAGGATGCTGGAGGAATATCCGGCTTTCATCCGCGCTTACGACATGCTTTTCGACGGCGAGCAGGACGTGCGCGGCAAGAACTATGTCGAGCGTCGCGATCGGCTCTCGGAAATCATTGACCGCGCTCCGCATGACCGTTTCGACCTCTCGCCTCTGGTGCCTTTCTCCACCTGGGAGCAGTTGGACGATCTGCGCGCCGCCCCGCCCGATCCCGTTATCGAAGGCGTGATGATCAAGCGCCGCGACAGCATCTATCAGGCCGGCCGCATGAAGGGGCCCTGGTTCAAGTGGAAGCGCAATCCCTACAATGTCGATGCGGTGCTGATGTACGCCCAGCGCGGCCACGGCAAGCGCTCCAGCTATTATTCGGATTTCACCTTCGGAGTCTGGGCGGATGACGAGGATGGCGAACAGCTCGTCCCCGTCGGCAAGGCCTATTTCGGCTTCACCGATGCTGAGCTCGAAGTGCTGGACAAGTTCGTGCGTAACAACACGACCGAGCGCTTCGGGCCGGTCAGGGCAGTGCGGGCGGACAAGGAGTTCGGCTTCGTGGTGGAGGTCGCCTTCGAGGGAATCAATCGCTCCACTCGCCACAAGTCGGGCGTCGCCATGCGCTTCCCTCGCATTGCGAGATTGCGCCCCGACAAGCCCTCCTACGAGGCCGATCGCCTGCGCACGCTCATTGCTATGATCGACGCCAAGGCGGGTTGACGATATCTGCCTGCGCAAAAATGACGCAGGCCCCCCGTTTTCAACAGCATGTGTATTGGCGGCAACGCTCTTCCGGTGCAGATTTTTTGAGCCGGGGAAATGATGGGTGCCGCGTATGAGCTCGCAAGAACGAAATGCCTTTTTCCGTCAACGCCGCGGCCTGCTTGCAGGCATAGCCGGCTCTCTTTTGCTGCCTCGCCTTGCGAATGCCTTCGATGTTCCCGATGTTCCGAGGCTCGCCAAGCATGACTATGCCAGTGTCCGCCATCACTTCCGCACCAAGCTGCTGCAGAAGGGGCCGGCGCCGGACAATTACGAGCCGCTGACGGCGCCCGCCGATGCCGACCGGATCTTTTACCGCTCCGGCTATGGCGGCGAGCTGGAGCTGACGGCCTGGGTGTCCAAATACAAGCGCGAGAGCAAGCCAAAGCCGGGCATCCTCTTCCTTCATGGCGGCAATGCCATGGGCATGGGCCACTGGCAGCTCATGAAGCCCTACATCGATGCCGGTTATGTGGTGATGATGCCGTCCATGCGCGGCGAAAACGGCCAGATGGGCAATTTCTCAGGCTTCTATGACGAGGTGGACGACGTGCTCGCCGCGACCGAGCGCCTGCGCCATCTGCCGGGCGTCGATCCCGAGCGCCTCTTCATCGCCGGCCATAGCGTCGGCGGCACGCTGACCATGCTGACGGCGATGAGTACGCATCATTTTCGGGCGGCCGTGCCGATTTCAGGTAACGCGGATGCCTTCCGTTTCTTCAACCGTTATCCTGAAGACATCCGTTTCGACGATTCCAACACGCATGAATTCGAGGTACGCACGGCACTTTGCTACGCGCACAGCTTCAAATGCCCGGTGCGCGTGCTGCACGGCACGGAAGAGTCTCACTTCAACGATCGCGCCGATCTGCTTGTCTCGCGCGCCCGTGCGGCAGGCACGCATATTGAAGCCGATACGGTCGCCGGCAACCATACCTCGGCGCTGCCGGCCGAGATCGAACAGAGCATCCAATTCTTCCACGGTGTGGCGGCCTGATAACCGCCCGATGCGGGTCCGGCAAGGACCTGCATCATCAGTCTTTTTCAGCTGATTTTAGCTTCGGCCACCAGCCTCGCGTCAGCCGCGAATGCCATCTTGCGAGCAGATAATGCTATCTCTGTTATCGCTGATGAGGGTGGTTTCATGAATTTTCTGCGCCGGGCTTTCCCCTTTGCCGGGCTCGCGGCTGCCGCAATGACGCTCAGCGGCTGCAACATTCTCGTTCCCGATGTCGCAGCCGATTCCCCTGCGCGCTTCGTGCAGGAAATCTCGCCGGTCTTCTACGAGCCCCCAGGCGTCGATCCGCGCCGCGTCAAGCCGATCCCCGATCAGCCGGTGCCGCAGACGCGCGAACTCTACAAGACGCAGTTCCACCAGACTTACGGTCTGCCAGTCAGCAACCCGCTGAACCTCGACATGGGCATGTATGGCCAGTTGAAGGACGGCGATTTCACGCTGCCTGCCATCCCCGCCACTCGCATCCATCCGGAATATCTGCGCCAGGAGGTCGATTACCAGACCAACGAGCGCCCCGGCACGATCGTCGTCGATACCAAGGACCGTTTCCTCTATTTCGTCGAAGGCAATGGCAGGGCCATGCGCTACGGTGTTGGCCTCGGCCGCGAGGGCTTCGCCTGGAAGGGCCGTGGCGTCATTCAGTGGAAGCAGAAGTGGCCGCGCTGGACGCCGCCGGTCGAAATGGTCTCCCGCCAGCCGGAAGTTCGTCCCTTCTCTGCGGAAAATGGCGGCATGAATCCGGGTCTCGCAAATCCCCTCGGCGCCCGCGCCATGTATATTTTCAAGAACGGCCAGGACACGCTTTATCGCATTCACGGCACGCCCGACTGGCAGTCGATCGGCAAGGCGGTTTCCTCCGGCTGCGTGCGCATGCTCAATCAGGATGTGGTCGATCTCTACGACCGCGTACCGGCCAAGTCCGAGATCGTTGTGATGTAGGGCTGCAACAGGGCAGGCGAGATCGTCTGCCTGGAGCTGGACACGTCTGCGTGATGCTATGGTTTATTTAGTATAAGCCGATAGATTTTTTCCTTGTCGATTTCGGCATTGGACGAATCAGGGGCGAGCTGCGTTTATGGCAAGCCCCGTATCACGAAGGAAATCAGTCCCGCGTCATGAGCCTCGATAAACCCCTCTCCCGTCGTAGCTTTCTTTCCTTTTCGGCTTTGACAGCGGCTTCCGCGCTGGCAGGCTGCGCCTCCACTTCGAATACGGTCGATAATGGCGGCATGTCGATCAGCTACCGTTCGCCCTTCCGCGCGTTCCAGACGACGAGCGTGCCCGGCGAAGCAGAACTTGCCGTCATGTACGGCCCAATCGAAGACGGCGGTTTCCTCATCCCCGCCGTTCCCTATCAGCAGATCGATCCGCGCTACTATCGCCAGCAGGTCGTGGATCCGACGGGCCAGCCGCCCGGCACCATCGTCGTCGATACGCCCTCGCGCTTCCTCTATCTCGTCCAGCCCGGCGGCATGGCTATGCGCTACGGTGTCGGCATCGGCCGCGAAGGCTTCGCCTGGTCGGGTAATGGCGTGATCCAGTGGAAGCAGAAATGGCCGCGTTGGAAGCCGCCGAATGAGATGGTTGCCCGCCAGCCGGAGCTTGCGAAATACTCGATCGACCGCGGCGGCATGGAGCCCGGCCTCCTGAACCCGCTCGGTGCGCGTGCGCTCTACATCTTCTCGAATAACGAAGATACGCTCTACCGCCTGCACGGCAACCCGGAATGGCGCTCCATCGGCAAGGCGGTCTCGTCGGGCTGCGTGCGCCTGCTCAACCAGGACATCATTGACCTCTACGATCGCGTTCCCAACAAAACCCCGATCGTTGTTTGGCAGTGAGGAACGGTCGGGCGAAGCCCGAGCAATCGATCCAGTGAATCGATTGCAGTGACGAACGCCCAAAGCGCAAGCGCAGGGCCGGAGGGTGCCTCGCCCAAAACAAAAAACCGCCCAACACGGGCGGTTTTCTTTTGACTTGATAGTTACGCCGCCTCAGCGCAAATCCCAGCTCTGCACCCCGAAGCAAGCAGTGCCTTATCCGCCACCTCGACAAACAATCGCCGAAACCACGACGCCCGCTCGTCCGCCCTGTCCACCCGCCGATACAGCATCGACACCGGATCGGCCGGCAGCTCGATCGGCGGCATCGACACCTCGAGATTATGAAGCTGCGCCATGCAGCGCCCCAGCGATTCCGGCACGACGGCGATCGACGGCATGGCTCTCAGCGCCGGCGGCACGGCCGAATAGCGGGGAACGGTCGCCACCACGTTGCGGCTCAGGCCCACCTTGTCGAGCGCGGCATCGACCGCCGTCGTCGCGCTGCCGAAAAAGGAGATGGCGATATGCGGCGCGGCGATGAAATCCTCGACGCTGATCGGCGGCTTCAGCTTCAACTGCTGCGGATCGTAGATGGCGATCGAGCACTGCTCGAACAACGGCATGCGGATATGCCAGGAGGCCGGTTCGCCATGAACGGAGATGCTGAATTCATACGCGCCGTCATCGAGCATCTGCGCCGCATCGCGCTTGTCGGCAGCAACCCCGACGAGCCGTGCGCCCGGCGCAAGCTGGCGCAGCCGCGCGACCAGAGGGCCGAAGAAGGCGGTTTCCAGGTTGTCGCACATGCCGACGCGAAATTCGCCCTGCCAGGTTGATGGATCGAAGCCTGTGGGCGGGCGGATGGCCCGTTCGATGCCGGAGAGCGCATCCTCGATTGCTGGAGCGATGGCGAGCGCCCGCGCCGTCGGCTGCAGGCCGCGGCCGACGCGCACGAACAGCTCATCATCAAGCGCCTCGCGCAGCCGCTTGAGAGCGGCCGAAAGTCCGGGCTGGCCGAGCAGCAGCCTTTCGGCAGCGCGGCTGACGTTGCGCTCCTGCATCAACACCGAGAAGGCGAGCAGGAGGTTCAGGTCGATTTTGCGAAGGATAGCGTCATTCATCATTATCAGTAATACCTGACATGGGTACTATCAATTTGCAATAGGGTTGGAAGCTGTACATTTTCTCGTTCCCTGCCGCCGGCCAGCCTCCCGGCAAGAGCGGCAGCAAAGAAGGAACTGAGATCGATGACCAATTCCCCATCTCCACGCGGAGCCGGCCTGGCGTTGCTGCTGCTCTGCGCTGCGAATTTCCTTGACGCCATGGATGTGTCCACCATCGGGGTCGCCCTGCCTGCCATCCAGACCGAACTTGGTATGCCGGCAACCTCGCTTCAATGGGCCGTCAGCGCCTATGTGCTGGGTTATGGCGGATTCCTGCTGCTCGGTGGCCGTGTCGCCGACCTCTTCGGCCACCGCCGCGTTTTCCTCTGGTCGCTCGGCATCTTCGCGGCCGCCAGCATTGCCGGCGGCTTCGTGGATAGCGGGCCGACGCTGATCGCTGCCCGCCTTGTGAAGGGCATCGCCGCAGCCTTTACCGCCCCGGCAGCACTTGCCCTGCTGCTCTCCGTCTTCGGCGAGGGCGAGAAGCGGGCCAAGGCGCTCGGCGTCTTCGCCTCCACGGGCGCCACCGGCTTCGTGCTCGGCATGGTGCTCGGCGGTGCCGCCACCCTCGTGAGCTGGCGGGCAACGCTCGTCATGGGCGCTCCGGTCGCAATCCTCACGCTGGCGATCGCTCCCTTTGTCCTGCCTCCGGATGCGCGGCGCGGCGAGGGACGCAAGCATTTCGACTGGGCGGGCGCCTTGACGATCACCCCCGGCCTGCTGCTCTTCGTCTTCGGCATCACCAATGCTGCCGCAGCCGGCTGGAATGACTTCTTCACCTGGGGTTCGCTCGTTGCCTCCGTGGTGCTGATCGCACTCTTCCTGATCGTCGAATCGCGCCATGCCGATCCCATGGTGCCGCTGCATATCTTCCGCAGGGCAAAACTCAGCCATGCCAATGCCATCGCCGCTTTGTTCCAGGGCGCCTATGTCGGCTTCCAGTTCATCGCGACGCTTTACTATCAGGATGTCATCGGCTGGTCGGCCTTTGCCACCGGCTTCTGCTTCGCCTTCGGCGGCGTCTGCGTCATGTTCCTGGCGCCGCGTTTTGCCACTGTGGCGCAGAACCGCGGCACGACTGGCCTGATGGCTGTCGGCGTCGCCCTGCAAGCGACAAGCTACATCCTCTGGGTAGCGCTGGTCGGCCATATCGATCCGATTATCCTGGTTGCCTTGAACCAGATCCCGCTCGGCGTCGGTTATGCCATGACCTATCCGGCGATCCAGGTTGCCGCATTGTCTGATGTCGAAGAGGACAAGTCCGGCCTTGCCTCCGGCCTGCTCTTTGCCTCCTTCCAGATCGGCGGCGGCATTGTGCTTGCGGCGGCCTCCGCGATCTTCGCCGCAGCCCCGCACTTCGGCTGGGATCCCTATGTCGGCGGTATCGTCTTCGTGGCGCTGCTGGCGATCCTGATCACCCTGCTTGCCGCTGTCGGCCCGAAGACCTCCACGCTTCGCCCTCAAGCCTATCAGGCAGCAGAATAATGCAAATTGCCCGCGCCGGGGTGGCGCGGGCATCGTCTTTCAGCTGATGATCAAGTCCCGGCTTATATGCTTGCGTTGAGATTTCCCCTGAGCCGGGTCAGCATGTCGCGCATGACCGCCATTTCCTCCAGCGTGCAGCCGATCGCCTCGCCGATCGAAGACATGATCGTATTGACCTCGCCCCTCATCGCCTGACCCTTCGGCGTCAGCGACACGATAACCTGCCGCTCGTCGCGGGAATCGCGGGTGCGCTTGATGAGGCCGTTCTGTTCCAGCCGTTTGAGGAGAGGGGAGAGCGTGCCGGAATCGAGATCGAGCTGCTCGCCGATCGTCTTGACTGGCAGTTCGGCCTTTTCCCATAGCACTAGCATGACGAGATATTGCGGATAGGTGAGGCCCACCTTGTCGAGGATGGGCTTATAGGCGCGGGTAAAGGCATGCGCTGTCGCGTAGACTGCGAAACAGAGCTGCTTCTCCAGCCGCTTTTCCTCTTCCGGTATTTCCATCACTTTCGCAGGTCTCGCTTTCATCTCTGCCATCCCTAGAGGTCTTCATTGTCCTCTTTTCAAATTCCGAATGCAATTTGCAAAATTCACTTGCGTACAATTTAATTGGGCGTTATTAAAAACTCAACCCGAACGAACGGGGCCAACCAAAGGAGATTGTTATGCCTATTCTCTATACGACCAAAGCTTCCGCCACCGGTGGCCGCGCAGGCCGAGCCGTTTCCGAAAACGGTGTTCTCGACGTCACGCTAACCGTGCCGAAGGAACTCGGCGGCGACGGCGCAACGGGCACCAATCCCGAACAGCTCTTTGCGGCCGGTTATTCGGCCTGCTTCCTCGGTGCTTTGAAATTTGTGGCCGGCAAGGAAAAGGTCAAGATTCCCGAGGAAACCACTGTCTCCGCAACCGTCGGCATCGGCCCGCGTGAGGATGGCGGCGGCTTCGGTATCGAAGTAGCCCTGACCGTCAACATCCCGGGCGTCGACCGCGAAACCGCTGAAAAGCTCGCTGCGGCGGCCCACATCGTCTGCCCTTACAGCCACGCCATGCGTACCTCGACCGAAGTTCCGGTCACGGTTGCCTGATTACTTGCAGCACCAATGAATAAAGGCCGGGGCATTGCTCCGGCCTTTTCTTTTGAATTAATGCGCCGCCTGCTGCGTCGGGCCGGGCAGTTGGTCCGCATCTGTCAGCGTGCCCAAGAAGGCGACGATGTCGTCGATTTCCGATTCCGTCAGCGCCGGCGGGTCGCCGGGCTTGCGGCCGAAGGGCGGGTCCTGATTGAGATTGTCCCAATAGACCTGCGGAACATCGTCATATTTGCGGATCGTGCCATCGGCATTCTTCGGATACCAGCGGCCGGGATCGCTGTCGCGCGTAGCGTAGAAGGAGACGACGTGACGCAGCGAATGGAAGTAGCCATTGTGGAAGAAGCTCTTCTTCAGCGCCACATTGCGCAACGTCGGCGTGCGGAACAAGCCGCAATAGTCCGGCCGGTTCCTGAAGTCGGCACGCTGAGGGCCGCAGAGGCCGAGATCGTGATAATCAGGGTCGCTGTTGGCGGGGATCGCCATGTTGCGCGGCACCGCCAGCCCGAGGAAGCCGAAGTCGGAAAATTGCGGCGGCTCGCCGTCGTTGGCGGGCTCGCTCAAATGACAGCTCGAACAGTTTCCCTTGGCCGGATCCTCGAAGAGTTCACGCCCATGCATCTCCTGCGCAGTCAGTGTCCCCTTGCCGGCAAGGAAGGCGTCATAGCGGCTGGTGTAGGGGTAGAAATCCGCGCCGCTCTGCTCGAAGGTGCTGAGAGCCTCGACCGCACCCTGGAAAGCATCCTTGGCATTACCGAATATGTCCTGGCCGAAAATCTCCCGGAAATCCTCCGCATAGACCGCCTTGCCGAGCGAGGCGACGACCTGGGCCTCATCCTTGTTGCCCATTTCGAAAGGCGAAAGCAGGGGGATCTTCGCCTGATCGTAACCGTGGTCCACGCGCCCGTCCCAGGTCAGGCCACCTGTTGGCCCGTTGTCGACGCTCTCGTCGCCTTCGTCTTCGGAATCGTAGAAATGCTCTGTGAACGAGGGTATCGCCTGCAGGTAGCGCAAGGTTGGCACGGCGCGCAGTCCCGGCTGGTCCATATCCGGCCCGCCCATTTCGATCGGCGTCGCGGAAGACGGGGCGAAGCCGTGATGCGGATCGTGGCAGGAGGCGCAGGCCTGCACGCCGGAGGCGGAAAGCGACGTGTCGGAGAACATCTTGCGGCCGAGTTCCGTCAGCGCTTCGGCGCGGACATAGGCTTGCGCCCGTGACATGGGGCCGGGATGCACACCGCCGGCAACGGCCGCGCTGCTTTGCCGCAGGGGCAGAATGGCAAAATCGAGCGCTGTCGCTGCCAAACCGAGCGCCAAGCCAGACCGGAGGAGCCAGATAATCTTCGTCGCCATGTCAGGGATTCCAATGGGTTAACATTGTGGACCCTCATGATCGAACCTGACTGCAACAGATTGATGACGCGCGCGTACCGGCCGCAGCCGCAACCCGTCCGATGTCACAAAGTTGATAGATGGCGGGAATAGCGTCTCGCCTGCGCTTGGCCATTCCACGTCCGCCCGGCGCCCCTCTAGCCACGCCCCCTTAGCCATGAGGTATCCCGCCATGACCAGACTGAATCTCCTCCGCAATCTTTCGCTGGCCGGCTCGGCCATGCTGCCGCTGGTATCAGCCGCGGCCGCCTATGCAGCACCCGCCGGTATGGACAAGATCCAGAATATCGTCGTCATCTACGCTGAAAACCGCAGTTTCGATAACCTCTATGGCAGCTTTCCGGGCGCCAACGGCCTTGCCAATGCAAGCGAAAGCCAGGCACTGCAGCTTGATCGCGACGGCGCGCCGCTCGCCGAACTGCCGCCTTCCTGGGGCGGCCTGACCGCCAAGGGTGTCACGCCCGCCATCACCGAGGCCCAGTCCGCTCACCTCGCCAACGCCGTCTTCTCGATCGACGATCCCAAGGGTTTTGCCCAGACGACAAACGTCATCACCCGCGACCTCTGGCATCGTTTTTATCAGGAGCAGATGCAGATCGACGGCGGCAAGAACGATAAGTTCGTCGCCTGGGCCGATTCCGGTGGCCTCGTCATGGGCCATTATGACGGCTCGATCCTGCCCATGTGGCAGGTCGCCAAGAAATACGTCCTTGCCGACAATTTCTTCCAGGGCGGTTTCGGCGGCTCTTTCTTCAACCACTTCCAGCTGATCTGCGCCTGCGCGCCCTATTATACGGATGCCGACAAGAGCCCGGCCAAGCCGACGATCGCCAAGGTCGATGCCGACGGCATTTCGCTGACCGTTGCCGACAACGGACCGAAATCCGCCCTCGAAGGTGCTCCGAAATTCGTCTCCGACGGCAACCTCACACCGGATTTCTACGCGGTCAACACCATGCAGCCGCCTTATCAGCCGAGCGCCAACGCCCCGGCCAAGGACGGCGATGCAGCCTATGCCGATCCCTCGCAGCCGAACACCCTGCCACCGCAGCACGAGATTACCATCGGCGACCTGCTGTCGCTGAAGGGCGTCACCTGGGCATGGTATAGCGGCGCTTGGCAGGCAGCACTCGATGGCAAGAATGCCACGCCGGTGCCCAACTTCCAGTTCCACCACCAGCCCTTCAACTACTTCGCCAACTATGCGCCGGGCACGGCCGCCCGCGCCGAGCACCTGAAGGACGGCGGCCTAGGCGGCGAAGCCTTTATCAAGGATATCGACGACGGCAAGCTGCCGGCCGTTTCCTTCTACAAGCCGCAGGGCAACCTCAACGAACATGGCGGTTACGCCGATGTTTCGAGCGGCGACCAGCACCTCGCCGATCTGGTCTCGCATCTCGAAAAGAGCCCGCAATGGGAGCACATGCTGGTCATCGTCACCTATGACGAAAACGGCGGTTTCTGGGATCACGTCGCTCCGCCGAAGGCCGACCGCTGGGGCCCGGGCAACCGCATACCGGCCTTCATCATCTCGCCCTACGCCAAGGGCGGCATGGTCGATCACACCCAGTATGATACGACTTCGATCCTGCGCCTGATCACCGCCCGTTACGACCTGCCGGTGCTGCCGGGCCTGCTCGCCCGCGATAAGGCGTTGGCGCTGAACAGCGAGGCGCCGATGGGCAACCTGACGGCAGCGCTTGATCTGTCGCGCTGATCGTCGCGACAACGCTATGTCTTCTCCCCACAGGTTGGGGAGAAGACTTCGACTTCCGGATGTTTATCCGTTGAGCGCCCGCATGCCGATTTCGCCGTAGCGATCTCCGACGGCGCGGGGCAGGGCCCTGGCGATTTCCTCGAGATCCTGTGGTGTAAGATCAACGCCAGCCGCTCCAAGATTCTCGTCCAGTCGCGCGCGGCGGCGGGTGCCGGGAATGGGCACGATATTTTCGCCCTGAACCATCACCCAGGCGAGAGCCAGTTGCGCCGGTGTTGCGCCCTTGCGGCGCGCAATCTCTTCGAACAGGGCGACGAGCTCGAGATTGCGCTTGAAATTTTCACCCATGAACCACGGCGAGGTCCGCCTGTAGTCATCGGGCGTGAGTTCATCGACGGACTTGATCGCGCCGGACAGGAAGCCGCGTCCGAGCGGCGAATAGGCCACGAGCCCAATCCCGAGTTCACGAAGCGTCTGCAACACGCCGCCTTCCGGATCGCGTGACCAGGGCGAATATTCGCTTTGAACGGCGGTAATGGGATGCACGGCATGTGCCCGGCGGATTGTGTCAGCGCGGGCTTCCGACAGACCGATATGTCTGACCTTGCCGGCTTCGACGAGTTCCTTCATCGCGCCCACGGTCTCTTCAATCGGCGTATCGGGATCGACACGGTGGAGATAGTAGAGATCGATATGGTCGACGCCGAGCCGCCGTAGAGACCCTTCGCAGGATGCCTTTGCATATTCGGGCCGCCCGTTTGCTGTCTGGGCGCTGACGCCTGGTATCGCCCCAGCTGCGCGCACGATGCCGAACTTGGTTGCCAGTACGACTTGATCACGCCGGCCCTTGATCGCCTCCGCCACGAGTTCTTCGTTGGTGTGCGGGCCATAGCTATCGGCCGTATCGAGCAGGGTTACGCCACGATCAAGCGCATGGTGGATCGTGGCGATCGCCTCGCCCCTGTCGGCGGCGGTCGCGCCATAGGCCCAGCTCATGCCCATGCAGCCGAGGCCGATCGATCCGACCTCAAGTCCTTGCCCGAGCCGGCGTGTCCGCATTGTTGAGTCTATCATCTCTCATCCTTTCTTCCGCCTCTTCATAGGAGGCGATTTTGCCGTCGAGGACGCGAAGGCAGGTTTCGAGATCGGCCACATGGGCCCGGACACGCTCACGATGCTCCCTAAGCATCTCTCGACGCTCACTGAAAGTGGCTTTCCCGTTATCGGCAAGCTTCGCATAATGGAGCATGTCGCGGATCGGCATGCCGGTCGTCTTCAGACGGCCGACAAACTCGATCCAGGAAAGGATGGAAGCGTCGTAGTCGCGTTGTCCGGATCGGTCGCGATCGGCATAGGGAAGCAGGCCGATACGCTCGTAATAACGCAGCGTATGAGCCGACAAACCGGACCGTTTCGCGAGGTCACTGATCTTCATGAAACACCTGTTTTCGTCACGACGCCAAGGAAGCTACGGCTTCGAGTGCACTCTAAGTCAATAGGCTTTTTGTGGCTAATTTCGCGACCACCCATGCGGACTCTGCAGGGTCACGTTAGGTATTGCAGGTCGCGTCTCAGGTGATCGCCGTTGCCCTCAGGCAATTTCGTCTCGAGTGCCGCATGCGTGCTTTCCCAGATCGGCAGCGCCTGTTGCAGGACTGCCCGCCCGTCATCCGTTAAGCGGAGCAGGCGGGCGCGCCGGTCTCTCGGGTCCGGCACAACATCGACCAAACCCTTGCGCTGTAGCGGCTTCAGCGCCGCCGTTAGCGTCGTCTGGTCCATGGCGAGCAGGCGTGCGACCGGTCCCATAGGCGGCGGCTCCGGCCTGTTCAGGGACATCAGCAGGGAGAACTGGCCGTTGGTGAGGCCGACGGGCCGCAGGGCATCGTCGAACAGCCTTGCGAGCGCACGGGCGGCGCGCTGCACATGCAGGCACAGGCACGTGTCCCGCACCAGAAGCGTCGTAGAAAAAGGAATCGCGATCGAGTTTGACATGATCTATTTCTATTGATATCAATGTATTTAGTCAAGAAGAGGAGACTATCTGCCGGAAAATGCCGGCCGCGCCGGAGGAGGGCGTAGATCATGCTGAACAAGGTTACCCAAAATCCCGCCGTTTCCCGCGAGGAATGGCTTGAAGCCCGCCGAGCTTTGCTCTTGAGAGAGAAAGAGGCGACCCATCTCAGAGACAAGGTGAATGCCGAGCGCATGGCTTTGCCTTGGGTGAAAGTAGACAAGAACTACACGTTCGAAACGCCTCAGGGGCCGAAATCGCTCGCCGACCTTTTCGATGGCCGCAGCCAGCTTATGGTCTATCACTTCATGTTCGGCCCCGAATGGGAGGCCGGTTGCCCCGGCTGCTCGTTCCTCGCCGATCATCTCGACGGCACGCTGCCGCACTTGAATCACCACGACGTCACACTTGTCGCCGTCGCCCGCACACCGCTTGCCAAGATCGACGCCTACAAGCAGCGCATGGGCTGGAAATTCYCGTGGGTCTCGTCCTTCGGCAGCGATTTCAACTTCGATTATCACGTATCTTTCACGCCTGAGGACCTTGCCAAAGACAAGGTCTTTTATAATTTCTCTCCGATAGCGCCCTCTGACGCCAATGACGAACTGCCTGGACTTTCGGCCTTTTACCGGAATGAGAAGGGCGAAGTGTTCCATACCTATTCAAGCTATGCCCGAGGCGCGGAGGAAATCCTCGGTACGCTGATGATCCTGGATCACGCGCCCAAGGGCCGCAACGAAGATTCGACCATGGATTTCGTGAAGCGTCACGATGAATATGAGGAAGCCCCCCAAGCCTCATCCAGCTGCCACTAGACCCAGCCATCCATCATCCGGAGGAGAAGGACGATGAAGACTGCAGAAGTGCTGAAGGAGCATGCTTTCCTGGAGAGAATGGTCGGTCACTGGACCGTCGCCGCTTCGGACATGACCGGCGACAAGCCTTGGGATGAGACCGTGCGCTCCCTGCAAGGCATCTGGTTCGTTGCCGAAGGCGCCGGTGAAATGAGCGACGGCAAGCAGGCGACGACGATCCTGACCCTCGGCTACGACCCAAGCAAAGGCAAATATGTCGGCAGCTGGATCGGCTCGATGATGGACTACATGTGGATCTATGAGGGTGAGATCGAACCCTCGGGTAATGTGCTGTCGCTCTACACCAGGGGGCCGGCTTTCGAAGGCGGTGGCCTTGCCGACTATCGCGAGCAGATCGCCTTTCTCGATGACAGCGTCAGAACCTTCACATCGAGYGTCAAGGAAGCTGACGGCACCTGGAAGCAGTTCATGGAAGTCAAATATACCCGCAAGGGCTGAARTCGCCGGGGCACATCAAGAGCAATTCCAACAAAAGTGCGAGAGCAGTTTTGCGTCCGGAATTGCATGAAAACAAAGAGATAGAACTCAAGCGTGGACCGAGGAGAACACGATGTCCAATACGCATGGCAAGTTCATATGGTGCGAACTGATGACGCCGGACCCCGAAGCGGCGGCGAGATTCTATGGCTCGGTCGTCGGCTGGACGTCGAGCAAAATGCCGGCGGCGGACCAGCCGGAATACACCATCTTCGAGGCAAACGGCGTCAGGGTCGCCGGCATGATGCCCTTTCCCGCAGAGCTGGAAGGGCGGGGCATTCCGCCGAACTGGACCGGTTATGTCGCCGTCGACAATGTCGATCAGTCGGCACGCGACTTTGCTGCGAACGGTGGCACTATCCGTCGCCAGCCGGCGGATATTCCAGGCATAGGCCGCTTTGCCGTGGTAGCCGATCCTGACGGAGCGGTGCTCTGCATCATGACGCCACTGCCGATGGAAAATCCGCCACCGGAACTGCCCTTCGACACGCCCGGCCATGTCGGCTGGCGCGAACTCTACGCCAATGATGGCGCCAAGGCCTTCGACTTCTATTCCAAGCTCTTCGGCTGGACGAAGGATCAGGACTTCGACATGGGTCCGATGGGCGTCTACCACATCTTCGCCGAGCACGGAAAACAGACCGGCGGCATGATGACCCGCCCGCCTGAGGTCGGCATGTCCTTCTGGTCCTACTATTTCACAGTGCCGGCGCTCAATGCCGCCATTGACCGCATCAACGCCGGCGGCGGCAAGGTGGTCCACGGACCCGTGGAAGTCCCAGGGGCCTGGATCTGTCAGGCGATAGACCCGCAGGGAGCGTTCTTCTGCCTCTCGGCGGGTGTGCGGTAGCACCGATGACAAGGGTCGCAAACACCGTCGTTTGCGCCCCTTTGTTTTTCTACCCCACACTCGCAAAGAACCCTTCCGGGCTTTCCACTTCCACCAGTTTCTTCCGCTCGATCAGCCAGAAGCGGTTGCCGACGGCCCGCACGAAGCTGCGGTCGTGGGAGACGAGCAGGCAGCTCGCCTCATGTGCCATCAGCTCGCTTTCCAGCGCCTCCTGCCCCTCGATGTCGAGATGGTTGGTGGGTTCGTCCAGCAGGTAGAAATTCGGCTGCGTCAGCCGCAGCACCAGCATCCCGAGCCGCGCCTTCTGGCCGCCGGAGAGCAGCTTCACCGGCTTGCCCTGCATCTCGATCGTCATGCCGGCGCCGGCAAGCAGCGAGCGCGCCCGCTGGTCGCCGACATCGAAGCGGCGGATGATCGTCTGCAGCGGTGTGTCGGCATCGCTGAGATCGGCAAGCAGCTGGTCGCCATAGCCGAGCACGAGCGAGGGCGTGGCCTTGATGCCGGCCTTTGCTGTTTCCGGCTCGGCGACCGCCGCGCGCAGCATGGAGACGAGCCGCGACTTGCCGGCGCCATTGAGGCCGAGTAGCACGATGCGGTCGCCCTGGCAGATGAACTGCTTTCCCGTGCGGAAGAGCAGCGTGCCGTCAGGCGTCGTGACCTCGGCATCCTCGAGCGTCACCAGAACCTTGGCATGCGTGCCGCGATTGGCGAGGCGGATCGCGCCTGCCGAACGCTCCAGATGGGCAGGCTTTGCGGTTTCCTCCAGCTTTTCGGCGCGTTGCTTCAACTGCTTCGTTTTGACGACCAGCAGGTCGCTGCCGGAATTGATGCCGATATTGTTGAGTTTTGCCGCCTGCTTGCGCAACTGTTCGACCGTCTTCATATCCTTCTCGTAGCGCCGCGCATCGGAGGCATCCGCCTCGTCGAGTACCGCTCTCGCCCGGCTATAGGGCAGGGAGATGACCGGCGATTGCTCCGGCCGCAGGAAGAGCGTCCGGTTGGTCGTCGCATCGAGGAAGGCGCGGTCGTGGCTTGAGATGATCACAGGCGTATCGCGCGGCAGTGCGTTCAGCCAGCTTTCCACCTGCGCGATCTTTTCGAGGTCGAGATGGTTGGTCGGTTCGTCGAGCAGCAGCACGTCGGGTTCATTCACTGAGGTGCGGGCAATCAGTGCCAGCCGCTGCCAGCCGCCGCTGAGCTGTCGGAGCGGCCGCTCGCGCAACTCCTCGGGCACTTCGAGCGATTCCAGCACGACATCCGCACGCCAGCTTTCGCCGTCTGCCTGGTCAGGAGGAAGGGCGAGAAGCACGGCATCACGGAAACTGGCATCGAGAAGTGCCGGCGGCACATTCTGCTCCATATGGCCGATGGTGAGCCCGCGCGCCCTGGTGATTTCGCCTTCGGTCGGTTCCAGCTTGCCCGTCATGAGGTTGAGCAGGGTGGATTTGCCGCGTCCGTTCGCCGCCACGAGGCCGATCCGGTCGCCGGCGTTGACGACGAGATTGAGCTTCGAAAACAGCGGCGCGGACAGCACGATGCCGAGATTGCGGATATTGATGAGGGTCATGATCGTATCCTGGTCTTGCCAAGCGATCGCGCATATCCGGGGCGTCCAGCCATCAACGGAAAGCGCGTTATGCTTGGCGGATTATGAAATGCTTGCAGCTTGAACGACGGGCATTCAGGTGCAGCAGTGCCACTAGGGGCAGACCAGGAAGAGATTTGCGAGAAACGGTCTCTGGTCAGCCCTGCAAACGCATCTGCAGGGCGTTGACTGGGCCACGCTGGCGATGATGCCGGAAATACATATTCACGCGCAGCCCTCCTTCTTTCTCGGTTGCAAGAGGGAAATACCATTGCTCGCGGTTGGAAACAAGGGATCATGATGGCAGTAAACACGCTCAGATGGTATGAAAGGCCTTCATCATCCGGGATCGGGGGACGCGGGATGATTTCCATCGCAAGGGCAGGCAGCACAGAGGATTTCGTCATCGCCGCCGGCTTCTGCGAAGCACTCGGCGCCCTGGATGTGGAACTCGGGCGTGATCATGGTATCCCCGCCGAGATCGTCATGACGCTCTTCCACAGCGAAAATCATGAAAGCCTCGCCCGGAAATATAGCTCCGACGAAGCGATGATGTTCCTGGCCAGATGGGAGGGAGCACCGGCAGGCTGCATCGCGCTCGCACCATTTGAGACTGCTGCGATGGAGATCCATAAACTCTATGTGGATCCCGCCTTTCGCGGTCGGGGCATCGCCAATGTGCTGATGCGGCGGGTGTTCGAGGAAGCAAAAAAGAGCGGCCGCCCCACCATGCTCGTCAATACCGCCGCCTATCTGAAGAGCGCGCTTTCCCTCTACGAAGCCTTCGGCTTTACCCATTGCCCGCCTTTTCACAGCGTGCCGGCTGAAATCAGCCACACCGAAGTCTTCATGTCGCGGCCGCTTTGATCCCGACACAATCGCTTCTTAGCGATGTCGGATGTCACAGGGAGGCACGGCATGCTCATCGCTCATCTGCCGGCAGGCTATATTCTCGGAACTGCCGCGCGACGCAGGGCTTCGTCCATTGCGGTCATGGCGGCAGCGCTGATCGGCAGCGTCATGCCGGATTTTGACATGATCTATTTCTACGCCTCCGGCGGCCGGGTTCATCACCATGCCTATGTAACGCATTGGCCGCTCTTCTGGCTGGTCTCGGCGATCCTGATCCTGCCGCTCCTCAAATGGTTTCGTTCGGCCTGGCTCGCTGCAGGTTGCGTCTTCTTCGCCGCCGCCATGCTGCATATGGTCATGGACACGATCGCGGCACCGCTCTTTTGGTTGGCACCTTTTTCCTTTCATGAATTCGAGCTGGTTCGAGTTCCCGCAACCCATGCCAGCTGGATCATGAGCTTCCTGCTTCACTGGACATTCCTGCTGGAAATCTCGATCTGCCTTTCGGCCCTGGCACTCTTCCTGATGCGCCGCCGACGCGCCGAACCTGGTCGATCTGCGGCCTGACCACAGGGAGGATGGCGCGCAGGTCAGCGGTTATCGCAAAGGCTGGAACGCCCTGATCGTGGCCGGACACATTTCGCCTGCCTGCCTGTTTGCCACTCTAGTTGCACAGCACCGTGCGATCGTTATAAGCGGCCGTCGATGGACTGAGGAAATTCCTGATCGAGGGCGAAGTGATGGCAGGCGGTGACGACGAATATGTTTATGACGAGGCGACAGGCGAATGGCGCCCTGCCTCCGAGATGGCTGCAGCCGCACAGGCTGCGTCCGAGGTTCGCGACGCCTCCGGAAACGTGTTGAAGGACGGCGATTCCGTCACGCTTATCAAGGACCTGAAGGTAAAGGGCGCCAACCAGACCCTGAAACAGGGCACGGTCATCCGCTCGATCCGTCTGACGGACAATCCCGAAGAAATCGACTGCCGTCACGATACGATCAAAGGTCTCGTCCTGCGCACGGAATTTGTCCGTAAGCGGTGACTAAAGCATGTCTCGCAAGAGTGCGGAGCGGTTTTGCGATAACGACATGCGCAAAGACAAAGGTCAGCGTGGCGCGAATCTGAAAGATCGCGCTCCGCTTAGACTTACCGCTTCAAGCTTCCCAATATGCCGCGTACCAGCGCCCGGCCGACCTGCGTCGCCACCGTGCGCGCCACGCTCTTCATCGCCGCTTCCACCACCGTTTCGCGCTGATAACCGGAGCGGCCGCGAGGCTGCGCCTTGTCGTCATCGCCGCCGCCAAAGCCAGGTAGGGTCCAGCCTGACGTGGTGCTGCCCTCCTGTGGCGCCGGCGCCTCTTCCTGCGCCCGCTTGGCAGCGTCGGAATCGGCAGCCTTCTTGGCGCGCGCCGCCAGCATCTCGAAAGCAGATTCGCGGTCCACGTCCTCGTCATAGACGCCGAGAACCGGGCTGCGGTCCATGATTTGCTGGCGCTCGACATCGCTCACCGGTCCGACGCGGCCGGATGGCGGGCGGATCAGCGTTCGCTCGACGATCGATGGCGCGCCCTTGGCTTCCAGCGTCGAAACCAGCGCCTCGCCGGTGCCGAGAGTGGTGATGACGGTGGCGCAATCGAAGGCGGGGTTGGGACGGAAGGTATCGGCCGCCGTCTTCACCGCCTTCTGCTCGCGTGGCGAATAGGCGCGCAATGCATGCTGCAACCGGTTACCGAGCTGGGCGAGTACCGTTTCCGGCACGTCGAGCGGGTTCTGCGTCACGAAATAGACGCCGACGCCCTTGGAGCGGATGAGGCGCACCACTTGCTCGACGCGCTCGGTCAACACCTTCGGCGCGTCGTTGAAGAGCAGATGAGCCTCATCGAAGAAGAAGACGAGCTTCGGCTTGTCGGGATCGCCGACTTCGGGCAGCTCCTCGAAGAGCTCGGAGAGCAGCCACAGCAGGAAGGTGGCGTAAAGGCGCGGGTTCATCATCAGTTTGTCGGCGGCAAGCACGGAAATCTGCCCGTAGCCATTGTTCGACGTGCGCATGATGTCGGTAATCTTCAGTGCCGGCTCGCCGAAGAAATGTTCCGCGCCCTGCTGTTCCAGCACCAGTAGCGCGCGCTGGATGGAGCCGACCGAGGCCTTGGAGATGAGGCCGAACTGGCTGGAAAGCTCGGTGGCGTTTTCGCCCATATAGTTGAGCAGCGAGGTAAAATCCTTGAGGTCGAGCAGTGGCAGGCCGGCCTTGTCGGCGATCTTGAAGGCGATGTTGATGACGCCTTCCTGCGGCTCGGAAGCATCCATCAGCCGTGCCAGCAGCAGCGGTCCCATCTCGGCGATGGTCGTGCGCACCCGGTGGCCCTTCTCACCGAAGAGATCCCAGAAGATGACCGGGAACTGCTCGAATTCGTAATCGGTAAAGCCGATCTGTTCGGCGCGCTTGGTGAGGAAGTCTTTTGCTTCGCCCTTGGCGGCGATGCCCGAGAGGTCGCCCTTGATGTCGGCGGCGAAAACTGGCACGCCGGCTCTCGCAAAGCCCTCGGCCAGCACCTGCAGGGTCACCGTCTTGCCGGTACCGGTCGCGCCGGTCACGAGTCCATGGCGGTTGCCGAATTTGAGGTCGAGATATTCGCCCTTGTTGATGCTGTCGTCAGGATTGCGGCTTGCGCCGATGAAAATCTTGCCGTCCTCGAGCATGTAGAATGTCTCCCTCGGTCGATGCCGCCGCTCAATTCTCGAATATGCGGGATGCTCTTTCCGCACAGTCATGCAAATATCGTTTCTCTGTTATAAGCAGCCGACGGGAGACGGACAACTGTCTGCGTTAAAAGGGAAAGCAGGAAAGAGGCGCCTCACAAAGCGCCGCTTGAGTTGCCGCCTCGATTCGATTACGTTGACGTCAACGTCAAAAACAGGAGGCAGACGATGAATGAGATTGTGACTGAAATCGCCAATCGTGTGGGCATTGCGCCTGATTTGGCTGAAAAGGCGCTCGGCATGATGCTCGGCTTCCTGCAGCGCGAAGCAGCCGACGGCCCGGTCGCCGAGATGATCGAAAAGATCCCCGGCGCCACCGAACTCGTCGCCCAGTTCAACGGCGAAGGATCCAGCAGCGGCGGCGGTCTGCTCGGCGGCCTCATGAGTGCACTCGGTGGTGGTGGCATCATGGGCCTCGGCCAGCAGCTGATGAGCGAAGGCCTCGGCATGAGCGAAATCACCTCGCTCGCCAAGGAAACCATCGCCATCGCCAAGGAACATGCCGGCGAAGAGGTGGTCGATCAGGTCGTCGCCTCTGTACCCGGCCTCAGCCAGTTCGTCTAAGGCGACCCATCATTTCCACAAGCCCCCGGCACTGTCCGGGGGCTTTGTTTTTTAAGCATTTTCTCTTTTCTTTGTGTGTGTTCCATGCCCGATAAGTCCCCGATCAAAGCATTGCTGCCCAAGTCAGGCGGCCATCAATTCGTGCTCTACGGCGATTCCTGCTCGGGCGTTGCCGGCGCCCTGCACGAGCGTACCTTCGCATCCGTGAACGCTGTCCTGCGCCGGCTTGAGCCCCAGCCGCAGTTCGTCCTCTTTCCGGGTGACGAGATCATCGGCCTGACGGCGGATGAAGCATCGCTGCGCGCCCAGTGGCGGCACTGGTTCGATGTCGAGATGGCCTGGCTCGACCGAACGAACATTCCAATGTGGCACACGACCGGCAATCACACGACCTATGACGAGATGAGCGAGGCGGTGTTCCGCGACACGCTTGGCCTTCCGGCAAACGGGCCGGCGGGGCAGGAAGGGCTGGCCTATTGGGTGCGCCGGGGCGATCTGCTCATGGTCTTTGTCCATACGCTCTGGACAGGTCTCGGCGGCGAAGGCCATGTCGAGACCGAGTGGCTGGAGGCGACCCTGAAGGCCCATGCCGATGCCCGCTACAAGCTGGTGCTCGGCCATCACCCGGTCAATGGCTATGCGGGCGCCTATCAGCGTGAGATAGGCCGCGAATATGCCGAGCGCTTCTGGGATATTCTCGTGGAGGCCGATGTCTTCGCCTATTGCTGCAGCCATATCCTGGCTTTCGATGTGCAGGCCCATCGCGGCGTGCTGCAGATATGCACGGCGGGGGCGGGAACCGCGCACAGAATGCCCGAGGGTGTCGAATATCTCCATTGCATCCAGGCAGCCCTCGATGAGGACGGCCTGCGCTATCAGGTCCTCGATACCGAAGGCATTGAGCGCGAGCGCCTGCAATGGCCGCCCGTTCTTGCACGCGAGGATCAATGGCACGACCTTGCCGCCCATGGCGTGAGTGACGCTCTCTGGTCGGGTCCGATGGACACGGACCGGATCGTCGAACTCCGTCTGAGCGGTCGGATGGCTTCGGACGCCTGCGCGTCCCAGCAGACCATCTTCTCGGCTTTCAGCGATGAAGGGTTGGCGCTTCTGTGGCTTGGCCTGCGCGGCAAGCAGCAGCAGTTGACGCTCATCCTCGGTCGCGATCCTGGTCGCAGCCCCTATTATTTCTTCGGTCCGGACCTGCCGCCGGGCAAGGAATTCGATATCCACATCCTTCTCCATGCCTGCATGGGCCCAGGCGGCGTGCTCTGGCGCACGGAGGGTAGCAGGGCATGGTCCTCCTTCGAAGCGATCGCCTCGACAGGGCTTCAACGCCTTGTCTGGCCCGCCCGCTGGAGTGTGGGTCATGGCCAGAAAGGCGATGGCGACCGGCCGTTCATGGGCGGGAGCCTGAGCCTGAGTATTGCAGGTTGAAAAACGCCTGATCGGTTTCTTGTTTCGCTATGCACCAAAGTCGGTTATTCGGCCTTCTGAATATCATCTAGGGAAGGGCGGATGAACGGAAGCGATCGATCGTCATCGGTGCTCAGAGAGCATTTCGAAGAGCACAGAACCAAGCTCAGCCGGTCGGAACTGGCAGTAGCAGAGCATCTGGTGAAGATGCCGATCGATGTGCTGATTTTCCGCAGCGCCGAGGAGATCGCCGCCGAAACCGGCACCAGCGATGCGACCGTTATCCGGACGGCCAAGCGCCTCGGCTTTTCCGGCCTGCCGGAGCTGAAGCGGGTATCGGGCCGCGTCATGGCGCGCACCATTTCCACCAGCGAGCGTCTGGAACAGCGTTTCCGCGCCACCGGCGATGATCTGGAAAAGGTTGCGACGCAGATGTTTGCGACCGCCCGTGAGGTGCTGACCTCCACCGAGGAGCAGATGGATGGCGCAATGCTCGCCGCCGCCATCTCGCTCGTCGAAGAGGCCGATACCGTCTGGTGCATCGGCATGGGCACAGCCGAGGTCGAGGCGCGCCATTGTTCGATTGCGCTTAGTCGCGCCGGCGTGCGCACCCGCTGTTCCGGCGCCTCGGGTTTTACGCTTGCCAATGAGCTGATCGATCTGCGTCCCGCCGATGTCATCGTCATGTTCCATGCTGTGCGCGAAACGGCGGAATTCAAGCTCATTGTTCGCCAGCTCCGGGATATCGGTTGCAAGGTCATTCTGGTTTGCGGTGTGCAGCTGCGCGCCAATTATGTCGATAAGGTCTCGGCCATTTTGACCTGCATCGGTTCGCCCTCGAAGCTGGCAAGCTGGAGCATCGGCGCCATCGTTGTGGCCGATCTCCTCGCCTATGGTGTAGCGGTCCGTAACCAGCAGCAGGCGACGGATGCCAAGAAGCGTCTCGCCGACCTGCGCGACCAGGCGCTGCGCAACGACTGACCTCCACGGCAATATCTTTGCAATTTCATCCGCATGAAAATAAACATGAGAAATTAAGTTATGTTTATTGAAATGCGAACTACAATATTGTAGTCAACACGACATGACGCCGTGCAGCAGCGGCGTTGACTGTCGGGGTTATTGCATGACGCGCCTGTTTCATCGCAGCAAGACGGCTGAAGTCCGTCCCTTCTCCCATAAGACTGTGTCCAGACGCCGATACCGGCGTAACGGCTGACACCACCACATAATCATTCAACAAAAACAGTCTCTTGCACCGGAATGCCTAGGCATTTTCGGCAAGGTCCCCTGTTGCCCGAATTTCTCGAACGCCCACGGAAAACTCCCATGATTGCCCCCAAACTCCAAGGAAAGCAGCTCGCTCTCACCGTCGCCCTTCTGGCATCCGCCACATCGGCACTCGCACAGGAAGCAGCCAACGGCACCGTCACTCAGCTCGAAACGATCAAGATCACCGGCAACTGGCTGGAAGAGCCGAACGAGGAGAAGGTGCTGAAACATCCGGGCGCCCGCACGATCCTCGATCGCGAACAGTTCGAAGAGCGCGGCGCGCAGGATATCCGCGATGCGTTGAACCAGATCCCCGGCGTCCAGGTGCAGGAAGCCAATGGTACCGGCGGCAGCGATGTGTCGCTGAATCTCGGCGTGCGCGGTCTGACCTCGCGCCTGTCGCCACGCTCCACCGTATTGATGGACGGCATCCCGCTGGCTTATGCGCCCTATGGCCAGCCGCAGCTTTCGCTCTTTCCGCTGACGCTCGGAAATGTCGAAACGATCGACGTCGTGCGCGGCGCCGGCTCCGTACGCTACGGACCGCAGAATGTCGGCGGCATTATCAACTTCGTCACCCGTCCGATCCCGGAGGATTTCACCGCTCGCTTCTCCTCGGGCGCGGAGATCGCCGGCAACAACGGCCACGTCAAGGCGACGCCGAATTTCCTGATCGGCGGTACCAATGTTGACGGCCTTGGTGCGGCCATCCTCTATTCCGGAATCCACGGCGAAGGCTATCGTGACGCCAACGACCGCACCGATATCGACGATATCATTGCCAAGGGCGCTTACGAGTTTTCGGATACGGACAAGCTCGGCATCCAGTTCCATCACTATGAGGGCGAGGGCAAGATGCCCGGCGGCCTGACGAGCGCCGAATATGAAGCCGATCCCTACCAGTCGACACGCCGCTACGACGATTTCAGCGGTCGCCGCAATGATATCTCGCTGCGCTACCAGCATGACGATGGCGACAACAATTTCGAAGTGCTGACCTACTACGTGGATTCCTTCCGCGGCAGCCATGTGGAGCAGCAGGGCACAGGCGCCAGCGCCGGCCTCTATCGCCTGACGTCTGCTCCGCGCAGCTACAGCTATTTCGGCATCGAGCCGCGCTATTCCCGCCTGATCGAGCTCGGCGGCATTACCCAGGAGGTGACCGTCGGCTATCGGTATCTCTGGGAAGAAAGCTCGGAAGTCGCGTCCCGCACGGCTTTCTACAGCAGAGCCTCGGGCATCGATCCGACCACGCGTAGCTCGCCCACCTACCAGACGAGCGATGGCGGCACGATTGCCCATGCTTTCTACATCGACGACAAGATCGAGATCGGCGACTGGACCATCACACCGGGCATTCGCTACGAGATGATCAGCACGCACAACGATGTCGTGAATTTCGGCACCAGTGGTGCGGTCACCAGCTCGCTCTCTCCCTCGGTCGAGGCGAACGAAGCCCTGCCGACATTGTCGGCTTCCTACCGGCTCACCAATGAGTTGACCGTCTTCGGCAATGTCGGCGTCTCCTTCGGCCCGCAGCAATACAGCCAACTCGCATCCACCACGGATGGCCTGCATCCCGAGAAGGCGACGACCTACGAAATCGGCCTGCATTATGAGGGCGATAACTGGAACGCTGAGCTGACTGCCTTCAATATCGACTTCGACAAGGAACTCTATCTCGGCCGCACCATCGTCGGCGAGGGCATCTGGACCGATCTCGGCGCCACGCGCCACCGCGGCATCGAATCCGCCATCAACTACGATATCGGCGATGTCGTGCCCGCACTCGACGGCCTGTCGCTGTCGGCAAGCTACACCTACACCGAGGCGACCTATGAAGCCGGCGCCTTCGAAGGCCGCGACCTGCCGTTCTATTCGCGTCAGGTCGCCTCGCTCGGGGCGCGCTACCGCTACAACGACTGGATCTTCAATGCCGACCTGCAGGCCCAGTCAAAGCAGCATTCGCCGGGATCTGCCGATGCCGGCGCGACCTATGTGACGGAAGAGGATGCGACAGGCCGCCTCGGCGATATTCCAGGCTACGGCACCGTCAACCTGCGCGTCGCCTATCAGCCGGAAGACAAGAAGAATGCCCCGCAATTTGCCTTCGGCGTGAAGAACCTGTTCGACAAGGAGTATTTCACCCGCTCGACGGACAATAATGGCGGCAAGTTCGTGGGCCAGCCGCGCACATTCTTCGTCAACGCATCGATCGCCTTTTAAAAGCATGTCGCGCAAAAGTGTGCAGCGGTTTTGCTGCAACGCCATGCGAAAACAAGAGCCTAAAGCGTGGCAAGCGAATCTGAAAGATCGCGACACGCTTTAAGGGCCTGATCAATCCATCCGTCGGATGGAAATTCGCACTGACCTTTCCTAGATTAAGAGGTGCCGGATTTTTCACCGACGGCCGGATCGGCTGGAACGATGGATACCCAAATCCCGTTTCATATCGGCCAGATAAGAAGGAATATGGTCATGCGTACGGTCATTGCAGCAGCCTCGATCATTCTCCTCGGGTTCGCCGCTCCGGCCTTCTCCCAGGCCCTCGGTGATATGGACTATTCCGGACGCTTCGGCGGCATGCCGCCCGGCACGGTGCCGGACGCGGAATCAAGTAATGCTTTTTCGATTCCGCTCGATCCCGTCGAGAGCGACAATATCACCGTCGTCATTCCGTCCGACCGGACGGCTTGTCCGCGGCTTGGTACGAGCGCCTATCGCACGGCCGAGCGTGACGGCACGCTGGCTACCGCCTGCCGCCGACGGTAAGTTAAATTCCAGTGCAGGAACGGCTATTTGCCGTTCTTGTGCAGGATCACGCCAAGCTCATGCCACTCACGCCCGTCTCGCTGGATAAGCTCGTCGGCGCAGGCCGGTCCCATGCTGCCGGGTGCGTAAGGGTCCGGCACGCTCTGATCTTTCGCCCACTCATCCAGGAAGGGCTGTACCGCCGCCCAGCCGGCCTCGATGCCGTCGGCGCGCTGAAATAGCGTCTGGTCGCCGATGAAGAGGTCGTAGAGTAGCGATTCATAACCTGTCGTCTTGCCGATATCGAATTTGTCGGCATAGCGGAAATCCAGCGAAACCGGCACGGTGTCGACGGATTGTCCCGGCGACTTGATGGAAATCTCCATGCTCATGCCCTCATCGGGCTGCACCTGGATGACGAGCCTGTTCGGCGGCAGACGGCGGTTGACCTCCGTTTCGCGAAACTGCGCGAAAGGAACGGGCTGGAAGGTGATGACGATTTCCGTGTCGCGTGCCGTCATCGCCTTGCCGGTGCGCAGATAGAAGGGCACGCCAGCCCAGCGCCAGGTATCGGCATAGAGCTTCAGCGCCACATAGGTCTCTGTCTTGCTGGCGGGCGAAATATCCTTCGTATCGCGATAAGCGGGCAAGTCGGTACCGTTGAGCGGACCGGCGGTATAAGCCCCGCGTACGCCATTCGCCTTTGCTTCCTCCGGCGTGTAGATGCGCAGAGCCTTCAGCACCTTGCTCTTCTCGTTACGGATCGCCTCGGCGTCGAAACTGTTCGGCGGCTCCATGGCGATCATTGCCAGAAGCTGGAAGAGATGGTTGGGGATCATGTCGCGCAACGCGCCGGTCGCGTCGTAGAACTTCCCGCGCGTACCGACATCGACGATCTCCGAGGCGGTGATCTGCACGTGGTCGATATAGCGATTGTTCCACAGCGACTCGATCATCATGTTGGCGAAACGCGCCGTCATCAGGTTCTGCACCGTTTCCTTGCCGAGGAAATGGTCGAGCCGGTAGACTTGGCTTTCCTCCACGCGGGCGAGGATGCGCGCATTCAAAGCGCGGGCTGAGGCGAGATCGGTGCCGAAGGGCTTCTCGATCGCAATACGACGGAAGCAACCGCCGCTTTCGTCCATCAGTCCGAGATCCGCAAGTTTCTCGACGATCGGCCCGAAGAAGCTTGGCGGCACTGCGAGATAGAAGGCTGCATTGCAGGTCGTGCCGAGGCGCTTGCCGATTTCGAGGAAGATATCATCCTTGGTGAAATCGCCCTGCAGATAGGAGATGCGCGATCGCAGGCTCTCCCAGGCTTTGTCCTTGCCAGTTGCTTCCTCGCCATCGAGATGGGTGAGGAAAGCGTCCAGCCGCTGGCGCAGGAATTCATCGTCACCAGGCTCGATGCCGACGCCGAGGATGTTCAGGTCCCCGCCGACGAGATGGCTGCGGGTGAGATTGATGATGGCCGGAACCAGCAATCGCCGTGTCAGATCGCCGGTGGCGCCGAAGATGACGAGAGTGACGGGCGGGGTGGGGTGAGCGTCCATGCGTGTCATCTCCAGCTTAATTCTCCCGGCCGAATATAAAGCGCTCCGGTTCTGCCGCAAGCACCTTGCAGCCCAAGAATAACAAGCGTTTGACACAGTGCTAGAAATACATAAAGACATAAAGATATCGTTATGTCATTGGGTGATCCATGATCGATCTTGTCAGCGCCAGCTTCTTCCTCATGGCGGCTCTTGCCCTTCTCGGTTCGCCCGGTCCCGCCATCGCTGCGCTCCTGGCAATCGGCCGCCTCCATGGTATGGCGACCGGCCTGCGTTTTCATGTCGGGCTGCAGATCGGCTTGGCAATTGCAGCCGCCGCGGCGGCAGCCGGCCTTCTGTCGTTGATCGAGGCAATCCCGCTGGCGATGATGGTGATGACAGTCGCTGCCACCGTCTACCTCGTCTGGCTGTCCTGGAAGATCGCATCGGCGCCTGTCGGTGCAGATCTCTCCGCCGCACGGCGGCAAGCCTCGCCAACCATCGCCGGCGGTGTCGTTCTAGGCCTCACCAATCCCAAGGCCTATATCGCGTTCGCCTCGCTCTTTGCCGCTTACCGGCTTTCGCAGGATGGCGCGCTGGACATGCAGGCCAAATGGGCGCTCTGCGTCCTCGTCATGATCGTGGTCGATATTTTCTGGCTGTGGCTGGGCGTTGTTTTGGGCAAGGTGAAGCTGGAGCCATCGAGCGAGCGAGCGCTCAACATCTGCTTGGCCTCGTCATTCTCGCGACTGYGGTACTGTCGCTGGTCGAGCTTGTCGGCGCCTGAAACGATATGGCCATTGCTGAAGGTCTTTCCGCAATGGCCGTTTTAAGATGATGGATAACTTACGCCTTGGAGGCGGACTTGTCCGTTGTCGTATCGGTGGCCGGCTTCGTGTCGGTCTTCACCGGCCAGGTGATGTAGTAATTCTGCGTGCCGACCTGGCCGAAATAGACTTCGTTGCCGGTGCCCTTTTCGATGAAGCTGCCGTTTTCGCTTCTGACCAGGCGCCCGTGCGAATCGCGCTGCAGATGGTCGCGCAGGAAGTCGTTCCAGTCGTCCGTCTTGATCGCCGTGCCCTTCTTTTGGTCGACATCGGCTTCCTTGGGGTCGGTCACGTCCCAGGCCTTGATCGAAACGCCCTTGGTCGGATCGGTAACCGTCAGCTGGCCTTTCTTGAAAGCGGCAAGCATGGCAGCTTCCTGGCTGCCGGCGCCCTTGGCGTCTGCCGCAGCCGTCATGTTCTGGCGCAGCAGCGCCATGAAGGAGGCGGTGGTGATATCGGTGCTGGCGGTGGTGTTGCCGGAGGTATCAGTCGATCCTGCCTTGCCGGCATTGATCTTGTCGAGCATGACCGATAGCGCCGAGCGCGTCTGCGAGGGAAGGCTGGAATAGTCGTGATCGGTCGTGCTGCTGGAGCTGCTCTCCGAGGAGCCGCCCTTGATCGTCTGCAACGCTATCTGCGCCGTCATAAGCCTCATGGTGGAAACGGAAGAAACCATCTGAAAATCTCTTTGTCGGGCCTCGCACTGGTGGCGCAAAGGCGTTTAAAGGATAGCGATCGACGCTGGCGGCGTCGCTAAAGCACGTCTGGATTGAGAAATCCCAGGGCGAACCGCTACACTTCAAACTTTGCGTGTGGCTTGCGGATGGCTGACAAAGTTTCGCCGGCAGCGATCAAGCGGACTGCTGCCGGCGTCATAGAACTCAGAATTTCCGGTCAGGCCTTCACCGCCACCATGAACAAGCGCGGGAACTTGAGCAGCACCTTGCCGTCGGCGGCCTTCGGATAGACCCTGTCGATACGTTCGAGATAGTCGGCCAGAAACGCCTCGCGATGCTCTTCGCCGGCATGGTCGAGATAGGGGCGAAGGCCAGTTCCCTTGACCCACTCGACGATCGCGGCTGCATTGTCCATCGGATGATTGTAGATCGTATGCCAGATGTCGACGCGGGAGGATTTGGCGATCAGCCGGCTGTAATAGGTCAAAGGCGGCGGAAGCACATTGCGGCGCACGCTCTTCTTCTCGAAAGCCGTCTTCCACGGGCCGGCATGCGCCGTTTCCTCCATCATCAGATGGCTCGGCTCGCCGAGATTGTCGGGCATCTGCACGGCGAGCACTCCGCCCGGCGCCAGCCCGTCCATCAGCCTGTCGAAGATGTCGAGATGGTTGGGCAGCCATTGGAACACGGCATTGGCAAAAAGCAGGTCCGCCGGCTCCGAGGGTTGCCAGGTCGAAAGGTTGGCCTCTACGAAAGCCGTGCCCGGCAGGCGCTTGCGGGCCGCCTCCAGCATGTTCGGGTCGCTGTCGAGACCCGATACATTTTGCGCACCATAGCGCTCGATGATCAGTTCGGTCGAATTGCCCGGACCGCAGCCGAGATCGACCGCGTGGCGCAGCTCCGTCAGGGGCACCTGCGCCAGCAGGTCGCGCGCCGGGCGGGTGCGTTCATCCTCGAATTTCACATACTGGCTGGCTGACCATGCCATCGTCTTTCTCCTGAAGTCAGGCCACGTCCTCGACGCAGCAGATGCGAACTTTGTCGATACGGGCCGACCGGTTCAGGCAGCCAGGATCGCAGCGCCAACGCTTGAAAATATCCGGTCCTCGACATGATTCAGCGGGTTCAACAAAGGTTTTCCTATATCAGTTTTTAACAGACTTCAGTGTCGCCGATCGCAGTCTTGCTGATGGGCTTCCACTTATTGCCGTCGATGTAGAAGAACTCGATGAAACATTTGTTGGCGTCGTCGTTCAGTCACTGGGCAATGACGATCTCTTCGCTAGCCGTTGCGTGGCATCAGAAGAAACTGACGGCGCTTACGCCGCCAGGATCGTGATTCCATGGGCATTTGCCGCTGCCCGCATACGCGCCACCGTTTCCTGTGACGGGCTGCCTTGCGGCTGTTCGGTAACACCCTCGGTCTCGATGAATTCGGCCATGTCGCGATCGACGATGGCAGAAAAGACCGCGGGGACGGTTCCATTGTTGGAATAGCCGTGCACCATGAAAGGCGCGATGGTGACGATGTCGCCTTCGCTCGCCTCGATCTCTTCCGGCCCGGTATCGGTAAGTCGCCAGATCGTCAGCGTGCCCTCGATGATCCGGAAGACTTCCGGGCTTGCATGGGCGTGGCGCGGCGTCTTGCCGCCGGGCTCAACGGTCACGTCGAAGATGTTGAGCCAGTTGCCTGTGAGGCGAGCCCGTCGCTCGACCTTGTCGCCCAGCACGAAGAAGCTTTTTGCCTCCGTCCGGGCATCTGTTTTCACAAATGAGTTGGACATGATGTCTCTTTCTTGCTCTTGCGGGGCGGTCCGATAGACCTTTGCGGCCGTTTTGGCAACCGCCACAAAATCAGGGGAGGGTGAGCGGAGATGGCTTTTGCGCGCTCTCGGGCCCTGAAACCGACGACGATCATATTGGTATGGCTTCTCCGCTTCGCAAGTGCGACAGGTTGGCAGCCGCTGTTTCCATGATACCGGCTGTAATATCGGCGACACAGAAGAGGCGCATAGAACGCGCCGATCCTTCCCCGCCAATCAGGCATACCATCAGCGGAGCAACCCCATGTCTTCACTTCCCGTCGTCGGCGCAGCCATGACGATCGACGAACTCGAAACCCATCGTGACTGGCTCTTCGAAAAGTCCCGCGATCTCGAGCTGCAGAGCTTCGTCAACGCCGAGGTGCTGAACGGTGACTGGACGCCGCGTGCCGATCGCGCCAGGAAGCTGCTCGACGGCTACAAGGGCCGCGTCGGCATCCATGGCCCGTTCTGGGGCTTCATCATCGCCTCGCAGGATCCGGATATCCGCGCCGTCGTCTCCCGCCGTATGCTGCAGGGCCTCGATGTCTGCGCTGCGATCGGCGGCACGCATATGGTCATCCATAGCCCCTACACGACCTGGAGCTACAACAACCTCGACAACAACGAGGGCGAACGCGAAAAGATCGTTGAATACTGCCATCAGACGATGCGCGAAGCGGTGAAGCGCGCCGAGGAAATCGGCTGCACCCTCGTCATCGAGAATATCGAAGACAAGGATCCGCATATCCGCGTAGCCTTGGCTGAAAGCTTCAACTCGCCGGCTGTCTCCGTCTCCATCGATACCGGACATGCGCACTATGCCCATGGCTATACCGGCGCTCCGCCGGTCGATTATTACGTCCATGCCGCCGGCAACCGCCTCGGCCACATCCATCTGCAGGATGCCGATGGTTATGCCGACCGCCACTGGGCGCTTGGCGAAGGCACCGTCAACTGGCGTGCGGTTTTCGCAGCACTTGCTAAGGTCGAAAGCAATCCGCGCCTAATCATCGAAATCAAGGACAAGTCGAAGATCATCGCTTCGGCCGAATACCTGGCTTCGATCGGCGTCGCCCAATAACAGCGTCAAGTAATCGGAACAGGCGGCGGGATGATCATCTCGCCGCCCTTCACTTTCAGGCCGTTGCATCCTTCGGCCGGCGCGTGAAGGCGATCGGCAGGCAGAGCGCATAGAAAGCCGCGCCAAGCACCCAGACAAGCCCCGGAAAGACATCGCGCGAGGCGAAGTAGATGGTGCTGATCGCCAGCGGCCCGATGACCGAGGCAAGGCTCGTCATGCTCGCGAGCATCCCCTGTGCACGCCCCTGATGAGCGTTATCGACGCGCCCCGTCACCAGAGACTGCAGGGCGGGCGCACCGATTCCGCCGAGGCAGAAAAGTGGCATCAGCAGGAAGGCCATCCACCCCTCCGTCAAAAGCGCGATGATGATATAGGCCGCGCTGTCGGCGATGATGCCGATCAGGAGCGTCCGATGCTCGCCCCATCGCTCGCTGATCGGCCCGGCAATGAAGGCCTGCACGACGGCATGGAAGAAGCCGAAGGCCGCAAGCGAGATTCCGACCATCATCGGCGACCAGGAAAACTTGTCCTGCCCATAGAGAACCCAGATCGTGCCGCCGACTTCGCCGACGAGTGCCAGGACGAAATAGGCGCCCGCAAGCGGCAAAAGCAGACGGTAGCCTAGTAGCCAGCGGAAATGCGCGAGTGGTGAAAACTCTTGGCTCTCGGCCTCCGCGCCGATCTTGCGCGTCTCAGGCAGCAGGAACAGCGCCATCAGCAGGTTAGCCGCATTGAGGACGGCAGCGGCGATGAAGGGCAGCCGGACGGAAAATTCGCCGAGCACGCCGCCGATCGCCGGCCCGGCAATGAAGCCGATGCCGAAGCAGGCGCTGAGCTGGCCGAAGCGGCGCGTGCGCTCGGCATCTTCGGTAATGTCGGTCACACAGGCGGCGGCCACTGCATTGCTGGCGCCGGTGATACCAGCGATCGCCCGACCGATGAAGAGCAGCCAGAGCGACGGCGCAAGAGCCATGAAAACATAGTCGATCGCCGCACCGGCAAGCGACAGCATCAGCACCGGCTKGCGGCCGAAGCGGTCCGACAACGAACCGAGCACCGGCGAGAAGATGAACTGCATCAACGCATAGAGTGCCAGGAAGGCCCCGAATCGCCAGCCGAGATTATCGGTATCGCCGACATCCTGAAGCAGCCGCGGAAAGATCGGCAAGGTGAGGCCAATCC
>NZ_JBFTPD010000032.1:0-84160 GCF_056398305.1 Rhizobium sp. 01T444
ACGAAAGACTTCGTCGCCAGCAGCGCCGCCGCCCTCGTTCAGTGAGTGGGCTTATAAGCCTCACACATCGAAACAGTCAACACTACTCATCCAACTTTTTTGACATTTTTGTAACAGGTTGATTCGACAGGGGATTTTCTGGTCGAAAGTTATCCACAGACCGCCCTTTGGGACAAAATCCCCGAACAATCTTTTACCAGGCGATAAAAAATCATCCGGAACCCCTCCAAAAAACGCGGAAAGGCCACGAAAAAACAGTGCCTTGGGCAATTTTATGGTTAACGCGGAATAAACGCCGGCCCCATCGCCACTGTCAAACAACCGTCATATCGGATTGTGGCGAAAGGTTTGGAACCTAACGCGGTTTTTCGTGTTTCCCTCCCCATTGAAGGAAAGGAGACAGACATGGCCGCCAATACCGATGATCTCAGAACTTCCGTCAGCAAAGATATCGCCGCTCTGCAACAGGAGGTCTCCCGCCTGCAGAAGATGATTTCAGCGCAGGGCGCCGAAGCCTATTATGAAGTGCGCGACCGCGCCGGCAAGGCATACGAAGACGCGCTTCCCCGCGCAAAGAGCGCTGTCGCCCAGATCCGGGCCGAAGGTGCGGCAGTCGCCGGCACGGCCCGCGAACACCCGGCAGCGACCACAACGGCGCTTCTGGTTGCCGGCGCGATCGGCTTCCTGGCTGGTTATATGTTGTCAGGCGCCTCGCAGCCCGAGCCGCGTCACTGGTGGCGTTGAACTGCCAAGCTCCAGATCCCGCATTTTTTACGCATCCCGCAGATCCATTTTTTGCAGGATGCGTAAACACTTATGTCTTAGAAAAACCAATTTTTAATGCGACTGATAGGAACATAAAAATGAAGGGAGGACATTATGGACAATAAGAGAGAGAAGCTGATCGTTGAAGTCAGCGTCGACGCCAGCGATGGACGTCGCGCAGTCGGCATTATGAACATGCGCCAGGCGCTCGATCTGCCCGAAATGCCGAGCCTCTCCTATACACATCCGGACCCGGCCAAGGCCGCAGCCGGCATTATGATGAGCCGGCAGGAACTCGCCGGTTTCATGGCCTGCCCTTGAGGCGGTAGAAAAACTCTTCTTGCCCACTGCGCTTTGTCCAAAGCGTCGATGATTTCTTTCGGCATCCGAAATCCTGTACTCCCCAGAATTTCGACCACCATTGCTGGCATCCGTGCGCCGTTCATGCAAAGAACGGCTTTCGCAATCGCATCAGGGATGGCGAAGTGAAAGGCCGGCGATCACCGCAGAAAACACACGAACGCAACAGACCCCAGGCCGAACCGGCCGGCAAGAGGGTCACGCTTCCACGTGCGCTCTCCAAGCTTGGCTATTGTTCCCGCACGCAGGCCGAACGGTTGATCGCCGAGGGCCGCGTCGCGGTCGGTGATCGCATTGTCACAGATCCATCGGCATGGGTCGATCTTTCGACCGCCCTTATTAAGGTCGATGGCAAGGAGGTCGCAGCCGAGGCCAGGATCTACCTGATGCTCAACAAGCCGCGCGGCCTTGTGACTACTCGTCATGATCCGGAAGGTCGCCCGACCGTCTTTGACTGCCTGACCGATTTTGATGCCCCGCACCTCTCGCCTGTCGGTCGGCTCGACAAGGCGAGCGAAGGGCTACTGCTCTTTACTAACGATACGGAATTCGCCCAGACGCTGCTCGATCCAATCACCCATGTCTCGAAATCCTACCATGTGCAGATCGATCGGATCGCCGATGACGACATGCTGGCGGCGATGATGTCAGGTCTTCGGCATGACGGCGAACTGCTGCGCGCCACCGCTGCCCGCAAGCTGCGCGAGGGCGACCGCAATTCCTGGATCGAAGTGGAATTGCAGGAGGGCCGCAACCGGCAGATCCGCCGAATGCTGGAAGCGCTCGATATCGCCTGTCTACGGCTCGTGCGTGTCGCGATCGGTGGGCTGGAGCTTGGCGACCTGCCGAAGGGATCGGTCAGGGCGCTGACTGAAACTGAACTGAAAGATCTTCGCCGGAAGGTCGGTACCAGCAAGGCAATACGGGATTGAGAATGAACGAGATGAAGCCGCATGATTTCTGGCAGGAGATCCATCCGTCGGGCAGTTTCGAAACAGGCGGCGATTTCACCTCCTTTTTTATAGCGGAACTGGAAGATGGTAGGCAGTTGCGGCTGCCGATCCGGGTACTTTCGGATGGTGAGCATGCGCTGGCCTCGCTGATCATCAATCAGGCAAGCTTTGCGGTGCTGGATGTGCTCGCCGAAAACCTTGCGGCAGAGATAGAACCATCAGGCATCGATGTCGTCGCCGGCCTGCCAACACTCGGCCTGACGCTTGCGGCGGCCGTCGCCCAGAAKCTCGGCCACAGCCGTTATGTGCCGCTCGGCACCTCCCGCAAATTCTGGTATCGCGACGAACTGTCGGTCGCCCTCTCATCGATCACCACGCCGGAACAACAGAAACGGCTCTATGTCGATCCGCGCATGCTACCCCTCCTAGAAGGACGCCGTGTCGCGCTGATTGATGACGTCATATCGAGCGGGACCTCGATCGCCGCAGGTCTCGATCTGCTCGCAAGCTGCGGCACAGAACCCGTCGTTATTGGCGCGGCCATGCTGCAATCGGACCGGTGGCGCGCCAAACTCGACGCCGCAGGCCCACAATGGCAGGCACGCACGAAAGGCGTTTTTACCACGCCCATCCTAGAGCGGACCGCCGAAGGAAAATGGCGCAGACCTGCCTGAGCGACATCAAGATCACATGTGAGGACCGATCATTCTTTCGTCTGAACGGGCTATACAGCGCCGGACGAAGAGCTACATTCGGCGTGTGATCGAAGACAGGAACCACCGATGACGCTTGAGCAAGCAGCCCTCCTGATCCTGCTGGTGGCGATGCTCTTCCTGTTCTCCCTCGACCGCCTGCGCATGGAAGTTATCTCGATCGGCGGATTGCTTGCGGGCTATGTGCTCGGCCTTTATCCCGCCGATAGCATCTTTGCCGGCTTCGCAAGCCCTGTCGTCGTCACCGTAGTCGAAATCCTGCTGATCGTCCAAGTACTGGCGCGCACCAAACTCTTTGACAGCCTCACCGAGCGCTTCGTGGCATCGGGTCTCTCGCATTTCCGGGTCATAACAGGCGTCTCCGCTCTGACCGGCTTCATCTCGATCTTCATGAACAATATCGGTGCCTTTGCGATCAGCTTGCCGCTGGCGTTGCGGCTGAGCACGCTCATGAGCATTCCGCGCCGGCAGCTCGTGATGCCGATCTCCTTCGCCGCTCTTCTCGGCGGTCTCGTCTCATTGATCGGCACGCCCGCCAATCTTCTCGTCAGCGATGCGCTTGAAAAAACCACCGGCAAAGGTTTCCGCTTCTTCGACTTCGCTTATGTCGGGCTTCCGGTCGCCATAACAGGCATTCTGCTGATCGCGCTGATCGTGCAGCGATTGTTTTCGGAGCCGGATGAGGCCGCGGAAGTGCCAACTCCGCCGGCCCGCCGCATCGTCGTGGAGCGCAGCATTCCCGAGCATTCGCCGCTCGTCGGCGTAACACTTGCCCAATGTCCCGAGCGTTTCGGCATCCAGCCGCATGCCCTGATCCGCGACAGGGCTTTCGTCTTTGGCCCGCTCGAACAATCGGTCATCCAGCCGGGCGATATTCTGCTGGCGCAGGGCGCGGATTCGGTCTTCGCGGATCTGGCCGCATCGCAGGCGCTGGTGCCAGACGCCCATCCGCACGGGCTGCAGCCGGATTTCGTCAGCATCGAAGCCGTCGTCATGCCGGAAAGCACGGTCGTCGGCTCCCGCATCGCCTCACTCGAGGTCTTCCGCAATCGCGGGGTCACGATCTCGGCACTGTCGATGCGTTCTCCCCGCATAGAAGGACGCTTTGCGGATCTGCAGCTTTCGATCGGCGACATATTGGTGCTGGAAGGCCCGAAAGCGGCGATAGCTGAGGCGTTGGAAGAGTGTGAATGCCTTCCGCTTGCCTCCGCAGCGCCCTCCCCCGGATCGTCAGCTTCATGGCAGCCTTTTGCAATCTTTGCCTGCGGCGTTGTCGCTTCCGCCTTCGGCCTACGCCCCGATATTGCTCTTRCCTTCGTGTTGCTGGCGCTCGCACTGCCCGGCTATCTCAACATTCGCCATGCAATGGCGGATCTCAACTGGCCAATCATTATCATGCTTGCCGCGATGATCCCGATCGGCCAGGCGGTCGCAACAACGGGCACGGCCGAGACCATCGCAGTATGGCTGAGCCTGGCCTTCCCTATCAGCCATCCCCTGTGGGGCATTGCACTCGTTTTGTTTCTCGCCATGGCGCTGACGCCCTTCGTCAACAACGCGACGGTCGCAATCGTGCTTGCGCCGATTGCGCTGGAATTTGCAAGAGCCGGCCAGCAGCCGCCGCAGGCCTATCTAATCGCGGTGGCCGCAGGCGCCTCGCAGGATTTCCTGACCCCTTTCGGCCATCATAACAATACGCTGTCGATGAGCATCGGCAGCTACCGCTTCGGCGATTTCCTGCGCGCCGGCTGGCCGCTGACGCTTGCCGGCTATATAGTCACGCTCATTCTCATCGCCCTCCTCTGGCTTTGAATGAGCCTTTGCTTGACTTCCCCGGCAATGAAACTAGAGCAGGGACAGTCTAAGCCGATAGAAGGATAGCCAGGCACCGTGCGTATTCTCTCCGAAGCCCATTTCCCGGAACTGCCGAACTACTATCGTGGCAAGGTACGCGAGAACTACGATCTTCCGGATGGGCGGCGCATTATCATCAGCACCGACAGGCTGAGCGCCTTCGACCGCATCCTGACCTGTATTCCCTACAAGGGACAAGTGCTGACCGAGACGGCCCGCTACTGGTTCGAGGCAACGAAGGACATTTGCCCCAATCACGTTCTCGACTATCCCGATCCGAACGTCGTCATCGGCAAGCGACTCGACATTCTTCCGGTCGAAATCGTTGTGCGTGGTTATCTCGCCGGCACGACCGGCACCTCGATCCTGACGCTTTACAAAAAGGGTGAGCGCGAGATGTACGGCATGCGCCTGCCCGACGGCATGCGCGACAACCAGATTCTTCCCGAGCCGGTCATCACGCCGACCAGCAAAGAGTTCGATGGCGGCCACGACGAGCCGCTGACGCCGGCCGAAATCGTCAGCCGCGGACTGCTGACGAAAGAGCAGTGGGAAACGCTTTCGAAATATGCGCTGGCACTTTTCGCCCGCGGCCAGGAAATGGCGGCAAAACGCGGCCTGATCCTTGTCGACACCAAATATGAATTCGGCACGGACGAGAATGGTAACATCATTCTCGCCGACGAAATCCATACGCCCGACAGCAGCCGATACTGGGTGGCGGAAACCTATCCCGCTGCCTTCGAAGCCGGAAAGCGGCCGGACAGCTTCGACAAGGACTTCGTGCGCGCCTGGGTGGTCGAGCGCTGCGACCCCTACAAGGATGAAATTCCGGAAATTCCGGTCGAGCTGATCGAGCAGACCTCGGCCGTCTATATCAAAGCCTATGAATGGATCACCGGTGAACGCTTTGTACCCGACGACCGCGGCGAAACGCCAGCGGCGCGTGTCCGGGCAAATCTCGCGCCCTATTTTTCCTGAACCGTTGAAGACAAAGCTGCGAGCCTGCTTGCAGCCTTTCAACCAATCGCGCTAGCATCGGAAAAAAGGGGTGCCGGGCCGAGCCCGGCGGGGGACAGATGGCACGCAGGCCCAGACGCAAGGCCGAAGAGACCAGGGAGGATATCCTCTCGATGGCGGAGACACTGTTTCGCCAGCGCGGCTTCGTCGCAGTTTCCATCGCCGATATCGCCTCGTCGCTGCACATGTCGCCGGCCAATGTTTTCAAGCATTTTCAATCAAAGGCGGTGCTTGTCGATGCGATTGCCGAGCGCCACCTCGGCAATGCCACGGAGCGCTTCGCCGCCGTCGACACCAGCCTGCCGCCTAAGGAGCAGCTGCTGAGCTTCGTCCTGCGCCTGCTCGACAGTCATCTGCAGGACATCCAGCAGAACCCCTACATCTTCGAAATGGTGATCTCGACGATCGACGCCAAGCTTGACGCCGGTCATCGCTATCGCGAACGGATAGAGCAGAAGCTCGGCGAGATCATTCGCGAAGGCGTGGCCGAAGGCAATTACCATTGCGACAATACGGACGTGGCAGCCCGCACCGTTGCAGACGTTCTGGCCTGTGTTCTGCATCCCATTCTCATTGCTAAGGACGACAAAAACACACTTGTTCACCGTGCGGAAAAAATCGTGTGTTTCGTGGATGCCGCACTGCAAAATAACCCTTGCTAAGTGACGATTGCTGAATTACGTCACTTCGTAAAGCTTTTCTTAATATCGGATAACGGCATCTGTTTCCGGATCAATCATCACTCTTATATAGAGCGGCGCCTCAAAGGGCCGGCGATTGAACCGCTACTGCCAACCGCACAGGAATTCAGCATGACCAGGCGTGCCCTCATCGTCTCCTCGGCCCTCTTGCTGGTTATGGGCCTCGCCGCCTGCAACGAGAGCGGCAGCAAGCCCGCCGGCAATGCAGGCGCGGGCGGCGCTGCCCAGCAGGCTGCCCCGGTCGGTGTGGTCACGCTGAAGAAGGATACCTATCCGATCACCACGATCCTGCCTGGCCGCGCCGAAGCCTTCCAGGTGGCCGATATCCGCCCGCAGGTGAACGGCATCATCCGTGAAATCGCATTCAAGGAAGGCGGCGAAGTCAAGAAGGGCGACCTGCTCTACCAAATCGACGATGCCGCCTACCGCGCGGCTGTCGAGCAGGCCCAGGCCGCGATTTCCAAGGCTCAAGCGAGCGTGCCAAGCGCCCAGAGCAATTTCGATCGCTACCAGCGTCTGGTCGGCAGCGGCGCAACGCAGATCGAATTCGAAACCGCACGCACGGCCCTTGCCCAGGCAAATGCAGAGGTCGAATCCGCAAAGGCGGCATTGACCGCAGCGCAGATCGACCTCGATCACACGAAGATCACGGCTCCCTTCGACGGCGTCATCGACCAGACAGCCTACAACATCGGCAACGTCGTCGCGGCCAACCAGTCGACCGCACTGACCACCGTCCGCCAGCTCGATCCGATCTACATTTCGCTGACGGAATCGAGCACCAACCTGCTGAAATTGCGCGATGCGATCGCTGCCGGCGAGGTCAAGGGCGAGGACAACAACATCGCGTTCCGGCTGATCCTTGAAGACGGCCGTGAATATAATCAGAAGGGCAAGCTCGACATGTCGAAGCAGGTCGTCAGCGAAACGACCGGCACCTTCATCATTCGCGTGGTTTTCCCAAATCCGGACCGCGTCGTCTTGCCGGGCATGTATGTCCGCGCCACAGTCGAGCTCGGTGCTGAAGCCGGATATTCCCTGCCGCAGCTTGCAACAACTCGCGATGCCAACGGCCGCCTGACCGCACAGTTCATTTCCGCCGAGGGCAAGGTCGAGACCCGTGTCTTCGAAAATGCCACACCCTCCAACAATTCCTGGCTGGTGACGCAAGGCGTGAAGGACGGCGATCAGCTGATCGTCAGCGGCCTGCAGTCGATTGTATCAGGCATGCCGGTAAAGCCGGTTCCAATGAAGATCAACGACAACGGCGTGGTTGTCCCTGCCGATCAGCCGGTGGCCGGAGGCGAACAGAAACCTGCAGCAAAGTAATGCGCAGGCACTTTCGTATCGTCACCGTCCCAGCCGTACAGGAATAACCGATGGCCAAGTTTTTCATCCGACGACCGATCTTCGCCTGGGTCATTGCGATCACCATCATGCTCGCAGGTCTGCTCGCCATCTTTACGCTGTCGATCTCACAATATCCGGATATTGCGCCGACCACGGTCCGCATCAACACCAGCTATCGCGGCGCAAGCGCCGAGACGGTCGAAAAATCGGTGACCACCATCATCGAAGACGGCATGACCGGTCTCGACGACCTGACCTACATGACCTCGACCTCATCGACAGGCTCAGCCAGCATCTCTCTGACCTTCGGGACCAGCATCAATCCTGACATCGCGCAGGTGCAGGTGCAGAACAAGCTGCAGCTCGTCCAGTCGCAGCTCCCGGGCGACGTCATCGATGCCGGCATCAGCGTCACGCGCTCCACCTCGAGCATTCTTCTCGTCGGCTCGCTGGTCTCGACGGACGGCAAGCGCACCTCCGTCGACCTCGGCAATATCATGTCGACCTCGATCGAGGACCAGATCCAGCGCCTGGAAGGCGTGGGCAGCATCAACGTATTTGGTTCCGGCTATGCCATGCGCGTCTGGCTGGATCCATTCAAGCTGCAGAAATACCAGCTTACCCCTGGCGACGTGACCTCGGCCATCCAGGCACAGAACACCCAGGTCTCAGTCGGCTCGCTCGGCGCCCAGCCGGCCGTCCCGGGCCAGCAGATCAACGTCACCATCACCGCGCAGAGCCAGCTCACCACCGTCGCGGATTTCGAGCACATCATCCTGAAGGTCGAAAAGGACGGTTCGACAGTCCGCCTCAGCGATGTCGCCCGCGTCGAGATCGGTCAGGAAAGCTATGGTGGCAGCTCGCGCTATAATGGCCAGCCATCATCAGGCTTCGCCATCAACCTTGCGATCGGCGCGAATGCCATCGATACCGCCGCCCGTGTCCGCACCGCGCTCGAAACGATCGGCCGTGGCCTGCCGGAAGGCGTCGAGATCACCTATCCCTATGACACGACCCCCTTCGTCGAACTGTCGATCGAGAAGGTCGTGCATACGCTGATCGAGGCGATCGTGCTCGTCTTCGTGGTCCTGCTCATCTTCCTGCAGAACCTGCGCGCGACATTGATCCCGACCATCGCCGTTCCCGTCGTGCTTCTCGGCACGTTCGGCGTCCTTGCGGCAACAGGCTATTCGATCAATACGCTGACGATGTTTGCCATGGTGCTGGCGATCGGCCTTCTCGTCGACGACGCCATCGTCGTCGTGGAAAATGTCGAACGCATCATGTCGGAGGAAAAGCTCTCGCCGCTCGAAGCGACCGAGAAGTCGATGGGTGAAATCACCGGTGCCATCGTCGGCATCGCTCTCGTGCTGACCGCCGTTTTCATTCCCATGGCCTTCTTCGGCGGCTCGACCGGCATCATCTATCGCCAGTTCTCCATCACCATCGTTTCGGCCATGCTGCTGTCTGCGCTCGTCGCCATCGTGCTGACGCCTGCGCTCTGCGCCACGATGCTGAAGCCGGTCAACGAGCATAAGAAGCATCGCATCGGCGACTGGTTCAACCGCAACTTCACCCGCTCGACCAACGGTTATGTCCGCACCATCGGCTACCTCTTGAAGCGGCCGATCCGCGTCATGCTGGTGTTCCTGCTGGTCGGCGTCGGTTGCGCCTATCTCTTCTCGCGCCTGCCCAGTTCGTTCCTCCCGCAGGAAGACCAGGGCGTGCTCTTGACCATCGTCACCACACCGCCAGGCTCCACCACGCAGCAGACGCAAGCCGTCGTTGAAAAGGTCGAAAAATACTTCCGTGAAAACGAGAAGGATGCGGTGGATTCCGTCTTCGGCGCGCTCGGCTTCGGCTTCAACGGTTCAGGCCAGAACAGCGCCATCGTCTTTACTAAGCTCAAGGACTTTTCGCTGCGCACCGATCCCAATCTCAGCGCGCAGTCAGTGGTCAACCGGGCTCTCAAGAACTTCTTCACGATCCGCGAGGCGCAGGTCTTTGCGCTGCTGCCGCCCGCGATCCAGGGTCTCGGCGTGTCGAGCGGCTTCTCCATGTATCTGGTGGATACCGGCGGTCATGGCAATCAAGCCCTGACGGCCGCTTCTAAGCGGCTGATCCAGATGGCTGGCACCACCGGCAAGGTCGTGGCACTTCGTTCGAATAACAAGGAAGTCGAGCCGCAGATGAAGATCCTGATCGATCAGGAGAAGATCGGCGCCATGGGTGTGGACCTCGCCTCGGTAAACTCCATGCTGTCGATCATCTTCACCGGCCGCGACGTCAACGATTTCACGCTGAACGGTGAGATCAAGCCGGTTTACGTGCAGGGCGACGCGCCCTTCCGCATGCAGCCGACCGATCTGAACCATTGGTATGCCCGCAACAACGCGGGCGAGATGGTGCCCTTCTCCGCCTTCACGACAACCCAATGGGTCGATGGCGCGCCGTCGCTCGCTCGCTTCAATGCCGTCAGTGCTATCCCGCTCGACGGAGCGGCAGCTCCTGGCGTCTCCTCGGGTGAAGCCATGAACGAGATGGAAGCCCTGACCGAACAGCTCGGCGGCGGCTACACGGTCGCCTGGCAGGGCATCTCCTATCAGGAGCGGCTCTCCGGCTCGCAGGCACCGATGCTTTACGCGATTTCGGTTCTCGTCGTCTTCCTCTGCCTGGCTGCGCTTTACGAGAGCTGGTCGATCCCGTTCTCGGTCATCATGGCCGTGCCGGTCGGCGTGCTCGGCGCGCTTGCCGCAGCAACGCTCTTCGGGCAGGCGAACGACGTCTATTTCAAGGTGGGCCTGCTCACGACCATCGGCCTTGCCGCGAAGAACGCGATCCTGATCGTGGAATTCGCAAAAGATCGAATGGAGACGGGCATGGGGCTTTTCGAGGCAACGCTGGAAGCAGCAAGGCTGCGCCTGCGCCCGATCATCATGACCTCTCTGGCTTTCATTCTCGGCGTCGTGCCTTTGGCCATCGCAACGGGCGCGGGTTCCGCTGCCCAGAATGCGATCGGCATCGGCGTGCTCGGGGGCATGCTTTCGGCGACGGCGCTCGGCATTTTCTTCGTGCCGTCCTTCTTCGTCGTGATCCGCCGCATCTTTGCCACACGGCAAAAAAATGAGGCGGGAGTGTGATATAAATGCACTGTGAGAAAGCTTTCCGGATTGCTACATTGCGCACGGACTGCTTCGGCATGTGTTTAGCGTAAGGAACGAGGCGCGTCAGGCCGATAGTGAAGCATGACGCTTCGGACAAGAATTGACTTGCTCGAGTTACAGGATGAAATGCATGGTATCTCTTCGTTATGCCACACCGGCGCTATTGTTATTGCTGTCGGGCTGTGTAGTAGGCCCTGATCACGTACCTCCTGAAATGGCGCTTCCTGGAAAATTCAGTGAAGGTGGCAAAAAGAACATCGGCGATGTCGCTACCACGGCCTGGTGGACTGCCTATAATGACCGCAAGCTAGACAGCCTTGTCCAGACCGGACTTAGCCAGAACCTGACGATTCAACAAGCGATCGAGCGTATCAATTCCGCATCCGCCAACGTGACCATCGCCGGCGCCGGTGCCTTGCCCGCCCTCGATGTTGGCGCTTCCCACACCGTCAGCGGCCAGACCGGCGAGCTGCGCGACCAGTTTAACACCCGCAATACCAGCGCCGGACAGCTTTCCCTGTCCTGGCTGCTCGATCTGTTCGGTCTTGTCAGGCGCGGCAAGGAAAGCGCCCTCGCCTCTCTTGATGCCGCTTACGCGGGTGCCGACATCGCCAAGCTGTCCTACATCCAGGACCTTGTCTCAACCTATATTGACCTACGCTTCTTCCAGCAGCGCCTGGCGCTTTCGAAAGCCAACCTGAAGTCCCGTCAGGAAACCTACGACCTGACCAAGTTCCAGCTCGACGCGGGCGCGGCCTCCCGGCTCGACGTCGTGCAGGCTGAAGGTCTTGTCCAGTCGACGCTGGCAGAAATTCCCGGCCTCGAAACCAACATCCGCGTTTCGGCCCATCATATCGCCACCCTCCTCGGCCAGCCGGCCGGTTCGATGGTTGATGAACTGTTGCGTGGCTCCGGCCAGCCGACTTTCCGCGGCGGCATCAATTCCGGCATTCCGGCCGACCTGATCCGCAACCGTCCAGATATTCGCCAGGCCGAGCGCAACCTCGCCGCCGCTACTGCCCAGATCGGTGTCGCAGAGGCTCAACTCTACCCGTCGATCTCGCTGTCCGGTTCGATCTCGCCGAGCTACATCAACCAGCGCGGCATACACGGCGGCCTGTCGGCGTGGTCCTTCGGCCCGACCCTGAACCTGCCGATCCTCGACGGCGGTAGTCTGCGCGCCAATGTCGACGTCTCCAAGTCCAACGCCGTCGCATCCTACCTCGCCTGGAAGCAGACCGTCTTGACGGCAATCCAGCAGGTCGAGGATGCCCTGTCGGCCGTTCGCCGTGACGCCCAGACGGTTGATGCGTTGCGCGCCCAGGTCCGGACGACGCAGGAAACCCTCGAGCTTTCGACGGCATCCTACAAGGACGGCGCTTCCTCGCTGCTCGACGTTCTCGACGCCCAGCGTCAGGTCTCTCTTGCTCAGGCAAGCCTTGCCGCCGCTGTTCAGCAGATGGCGAAGGATTACGCTGCGCTCAACATCGCAACCGGCGGCGGCTTCGCTCCGGGCGGCAAGACCACCGGTCCGGGACCGGTCAAGGCTGCCAAAGGCAGCTAAGCTCCTCGCATAGTATCATTCCGAAGCCCCGCGGTTTTCCGCGGGGCTTTTTCTTTGCGTGAATATCTGCCGGGATAGATAATATGCGCATGGAAGGAATTTGGATTCGACAAGCCGCAATCGCTACGCTATGCAGTTGATTAAACGATTAAGCGCAGCACTTCGAAACAATGGCTTCACAACGCCCGGGACCCAACCTCAGCAGGATAGCGACGTCGCTTGGCGTCTCTGTTGCCACGGTCTCGAATGCGCTCTCCGGCAAAGGCCGGGTTTCCGACGCTCTGATTGAAAGAATTCGCACGCATGCTGCTGAACTCGGTTATGTGCCGAGCCAGGCCGGCCGGGCGCTGCGCACCGGCCGCAGCGGCGTGCTCGGCCTTGTCCTGCCTGATATCGCCAATCCTCTCTTTCCGAAGATCGCCCAGGCCATCGAATATGCTGCATCCGCCGCAGGCTACGGCGTGCTGATCGCAGACTCCCGCGGCGATATCACGGCGCAGACCGAGGCGATCAACCGGCTGGTGGAGCGTGGCGTTGACGGCATGGTGGTCGTGCCGCGCCGCGCCACCCGCATTTCCGCCGCAAGCTGCCCGGTCGCAGTCATCGATACCGCCTCCACGCCCGGCAATACGGTCGCTGCCGACCACTGGCAGGGCGGCAGGGAAATCGCCGCCTATCTCGCCGGCCTCGGTCACAAGCAGATCCTGATCATCGGCAATAATCACGAATCCAATGTCCAGAATGACCGCGCCGGCGGCATCAGGGCCGGCCTGCAGCCCGGCATGCGCTCCGAAACGCTCTGGATCGAGCGGTTGGAGAACGAGACGGGCGCCGGCTGCCGGCTGGGCCTTGCGGAAAAGGCGCGTCAGGGCTTCACCGCCTTTGCCGCCCTTTCCGACCTGCAGGCGCTGCGCGCGCTGACCGAACTGCAGCAGGAGGGGATCAGCGTGCCCGCCGATGTCAGCGTCACCGGCTTCGATGATCTCATCTGGTCGCCTGTCGTCACGCCGTCGCTGACAACGGTGAGGATGGACATGGATACCATCGCCGAAATCGCCGTCTCGGCCCTGGTCGACAAAATAAACGAAAGCGGCACACGAGAGGGCGTGCTGGTTACGGCGGAGACCGAACGCGTGCCCATGCAACTCATCATCCGCCAGTCATCCGGGCTCGCGAACCCGGCACCAAAAACCTCAGAGATGGAGAACTTGTAGAATGAAGAAAGCTCTTATTGCATCGGTGGCGCTCGCCGCACTTTCCCCCCTCGGCGCCGCGGCACAGGAACGCACGCTCACGATTTCCGTCTACGCCTTCGCCCAGGATGACTACAAGACGATCGTCTACGATCCCTTCGAAGCCAAGTGCGGCTGCAAGCTCGTTGTCGAAACCGGCAACAGCGTCGAGCGCATCGCCAAGATGGAAGCCAACAAGGCCAATCCTGTGGTCGATCTCGCTGCCGTCTCCATGGCTGACGGCCTTGCCGCTTCCCGCGCAGGCCTGATCGACAAGGTCGATACATCCAAGCTTGAAAATTTCTCCAAGCTCTATGATGTCGCCAAGGATCCGAACGGCGACGGCATGAGCGTCGGCTACACCTTTTACGCCACCTCGATCGCCTATCGCGCGGACAAGATGAAGATCGAGTCCTGGGCTGACCTCTTGAAGCCCGAATATGTCGGTCACGTCGCCTTCCCGAACGTCACGACCAACCAGGGCCCGCCGGCGCTCTATATGCTCGGCCTCGCGCTCGGCAAGGACACCCCTGATCTCAAGGCGCCGATTGAGGCGCTTGGCGAAAAGAAGGACGAGATCGTAACCTTCTATGAAAAGTCTTCCCAGATCGTACAGCTGATGCAGCAGGAAGAAATCTGGGCCGCTCCGATCGGCCGCTTCTCTTGGGCAGGCTTTACCAAGCTCAACGTCCCCGTCGCCTGGGCAACGCCGAAGGAAGGCCAGACCGGCGGCATGAACGTGCTGGTCCTGACCAAGGGTTCGAAGAACCAGGATCTCGCCCTGCAGTTCATGGATTTCTGGCTCTCGACCGAAGTCCAGACCAAGCTCGCCGAAAAGCTGATCGACAGCCCGGCCAACAAGGAGGTCAAGGTCTCCGACAAGGTCGCCAACAACATCACCTATGGCGAAGACACCGCCAAGAGCCTGAAGCTGATCCCCTCCGCAGCCGCCCTCGACAGCCGCAATGGCTGGCTGAAGGAATGGAACGAAAAGGTCGGCCAGTAAGCCACTGCTGAAATCGGTCCCGGCACCGACAGGGACCGACCCTTCCTCCGCTCGAAAGGCGTCTCATGTTTCAGAACCGCGCAGAAGCCCTGGCGCTTGCCCTGCCGGCAGCGATCTTCGCCGCCGTGGTCTTTCTGCTGCCTGTCGCGATCCTGCTCTCCGAAGGTTTTCGCATTGGTGGGGCATGGACACTTGCCGCCTATACGGATTTCTTCTCCGAAACGCTGAACCGCACCGTCTTCTTCCGCACCTTCCGGCTTGGCCTCGAGGTGACAGCGGTGTCGGCCGTCATCGGCTATGCCGCCGCCTTTGCGATCGTCAACCTGCCGCCGAAGGGCAAGCGCCGCATGATCGGCCTCATCACCCTGCCGCTGATGATTTCGCCGGTCGCCCGCACCTATGCCTGGATCGTCATTCTCGGCCGCACCGGCATCGTCAATGAAGCCATCACCGGCCTCGGCCTGAGTGCGGAACCGCTGCGACTGCTCTTCACCGAAACCGCCGTCTTCATCGGCCTGCTGCAACTTTTCTTGCCGCTGATGATCCTGTCGCTCATCAGCGCGCTCGAGAACATGCCGAAGGATGCCATTCCAGCTGCCCGCGTGCTCGGTGCGAACTGGTTCCAGGTCTTCTGGAAAGTCATCCTGCCGCTCACCAAGGAAGGCCTCGTCGTCGGCGGCACGCTGGTCTTCACTGGCTCGMTGACGGCCTATATCACGCCGGCCATCCTCGGCGGCTCCAAGGTGCTGATGCTGGAAACGCTGCTGTACCAGCAGGTCTCCGTCGCCAACAATTTTGTCTCGGCGAGCGTCATCGCCTTCATCCTGATCGTCATGAGCTTTGCCGCCAATATCCTGCTGAAGCGCCTTGCCACTGCGAGGAACCGCCGATGAGCATCCGCCTCTTCTCGCCGGTCGTGCTGTTCCTGCTGCTGGTTTTCCTGATTGGCCCTTTCCTGATCATCATCGCCGCTTCGCTTTCGGCCGGCGACACACTGGCCTTTCCGCCGCAGGGCCTGTCACTGCGCTGGGTCGCCAAGGTCTTCACCATCGATAGTTTCCGCGAGAGCTTCGCCATGTCGATGTTCCTTGCGGTCTTCGGCACGCTGGCGGCCCTCATTCTCGGCATCCCCGCCGCCTATAGCCTGTCGCGCTACCGTCTGCCGGGCGCAGAGACGGTGAGAACCATCGTCTCGCTGCCGATCATCGTGCCCGGCATCATCGTCGGCCTGGCACTACTGCGTTACCTGGTCGTACCTTTCGGCTTCAACATCACGCTGGCTCTCTTCTTCGCCCATACCGCACTCGTGCTGCCCTATGCAGTACGCGTGGTGTCCGCAAGCCTCGGCAACCTGCGCTCGGACATCGAGGAAGCCGCGGTCTTGCTCGGCTCCTCGCGGCTCGGCGCCTTCTTCCGCGTGGTCATGCCGAATATCCGCGGCGGCATTCTCGCGGCCTTCATTCTCGGCTTCGTCACCAGCTTCAATCAGGTGCCGGTCTCGCTCTTCCTCTCCGGCCCTGGCGTGCGCACGCTGCCGATCGACATGCTGGGCTATATGGAGACAACCTACGACCCGTCCGTTGCCGCGCTTTCGGCGCTGCTCGCCTTCCTTTCGATCGGCATCGTCTTCCTCGCCGAACGCTTCCTGGGATTCTCACGCTATGTCTGATGCCTACCTTCAACTCGACAAGCTGACGCTCGCTTATGGCGATACGGTCGCGGTGAAGGACCTCGACCTGTCGATTGCCAAGGGCGAGTTGGTAGCCCTTCTTGGCCCTTCCGGCTGCGGCAAGACGACGACCATGCGCGCCATTGCCGGCCTGCTGAACCCCGCTTCCGGCCGCATCAATCTCGATGGCGCCGAGATCACCCGCGTCTCCGCCAACAAGCGCGCCGTCGGCCTCGTCTTCCAGTCCTACGCGCTGTTCCCGCATCTGACTGTCTATGAAAACGTTGCCTTCGGCCTGCGCTTGAAGGGCCTTCGCGGCGAGGTTCTGGATGGCAAGGTCAATGCCGGCCTCAAATCCGTCGGCCTTGCGAAATTTGCCGGCCGTAAGCCGGGCGAACTTTCGGGCGGCCAGCAGCAGCGCGTGGCGCTCGCCCGCTCCATGGTCATGGAGCCGAAAGTGCTGTTGCTCGACGAGCCGCTTTCCAACCTCGACGCCCGCCTTCGCCTTGAAATGCGTGCCGAGCTGCAGCGCGTCCAGAAGGAAACTGGCGTAACGATGATCTTCGTCACCCACGATCAGGCAGAAGCGCTTGCGCTTGCCGACCGCATCATTGTCATGCTGAACGGCGGCATCGAGCAGATCGGCACGCCCGAGGACATCTACAACAAGCCTGTTTCCTCCTTCGTCGCCGATTTCGTCGGTTTCGAAAACATCTTTGCGCTGAAGGACGGAAAGCTTGCGACGCCGAACGGCCCTGTCGCGCTTTCCGCCGCAGCACCTGACGGTGCGGCGGGCCTGGCCTGGCGGCCGCGTGCGGTGGTCCTTGGTTCTGGCCCTTTCCACGGCACGGTGCGTGGCACATCCTTTGCCGGCAATAGCCGCGAATATCTGCTGGACAGCGTGCTCGGCCCGATCAAGGCGGAAGTCGATGCCGCCCTGCCGCAATACGAACTCGGCAGTATGATCTCCTTCGACCTGCCGGTCGCAGCCTCCGCAAGCCTCAAACGTTTCGGGTGACATCATGGGCGTCTGGATCGACACGGATATGGGCTTCGACGACATTGCCGCCATCATGGTGGTGACGAATGCCGAGCTCGACATCGACGGTGTCTCGCTGGTCTTCGGCAACGCGCCACTGCCGCAGGTGCGCACCAATGCGGCGGGCGCAGCCAAGGCCTTCGGTTGGAAATTTCCGATCCACACCGGCCGCGACATGCCCGTTCTCGGCAAGCTAGAGACTGCCCAGGCGATCCTCGGCGAAAGCGGCATTCCGACGACCGGTAGACATCTGCCGCCGGCCCCGATCCTGCCGGATAGCGATGCCTTCGTCGCGCTTTGCCGCTGGCTGGAACTGGAAGGCCCTCACCGCATTCTGGCGCTTGGACCGCTGACGAATATCGCGGCACTCGCGCTCGCCCGGCCCGATCTTGCCGCCCGCATCACCGAACTCGTCTGGATGGGCGGCGGTGTTACCTCCGGCAATCATACGGCCTCCGCAGAATTCAATGCGCTCGCCGATCCAGAGGCGCTCGCAATCATCATCGCCCGCGAGCTGCCACTGCGCATGGTCGATCTCGATCTCTGCCGCAAGGTTCTTGCGAAGCCCCAGGATGCCGATCCAGTTCGCGCTGCCGGTGGCGCCAATGCCGAGCTGATCGCCGATATGTTTGYCGGTTATATTCGCATTGGCACGAACCGCGGTCGTCCCGCCATGGCAATCTATGATCCTTCGGCTGCCGTCGCCTTCGTCGCTCCGCAAGTGGTGAGCTTCCGCCCTGCCCGCATCGACGTGGAATTGCAGGGGCAGCATACGCGCGGGCGCACGGTCGTTGAAACCCGCGCCACTCACGCAACGTTCAATGCACAGTTCGCCGCCGACATCGATGCCGACATGGCGCGTGTCATCATTCTCGCCGCCCTGGTCAACGAGGCCCGCAAATGACTGCAACTCCGCGCCAGGAACCCGCCGATCTCAACGAGCCCGCCTTACGGGCCCGCGCTGTTGCTGCCGCCCGCGGCGATGCTCCCTTCGATGTGCTTGTGACCGGCGGCCGCATTCTCGATGCCGTCACAGGCCTGATCCGCGAGGCCGATATCGGCCTCGTTGGCGCGATGATTGCGAGTGTTCACGCATCGTCGAGCCGCACGGACGCTGCCAAGGTAATTGACGCAGCCGGTAGCATCGTCTCTCCCGGCCTCATCGATACACACATGCATATTGAAAGCTCGATGGTGACGCCGGCTGAATATGCTGAAGCCGTGTTGCCTCGCGGCGTGACAACGATCGTCTGGGATCCGCACGAATTCGGCAATGTCCATGGTCTCGATGGCGTACGCTGGGCAATCGAAGCCTCGCGCAATCTGCCGCTGCGCACGATCCTGCTTGCCCCCTCCTGCGTTCCTTCCGCCCCTGGTCTGGAACTCGCCGGTGCGGATTTCGACGCCAGTGTCATCGCCGAGCTGCTGCGCTCGCCGGCGATCGGTGGCGTGGCGGAAGTCATGAACATGCGCGGCGTCATCGATGGCGATCCGCGCATGACCGATATCGTCAATGCCGGCCTCACCTCCGGCAAGCTCGTCTGCGGCCATGCCCGCGGACTGGAGGGTACCGATCTCAACGCCTTCATGGCCGCTGGCATCACCTCCGATCACGAGCTTACCTCGGGCGCCGATTTGCTGCAGAAGCTGGCGGCCGGAATGACGATCGAGCTGCGCGGCTCGCACGATCATCTGCTGAAGGAATTTGTCGATGCATTGAACGGCATCGGCCACCTTCCGCCGACCGTCACGCTCTGCACGGATGATGTCTTCCCCGATGAACTTTATCAGAATGGCGGCCTCGACGACGTCGTGCGTCGCCTCGTGCGCTACGGCATGCGCCCGGAATGGGCATTGCGCGCCGCTACCTTCAACGCCGCGCAACGCCTGAAGCGTTCCGACCTCGGGCTCATCGCCGCCGGACGCCGCGCCGATCTCGTGCTGTTCGAGGACATGAGCGAATTCAAGACCCGCGCCGTCATCGCCAACGGCCGACTAATCGCCGAAAATGGCATGGTCAGCGATCGCCTTCCGTCGTTCGACGCCGGGCCGCTCATGCAATCGGTCAAGCTCGCACCGCTTGCCGAAGACGATTTCCGCATTCCCGCCAACGGCACGAAGGTGCACCTCGCAACAATCGACCGTCCACGCTTCACCCAGTGGGGAGCAACCGAAGCGGATATCCGCGACGGCTTCGTCGTACCGCCGGCTGGCAGCGCCATGATAGCGGTTGCACATCGCCATGGACTGGCGGATGGCAAGCCGCGCATCGGCTTCCTGACCGGCTGGGGTGAGTGGCGCGGCGCCTTCTGCACCACGGTTTCACATGACAGCCACAACCTCACTGTGTTCGGAGGAAATATCAGTGATATGGCGCTTGCAGCCAATGCCGTCATCGACGCCGGCGGTGGCATGGCCGTGGCAAAGGATGGGCGCATCGAAGCCCTGCTGCCCCTGCCACTCTCCGGCCTCGTGACGGATGCATCCCTGCAGGAAACCGCCGATGGCTTTGCTGCCATCCGCAAGGCAATGGAAAAGATCGTCGACTGGAAACCGCCCTATCTGGTCTTCAAAGCCTGCTTCGGCGCGACACTTGCCTGCAATATCGGCCCACATCAGACCGACCGCGGCATTGCCGACGTCATTACCGGCAAGGTGTTGGAAAGCCCCATACTGGAAACGTTTTGAGGCGGCTTACGCCTCAGCCTTGAGCTCCCGCTCCACCAGCGCCACCCAATAGGCCGCTCCATATCCGAGCGCCTCATCATTGAAGTCGTAGGCTGTATTATGATGCAGCGCTCCATCGACGGCCGGGCCGTTGCCGAGCCAGACATAACAGCCGGGCGCATTTTGCCCGAAGAAGGCGAAATCGTCGCCGGCAGTCGACGGCGGAAAGCTCGTACGCGCCTTTTCACCGAACACCGACTGTGCGGCGCCTAGCGCCCGCACAGTCGCATCCGCGTCATTGACGACGGGCGGAATGCGGCGTTCGAATTCATAATCTACCGAAATGCCGAACATGGCGGCGGTTCCCTGTGCCAGACGGCCGATTTCGGCCTCAAGCTGATCGCGAACCTCAGGCGAATAGGCCCGCGCCGTTCCGCCGATCTCGACAATATCGGGGATGACATTCAATGCCTTCGGATTGCCGGCCTGGAGTGAACAGGCGCTGACGACTGCCGGCTGAAGGGGATCGATGACGCGCCCGACGATCGTCTGCAGAGACGAAAGGAAAGTGGCGGCAGCTGTGATCGGATCGCGGCCGAGGTGCGGCTTTGCGCCGTGCGTACCAACACCCCGGAAGATGATCCGCCAGCTATCCGAAGAAGCAAGCTGCGGCCCCTCGACGACCGCGATCTCATCCACGGCAAGCCCGGGCATATTGTGCAGCCCATAGACGGCATCGCAGGGAAACTGCTTGAACAGCCCTTCCTCCACCATGCGCTTCGCACCGCCACGGCCCTCTTCGGCCGGCTGGAAGATGAAATGCACGGTGCCGGAAAAACCGCGCGTTTCAGCCAGATACCGTGCCGCGCCGAGCAACATCGTCGTATGCCCGTCATGGCCGCAAGCATGCATCTTGCCCGGCACGGTCGACTTATAGGGGCGATCCGCCGTTTCCGGCATGGCGAGCGCGTCCATATCTGCCCTCAGCCCGATCCTGCGCGTACCATTGCCGATCTGCAGCGTTCCGACGACACCGGTGCCGCCAAGGCCGCGGTGCACCTGAATACCCGCCTCATCCAGAAGTTTCGCGACGATATCGCTGGTACGCTCCTCCTCGAAGCCGAGTTCGGGATGGGCATGCAGATCACGGCGGAGATTGGTGAGAAAAGGCAGATCGTTGCTGATCCGGGCGGGAATGCTCATGAGCCTGGATATCCTGTAAAGCGAAACGGGCGCCCGACGGCGCCCGCATCAGATCGTTCTTTTTTCAACAAACAGGCCGTAAGCGCAAGCCCTTACGCCTCTTCGACGAAGACCTCCTCGCGCTTGCGCTTGACGCTCGGCAGGAAGACGATGATCAAAACCGCCACGGCAATCGTCAGCAGGATGGCGCTGATCGGCCGCGTGACGAAGGTGGTCGCATCGCCGCGCGACAGGATCATGGCCCGTCGCAGGTTTTCCTCCAGCAACGGTCCGAGCACGAACCCGAGCAGCAGCGGCGCCGGCTCGCAGCGCAGTTTCGCCAGCACGTAGCCGATGAGGCCAAAGAAGGCGACGGCGTAGAGGTCGTAGACGTTGGAATTGACGCTGTAGACCCCGATCGAGCAGAAGGCCATGATGACGGGGAAAAGCACATAGTAAGGCACCGTCAGCAGCTTCACCCACAAGCCGATCAGCGGCAGATTGAGGATGACGAGCATCAGGTTGCCGATCCACATGGAGGCGATGATGCCCCAGAAGAGCGCCGGCTGTTCGGTCGCCACGTTCGGCCCCGGCACGATACCCTGGATGATCATCGCGCCGACCATCAGCGCCATGACAGGGTTTGCCGGGATGCCGAGCGTCAGCAGTGGAATGAAGGAGGTCTGCGCACCGGCATTGTTGGCCGATTCCGGTCCGGCGACACCGGCAACTGCGCCGTGGCCGAACTCTTCCGGCTTCTTCGAGACACGCTTTTCCACCGTATAGGAAGCGAAGGAAGCAAGGATCGCTCCGCCGCCCGGCAGGATGCCGAGCGCCGAACCAATGACAGTCCCGCGAATGACCGGCGCGATCATCTCCTTAAACTCTTCCTTCGACGGCAATAGACCCGAGACTTTCGCCATCAACACTGTGCGCGTCTTTTCGCCTTCCAGATTGCGCAGGATTTCCGCAATGCCGAAGACGCCGACGGCAAGAGCCACGAAATTCAGCCCGTCAGCATATTCGCGGATGCCGAGCGTGAAGCGCGGCGTGCCGGTATAGATATCCGTGCCCACAAGGCCGAGCAGCAGCCCGAGCGCCACCATCGCCAGTGCCTTGACGACCGAGCCATGGGCCAGTGCGATCGAGGATACGAGCCCGACGATCATCAGTGAGAAATACTCGGCCGAGCCGAATTGCAGCGCAATCGCCGTTAGTGGCGGAGCAAAGACAGCCACGAGGAAGGTCGATACCGTGCCGGCGAAGAAGGAGCCGAGCGCCGCGATCGCGAGCGCCGCGCCGGCCCTGCCCTTCCGCGCCATCTGATAGCCGTCGATGGCTGTCACGGCCGAGGAAGATTCGCCCGGCATATTGATGAGGATTGCCGTCGTCGAGCCGCCATATTGCGCGCCGTAATAGATGCCGGCGAGCATGATGAGCGAGGAGACCGGCTCGAGCTGGAAGGTGATCGGCAGCAGCATGGCGATCGTTGCCGTGGCGCCGATGCCGGGCAGCACGCCGATCAGCGTGCCGAGCAGCACGCCGATCAGGCAGAAGAACAGGTTTTCCGGGCTTGCCGCCGTATAGAAACCGAGTGCGAGATTGCTGAAGAGTTCCATACCCGCCTCCTAGAACCGGACCCAGGGGCCGAAACGTTCGAACGGCAGCCCGAGTGCGTAGCTGAAAACCCCAACCGAAAAGACCGTCAGCAGCAGCGAAAGAACCAGCGCGAACAGCACATTCATGCGACTGGATGCAAAGCAAGCGATGAAGGCCGTCAGAAAGATTGCCGGAGCAAAACCGAGCCCGCGCACAGTCAATCCGAAAAAGACCGGTGCGGGCAGGATGAAGAGCATGCCGCGCCAGGCGAAGGGATCGATCGGCTCGCCCTGAACCCGCACCGCCTGCACGAGAATGATCAGGCCGAGCAGGACGAGGATGCCGGACAGGACGAGTGGGAAATATCCGGGTCCCATGCGCAGCGCCGTGCCGATATCGAGGTTCAGCGACTGATAGGCAAAGAAGGCACCGGTCGCGGCAAGCAAAGCGCCGCAGATGACATTGGTGGTGTCGAAACTGAGAGATTTCATGATGTCTCCTGGGGTTGGAGATGAAGCGTCGCGACGGATACGAGGCTGCGCAAACACCCTCCTCCCCGGCTGGGAGGAAGGTGCGCGTGCGGCGGCCAGGCTCAGTCCGCGTATTCGCCGGCTGCTTCGATGACGGACCTCCAGCGGGTGATTTCGCTCTCGAGCTTCGCCTTCAGCGCCGCCGGCGTCGCATCAGCGTCCAACGAGGGAGCGGTGCCAAGTTCGGCAAAGCGGGCGCCAACATTCGGGTCCTTTAGTGCGACCTGCAGCGACTTCGACAAGCGCTCATTGATTTCGGCCGGCGTGCCCTTCGGCGTGTAGATGCCGTGCCAGATACCGACTTCGAAGCCCGGCAGACCGGCTTCGACCGCCGTCGGAATGTCCTTGAGCACATCGAGGCGCGCCGGCGACGTCACGGCATAGGCCTTGATCGTGCCACCCTTGATCTGCTTCGTCGTATTGGTCGTCTGGTCGCACATGATATCAACCTGACCGCCGAGAAGGTCGGTCATGGCCGGGCCGGTTCCCTTGTAGGGAACGGTCGTCAGCGGCGTCTGGATGGCGCTCATGAACATCATGCCGCAAAGATGGGATGCGGCGCCAATACCGGCATTGGCGACGGTGACCTTGTCCTTGTTCGCCTTCACATAGTCGATCAGGCCCTTCAGATCGGCCGGTTCGAAATCCTTGCGGGCAACGATCGTCATCGGAACATCGGTGACGAGACCGACATATTCGAAGGCGTTCAGTGTGTCGTAGGCGAGCTTGCGGTAAAGCGTGGCGCTGGTCGCCATGCCGATATGATGCAGCAGGATCGTGTAACCATCCGGATCGGCATCGGCGACGCGGCCGGCGCCAAGCGTGCCGCCAGCACCGCCGACGTTTTCGACGACGATCTGCTGACCGAGATCCTTCGACATGGATTCAGCAACGAGGCGCGCGACGGTATCGGTCGGGCCACCGGCTGCGAAAGGCACGACCATGGTGATGGTGCGTTCGGGATAGGTCTGCGCCGAAGCAGAATAAGCGAGCAGCGAAACGGCAGCGGCGGCGGTCACGCCGAGCATGGCCTTCAGGATTTTCATCGTTTTCCTCCCTGATGAAAATGGTCGTTCCGCCGGCGCATCCTCCGCACCGGCTCGGATGTCCCATTTGCAGGCCAGGGACTGATGGTCGCAATCGCGAGGCGAGGAGAGGAATGACGATTTTGCGACAGTGCACCGCAGCATGGGTTGATTTGGAAACAAATGGCTAAAGCGATGGGTGGAAATCCACCCATCGCTGGTCCTTCACCGGTTGGGCGGCAGAACAACCTCGCCCGTTTCCAGCAGCGATTTGAGGTTGGAGAGAATTTGTGGCCATCCGCCGGAAACGGCACCGATGAATTTGGAACCTTCTATCGGCATCGAATGTGTCAGCGTCAGCTTGACCGCCTCGCCGACCGGCTCGAGCTCCATCACGCACCGGGAAAACCCTTCAGCCTTGAGCTCCGGCCTGAACTCATTATGCCACTTCAGGACAAGCCGCTTGGGCGGATCGAATTCGAGGATTTCGCCTGTATCGGTAACGGTTCCGTCGGAATAGCTCATCTGCCAGGCAGAACCGACTTTCCAATCGGTCTCGAATTGCACGCCGAGCCAGAATTTCTTCATGAATTCCGATGTCGTGAGTGCCGACCAGAGCTGCTCCGGTGTAGTGCGGATATAGGTGACGTAATTGAATGCGCTGCCAGCCATGATGGTACTCCTTTTGGCCAAGGCTTGGTCACACCCTCGCCGGCAGGCGGGACGATTCATTCGTCTTTGCTGCCTTCGAGGCTCTTCTTGAGATCGGAGAGCGCCTCTAACGCACGGCGCTCGAATTTGCTGATCCAACGGTCCGCGATCTCGTTGATCGGAACCGGATTGATGTAATGCAGCTTCTCGCGCCCCTGCCGGCGCGTGGAAACAAGGTTTGCTTCCTCGAGAATGCCGAGATGCTTCGTCACCGCCTGGCGCGTCATCTCCAGCCCTTCACACAATTCGCCGAGCGTCTGGCCATTGCGCGCATGCAGGCGATCCAGCAGACGTCGCCGGCTGCCATCCGCCAGAGCTCGAAAAACCGCGTCTTCATCCATGTCAATACGGAACCATTTGGTTGCCTGTTGTCATTTTATAGGCAACCAAATGGTTGCCTGTCAAGGCATAAATCGAGCGAGGCCTGAAAACAGACGATCACATCAAGAAATTCGGGATTGGATCAGAGCTCGCGGCGCATCTCACCAGCCATGTCGTTGGCCAGCAGCTTCTTGTCGAGGCCGTACTTCTGCATCTTCTCGTAAAGTGTCTTGCGTGAGATGCCGAGCGATTCATAGACCGGCTTCAGGCTACCGCCATGGGCGACCAGCGCACTTGCAATCACGCCACGTTCGAATTCCGCGACACGCTCGGCAAGCCCCGCGACCTCTGCCTGCCTGCCGCCGCCATCGAGACCAAGCACGAAGCGGTCGGCCGCATTGCGCAATTCGCGGACATTGCCCGGCCAGTCGCGCTGCGCGATGTCGGAAATCACATCCGGTGGCACGGCCATGTCGTCCTTGCCGTAACGCGCGGCCGCCTCCCTGACAAGCTGCATGAAGAGCAGCGGAACATCGGCCCGGCGTTGTGAGAGCGACGGCACATGAATGGTCGCGACGTTCAGGCGGTAGAGGAGGTCGGCGCGGAATCGGCCACCAGCGACTTCCGCTTCCAGATCGACCTTGCTCGTGGCGATGAACCGCACGTCGAGCGGTACGGTCTCATTCGATCCGAGGCGGGAAATCATTCTCTCCTGCAGCACCCGCAGGAACTTCGCCTGCAGATCAAACGGCATGGAGCCGATCTCGTCGAGCAGAATGGTGCCGCCCCGCCCATGCTCGAACTTGCCGTAACGCGGCCGCACGGCCCCCGGAAAAGCGCCGGCCTCATGCCCGAAAAGCTCGCTCTCGATCAGGTTTGCTGGAAGTGCTGCGCAATTGATGGCGATGAAGGGCCGGCTTGCCCGCGCGCTGATATCGTGCAGCGCCCGCGCCACCACTTCCTTGCCCGCACCAGTGTCGCCGACAATAAGCGTGTCGGCATCGCTCGCCCCGATCGCACGGATGCGATAGCGCAGGTCGACCATGATCTGCGTTCGTCCCGGCAGGCGCGCCTCGATATCGTCGCGCTTGCCGGCCACCGCCTTCAGCAGCCGATTTTCCAACACGAGGCTGCGCCGCTCCATGGCGCGGCGGATGACGCCGGCGAGCATCTGCGGCGTAAACGGCTTCTCGATGAAGTCATAGGCGCCCTCGCGCATCGCCTTGACGGCAAGCTGTACATCGCCGTGGCCGGTGACGAGAATAACCGGCACTTCGGTATCGAGTTCGCGGATCTTCTGCATCAACGTCATGCCGTCCATGCCCGGCATGCGGATATCGGTAACGACGACACCGGGAAAACTGTAGCCGATCAGTTCCAGCACGTGGTCGGCATTGGAAAAGGTCTCGACGCTGAAGCCGGACAGTTCCAGCGCCTGCGCCGTCGAGCGGCGCAGTTCCTCTTCGTCGTCGACGAGCAATATCTTCTGTTCGTTCATTCCGCCGCCTCCGGCATCATGCCAGCTGCCGCGGAAAGCTCGATACGGAACACGGCTCCACCCTCCGGATGGTTGGAGACGGTCAGGCTGCCGCCAAAATCCTTGATGATGTTGTAGGAGATGGAAAGCCCCAGCCCGAGCCCCTTGCCCACCCCTTTGGTGGTGAAGAAGGGATCGAAGATGCGCTCGGCAATCGCCGCCGGCACACCAGGCCCATGATCACGCACGGTCAGGATTACCCTGCCGGCCTCTTTGGACGCCGAAACCTCGATGCGCCGGTCCTCGAGCCCCTCCACGGCATCAGCCGCATTCGAGATCACATTGACCAGCACCTGCTGCAGTCGCACCGAGCCAGCCTTGACCACCGGCGGCCGCCCCCCGAGATGCAGCCGGAGATCGGCATCCGCAGCCTTGAGCCGCCAGGCGACGATCTCGAGCGTATCGCGGATCGCCTCATCGAGCGGGACGGCCCCCAGCTTCTCATTGGGTTTGCGCGCGAAATTGCGCAGATGCCGACTGATGGAAGCCATGCGATCTATCAGTCCGCCAATGCGCTGGATGTTGTCCTGCGCTTCGGCCGTGCGGCCTCGTTCGAGCAGGACAGAGGCGCTGTCCGTATAGGTCTTGGCGGCGGCAAGCGGCTGGTTGAACTCATGCGAAAGTGCTGCCGACATCTGACCTAGACCGGCAAGCTTGCCCGCCTGGATGAGATCGGCCTGTGTCTGGCGCAGCTGCTGTTCGGTCAGGCGTCGCTCGGCAATCTCCTCCTCGATGCGGCTGTTGACGCAGGCAAGATCAGCCGTACGCTCATCAACCCGTCGCTCCAGCTCGTTCCGCGCCTCGGCCTGCAACTGCAGGCGCTCAGCAAGCCGCATGCGTCTTTGCCGAAGAATGGCAAATGTCAGAGCGGCAATGCAGAGAATGAGGAAGACGACGACCAGCGCGGTACGGGCCTGCGCCCGGATGGAGCTCGTGTCCATCAGCACGTTCACCGTCCAGTCCTCGGCCGGCATGTAGTGCGAGAGCACGAGATATTCGCTTTGCCCGCGATCGCTGGCGAGCGTCATCAGGTCATGATCTTCGAAGCGATGACGGATGACCGGCAGTTCGACCAGTTTCGCATTGGCATAACGTCGCGATGCCTCGGTGCGCGCCACCCGATCCGAACTCAGCGGCAGGATCGCCCCATAGAGCCAGTCCGGACTGTCGGACATGAAGATGATGCCCTCGGGATCGGAGACGAAGATGCGGTACTCGCCGCCGCTCCAGGAGGATTCGATTACGTCGATATCGACCTTGAAGACAATGACGCCGCGGATTTCGCCATCCACCCAGATCGGCGAAGAGAAATAATAGCCGCGCTTCAGCGAGGTCGTACCGAGGGCATAGAAGCGGGCCTGATGCCCGCCGATCGCCTCCTGGAAATAGGGGCGATAGCTGAAGTTCTCACCGATGAAACTGCCGGGGCCATCATAATTGCTGGCGGCGATCGTCTCGCCATCCGGACGCACGACATAAATATCGGATGATTTCAGCAGCCCGTTGATTTCCTTGAGGTAGAGATTGGCATTGTCGCGCAGCGAGCGATCATCCGGCCGACTCACCAGCTCCTTGACATCGTCATGATCGGCGATCAGCGCCGGCAACGCCTCGTAGCGGCTGAGATGGCCACTCAGTGCCGAGGCCGCAAGCCGGAGTGCCGTGCCGGCCTGCGCCGAAGCCTCGCCCATATAGGCGCGCGTAGCGACCGCGCTCCCGTAATAGAAGAAAGCGAAAATCAGCAAGGGTGCGGCGCAGAGCGCCGCAATGACACGATAGCGCGAAGACAGCGTCTCGCTCCTCCCTTTCCGCCTCCGCTCCCCGTGGAGGCATAACCCGACGGCTTCAAGTGTAATGAGCGCGGTGGAGATTTCCAAGAGGCGCCGAAACTTGACACTTATCAGGCGCGGATGTCTGATTGCTGCACCGCAAGGAGACCGCTATGAGCGATGACCAGATCCCGGAAGACAGCAAGCTCACGACGTCCAAGCGCCGCTGGGCGGTGGAGGGAAAATTCCTGACCGGCCGCATCAGCCGTCCGGAAACCGAGCGCCTGCCGCCGGGCCAGCATCTGGTCAAGAACTGGCCGGTGCTCGACCTCGGCCAGCAGCCGATCATTTCCATTGATAGCTGGCGGCTGGAAGTTCACGGTCTGGTCGAGACACCGCTCGACCTTAGTTGGGCCGCCTTCCAGGCGCTGGAACAGAGCACAATGATCACCGACATCCATTGTGTCACAACATGGTCGCGCTACGACAACAAGTGGAAGGGTGTTTCGACCCGAGACCTGCTTGATCTCGCCATGCCGAAAGCCGAAGCCTGTTACGTCATGCTGACAAGCTATGACGGCTACACGACCAACCTGCCGCTATCCGATTTCGCCGCCGAAGACGCCATTCTCGCCACCTCATGGGAAGGCCTGCCGCTCACCCGCGATCACGGCGGACCTATGCGTCTCGTCGTACCGCATCTCTATTTCTGGAAAAGCGCCAAATGGCTGCGCCGCATCGATCTGTTGCCGGCCGACAAGGCCGGCTTCTGGGAAAAGAACGGCTACCATATGTATGGTGATCCGTGGCGCGAGCAGCGCTATTCCGAGGACTGAATCCGAAGAAGCCGCCTGAGAACAAAGAACCCCGCGGCGAGGATCGCTGCAAATCCGGTGAGTGAGGCCATGCTCGCTGGATGCAGCGGAATTTCGCTCCAGCGCGGGCGTACGACATCGGCCGTGTTGAAACCCTCGCCACTGAAGCGGCAGGTCACAAGCGAGAGCCCGCGCCTAACCATATCGACATCGACAGCCGATGCGATTTCACCGGCCACTACCGCCTCCTGTGGCATGTCGCGCATGGCGAGCAGCACCGCCTTGGTCGCGGCGAGATAGGCATGGGCGCATTCGTTGAACGGACTTTCCTCATCCGTCACGCTACCGGGCATCCGACCCCAGAGACAGTAGGAATACTGGATTTCGGCATAGTTCAGGACACGCCGGAAAGGTTCGTTCGTATCGACCGCGCTTGCGGCGAGATCCATGATACGGCCGCGATAGTCGGCAATCACAGCCATTTCCCCGTGAGATATTTCGGGCACCGGCAGGCCGGCACGGCTGCCCTCGCCGCCTCCATGCGCGGATGCGCTACCAGCGATCAACAGGGCAAGGCCGAAACAAAGGAGATTGAATCCGTTTTTCACAATAGTCCAACGTCCCGACGCAGCAGCCAAGAGCCGATAGGTTTTGCAAGGAAAGAGGGAGCGGCAAGCCCCCTCTCCCGACCCTTATCGATAGGCCGGACGCAACCCGCTCTTCGCCCCGAGGCGCTTCTCCGCCAGCGCGCCGAAAGCGAGACCGAGCACTAACCAGAGGATCATATGCATGCCGAGCGTGGTCGTGCGGAAGCGCCATAGCACCATCGCCGAGAAATTCTCCGGCACTTCATTGATCGGAGGCAGCAGATATTCCACCAGACCGATGAAGACGACGAAGAGAATACCCGCAACGACCGCCGCGTTCCATAAGCCGTAGCGCGCTCTCAGGCTGCGGGCAATTGCGACGGCCGCGATCAGCGAAGCAACCGAGACGACAATCATCAGGAAGAACAGCTCTGTGCGCACGCCGATCGTATCCGAGTTGCCGACAGCCGGCGGATTGGCCGGATATTTGATAGCCGGAACGATGACGATGGCGACGAAAGCTGCGATTGCGATAACGGCCGAGGTGCCGCGTGCCGAAAGGCTGCTGAAGCGGCCGTGCACGAAGGCGAAGACAAGCGCAAACAGCCCGCCAATGGCAACGCTATAGGCCATGACACCGATAAAGAGCCCAGGCCCCGCCTGGGTGGCGCGGCTGACGATTTCCGGTTCGGCTGCGGCACCGGCCGCCTGCGATGTAGCCTCTTCAAAGGCAATCGCCGCATCGACCAGCGGCTCACCAAAGACGCGTGCAAAGGCAAAAACCAGGATGCCAGCAATCAGGCCCGCGATCATGCCGCGAAGCAGAAGATTTCCAACCATGTGAGGCACTCCCTTAGTGGCAGGGGAAGCCGAGGAGGTGACGGGCGTCATGCACGAATTCGTGCACATACATGCCGTTGAAGAGCGCCATCGCGCCTTCTTCGGTGCCAACGAAATAGATGGCGATCAGCATCAGCAGGCCGCCGAAGATCGCCCATGGCAGAATCTGGCCTACGGGAATTGGGGCGGGTGACGCGACGGGCGCGAAAGTGGTGTCAGACATGTATTCCTCCTGGAATGACGCGTTCAGTCGAGAATCTTGCGTGCAGTTAGGTCTGACTTCCAACGCGAAGAATTTCGACACGCTGGTCACAGTGGCGCGACCGCGCCGGACTCTCACCGGCTTCCAAACCCGCAACGTCACGGTTATATCTGCACGCCAAAGACACTGTCAACGAAACTTCATATGCGGGCGGCGGCCATCCCGCCCCATCTCCGCAAGGCGCGAAAGACGTGACCACCCGCCTCACATGGATCTGCCACGGCGCGACAGCAGCCAATCGTACCGCCTCCTTTCCGGCGGACGAACCGCTGGAGGAAAAGGTGCTGAGCGATACCACGCTACCGGCGCCGGGACGGGCGGATAGGGTTTTCACAAGCCCGGCCCTACGCGCCAGACAGACCGCCGAAATGCTGGGCTTCGACGCGACCGTTGCCCCGTCCCTCAGGGATTGTGACTACGGCTGCTGGGTCGGCAAACCGTTGGTCAGTCTCCACGCCGAGGAGCCTGAAAATCTTGCGCTCTGGATGTCCGATCCCGAAGCGACCCCGCATGAGGGCGAGAGCCTGCAACAGCTTGGCAAACGCATCGCCGGCTGGATGAACGAGGAGATGCCGCTCGGCGGCCATATCATCGCGGTCACCCACGCAGCCGTCATCCGCGCCGCGATCCTGAACGTGCTGAAAGCGCCACCCGCATCTTTCTGGACCATCGATGTCCAGCCACTTGGGATAGTGCGCATGACGCATGACGGCCGCCGCTGGTCGCTGCGTTTCTGAATAGTCCTCGTAAATTAGTCCAGTCTTACACAAGCAAACGCAGTCATACATATTGAACCCGGAACCCGGGCTCTACGTCCTTCCCCGAGGAGACGAAAAATGACCTATGACTGGAGTGGGGAGCGTACGCGGCGTATTCGCATCGTGCGTGTCGCAACTGTTGTCGCCGTTTTCGTCGGCGTCATGATCAGCCTGCCATTGCTGATCAACGTCGTCTGAACTGTCAGAGCACGTCAAAGGCGAGCGTGCTACGGCTGCTCGCCTTTCTCTTTGCCAATCTATTGCGGAATCTGAATGACAGCGACGAACAGACCGAGTTGGCCGAGGGTTAGCAAGAAGCAACGCGGACAAGTCTCGGCATCCTGCAGGGTGGAAAGCAGATCGGCTGCCGCACTGCGCACGCGACGTATCCGCGCCACATTTCCGCACCAACCAGAGCGGCGCTCCGATAATTTCCATCAGGATCAGCACGCCGAGCGGCGGTAAAAGCGCCCCACGATCAAGCCGATGATCGCGGGGTGCTTTCAGGCATAGCGGGCCATAAAAGGGTAGATTAGTGTTTGCTTCCCTTAGGGATCGCGGTGTTGGTGACCGAGACTGGATCGCTGGCGGGGAAGGTGCCTTCCAGCCCTTCGTCAAGCTGCTCTTCCATCGTTCCCTTGTCACCCGCCGCACGGGCACTCCGGAGCACGCTGGGTCGACCATCATCGTCGTCCCGGATCTTCGCCGTGGCAAAACGGCTCATCACTTCCCTCGCCTTTTCGACCGCATTCAGCCGGTTCAATTGCTGGCCGGGGTCGTTCTTGATCTGCACGGAGACGACTTCGCCGCCGTCGCCCACGAACTCGACCGTGAAACCGCCTTTGCCGCCATAGGCGGGGATGACCTGGGTGCCGACAACTTGCATGAGATTGTCCTCTCTCGTGAATGCTCCCGGAAAACGGCTTCGACGCAATATTGGTTCCGCTCAGGCCGGCCGGATGTAATCCACTTTCAGTTCCAGCCGCAGTCGCACGATCGGAGAATGATCACCGTTCTGCACTTCTATGCCCAGCGATCCGCCCGGCCATTGCGGCAAACCGTCGAGCGCCATTTCGGCCAGCACATGCTTTGCCTCTTCCACGGCGGCGAAAAGATCGGGAAATTCGAACGGCAGATCGCCGGGAACCGTGCCGTCATTGTCTATGGTCTTGAAATAGAAGAGGGACATCTGCCTGCATCCGTTGCGAAAGCATAAAGCGGCAAGCGGCCAAAGGTTTCAAATCGCCGGTAAAATTCGGTGTTCCGCACACTCGCTTCCGATGAAAGTGCTACCGAATGCATGGCATGGCCTCCAACAATTCGCCTTCAGGTTTCAATAAACATTTCAGACTTTCATGATATTTCCGCCCGGGTGGAGATGGAGAAGCTCATGCCGGAATTCTTCGGGAGCAGGGCGGGAAGGCAATGTCTGACGATCATGGCGCTCGGTGCAGTGCTGTGGATTTCGGCCACCCTGCTGGATGTCGATAGCTGGCTCGTTTCCTTCATGAGCACCTTCGAGAATTACGGTGCCGATAAGTTCGTGCTGGCCCTCGGCATCGCCGGCGCGATGAGCTTCATCTATTCCGTGTTGCGCATTGCCGACCTTCGCAAGGAGATGCAGCTTCGCGACTCCGCCCAGGCGCGCGCCGACTGGACCGCCACCCACGATCATCTGACCAAGCTTCCGAACCGCTACGCCTTCGAACGCAAGATCCTGCCCAAGCCCGCCGATAAGGACGGCAATCTTCCCGAAGAGGCCAAGAGCAACGTCACGATCTTCTCCGTCGATCTCGACGGCTTCAAGAAGGTCAACGACCTCGTCGGCCACAAGGGCGGCGACGTTCTGCTGGTGGAAGTGGCCAAGCGCATTTGCGCCTTGGGCAATGCCGACTGCGTCTACCGTTTCGGCGGGGATGAATTCATCATCATCGCCCTCGGCATGACCGCGGCGCGGGAGGAATGGTTTGCCAAAGTGCTCATCCAGGCGGTTACCCGCCCCATCCTGATCGATGGTTTTGCCGTAGAGGTCGGCGCCAGCGTGGGCTACGACCGCTGGAGCGAAGGCGCAGAGCCGCTGGAGGATGCCGCTCACCGCGCCGACCTTGCCATGTACGAGGCGAAATCGCGCGGTCCTAATCATCAACTGATCTTCGAAACGTCCATGCAGGACAAGGTGACGGAACGCGCATCGCTCGAAACCAAGCTGCGCGGCGCCATTCAGAACAAGGCGATCAAGACCTACTATCAGCCGCTGATCGATCTCAGGAGCGGCAGGCTCTGCGGCTTCGAGGCGCTGGCCCGATGGACCGACGAAGACGGCATGAATATTCCGCCTCCGGTCTTCATCGGCATCGCCGAAGAAACTGGCATGATCACCGAACTGTTCGAAAACCTTCTCACCCAGGCCTGCAGCGATGCCCTCGCCTGGCCTGACGATGTAAGGCTTTCCTTCAACGTGTCACCCGTCCAGATGGAGGATAAACTCCTTCCCTCGCGCATCTTCAAAGTGCTCGCTGCAAGCCGCCTGCCCGCCAGGCGACTGGAAGTTGAAATCACCGAAAACGCGCTGGTCCAGGATCCGGCGATCGCGGCCCATATTCTCGATGAGTTGCATAAAGCGGGCGTACAGATCGCGCTCGATGATTTCGGCACGGGCTATTCGAGCCTTGCTCAGCTTGCCCGTTATCGCTTCGACAAAATCAAGATCGACAAGAGTTTCATCGCCACCTGCCGGGAGGACGAGAAGCAGGAAAAGATCGTCCGCGCCATGCTCGCTCTCGGAAGAAGCCTCAACATCAAGACAACGGCTGAAGGCGTCGAGGAGCACGCCCAGCTCGCCTATCTGCTGCAGCTTGGCTGCGACATCGGTCAGGGCTATCTCTTCGGCAAGGCGATGCCCGCCGCGGAGGCGGGCATCTTCATCGAAAGCCAGAATACCAATCTGGCCTCTACGGCCTGAATAAAGCAATTCCAGCAAAAGTGTGAAGCGGTTTTGCGTCCGGAATTGCGTGAAAACAAAGAGATAAAGCATTTCCGTGTTTCGAAGAAAAACGGAAATGCTTTAAACTAGAAGACTTGCCGCAGGATCACGAACAGCAGGAAGGCGATCGCGATCGAGGCCGGCAGCGTCAGCACCCAGGCCATGAGCATGTTGCGCACGGTGGACCATTGCAGGCCCGAGCCGTTCGCAGCCATCGTGCCCGCCACACCGGAAGACAGAACATGCGTGGTCGAAACCGGCAGGCCGAGATGGTCGGCCGAGGCGATCGTCACCATGGCGACGACTTCCGCGGCGGCACCCTGGCCGTATGTCAGGTGCGTTTTGCCGATCTTCTCACCAACCGTCACGACGATGCGCTTCCAGCCGACCATCGTGCCGAGGCCGAGCGCCAGCGCAACGGCGACCTTCACCCACAAGGGGATGAACTTCGTCGCATTGTCCACCGCCGCATGATAGCCGGTGACGGCCTTGAGATCGCTGGCATCCATCGGCAGCAGCTTCTGCTTGTCGATGAGCTTCAGCGCCTCGCCGATCAGGTAAATGTCGTTGCGGACGTTGCTGACGAGATTGGTCGGAACGGCTTCCAGCGTCGGGAAAGCGGCGACTTCGGCGCTCGTCTGATGGATATACTGCTGCAGCGCCGGCGTGGTCGCGTCCGTCCAAACCTTGTTCTTGACGGCATTGCCGACTTCCGCCTTGTAGTCGGTAACTGTCACGCCCGGCTTTACATACTTGCCGAGCGCCGTTTCTACCTGCGCCGAAGCCGACTTGTAGGCTTCGAGATAGTTGACGTCAGGCGTGCGGTTCAGCGCGAAGGCGGTCGGCACCAGGCCGATCAGGATGAGCATGATGAGACCCATGCCCTTCTGGCCGTCATTCGAGCCATGGGCGAAGCTGACGCCCGTGCAGGTGAAGATCAGGATGGCGCGGATCCATAACGGCGGCGGCTGGTTGCCCTTCGGCTCCTGATAGAGCTCGGGTTTGCGCACCAGGAACTTCATAACGACGAGCAGGATGGCCGAAAGGCCGAAACCGATGATTGGCGAAATCAGGAGTGACAGGCCAATGTTGGTCGCCTGCGACCAGTCCACACCGCTGGTGGCCGAGCCTGCCGGCGCCAGGAACTGGTTGGCGAGGCCGACACCGATGATCGAGCCGACCAGCGTATGCGAGCTCGATGACGGCAGGCCGAGATACCAGGTACCAAGGTTCCAGACAATCGCTGCTATCAATAGAGCGAAGACCATGGCCAGACCCGAGCCGGAGCCGACCTGCAGGATGAGCTCGACCGGTAACAAGGCCAGGATGCCGAAGGCGACGGCGCCCGTCGACGTCAAGACACCGAGAAAATTGAAGAAGCCCGACCAGATGACGGCAAATTCCGCCGGCATGGAGCGCGTATAGATAACGGTCGCCACGGCATTGGCCGTATCGTGGAAACCGTTGACGAACTCGAAGCCGAGCGCGATCAGCAGCGCAAGGCCGAGAAGCAGCCAGGGAACGGCAACTGCGGCAGTCAGATCACGGGCGAGGGCATAGCCGACATATCCGAGACCGCAGACCACAACGAGCCCGAACACCGGCAGGAACCATTTGCCGGCGGAGTTCGAATGATGCAGCGGATGGGAAGCGTCGCTATGGCTGGGGGCAATGTCGGCCATGGCATAGTTCCTTGTTCCATTTGCAAATTGCCGTTTGTTAATAAATCCCTAGCGTGAAGCTCTCATGACGCGACCATTCCCGCCATCCGGATCCGGAACCGAAATCAGCAACCAAAAATTGCCTGCCGGGACGCAAAAGACTTCCCACCCGGCACGATGACGCTAAGTTCGTCACCGTCACGCTCGCAGGGGAGCATCAAGCAAAATGCCGTCGACCGACCTTCTCCTGACCTTCAATGCCGGCTCATCGACGGTGAAGATCGGCATCTTCGCAATCGAGGATGCAAAGGTGCGCCGCATCGGCAAGGGCGTGATCGACTTCCGCTCCAACCCACTCGCCTTCAAGCTGACGGAAGGTCCGCAGGCATTTGATACACCGCTGAAAGCGGAACTGACAGACGATCTGCACGCCGTCATCGACGAAACGTTCAAACTGCTCTCGGAGCATTTCGATATCGGTGACGTCCGCGCTGCCGGCCACCGCGTCGTCCATGGCGGCGACCGTTTTACCGCGGCAACCGCGCTCGATGATGCCGCAATCGCGGCGGTGGACGCGCTCACGCCGCTCGCACCCCTTCATCAGCCGCAGGCGCTTCGCTTCATCCGGGCACTGAAGCACCTGAAGCCGCATCTGACCCAGACGGCCTCCTTCGATACCGCTTTTCACGCCACGCAGACCGATCTCGTCCGCCGCTTCGCCATCCCCCGCGCGCTTCATGACGAGGGCATCAAGCGCTACGGCTTTCATGGCCTCTCCTACAAATTCATCGCAGGGGAGGTAAGCCGCAGGCTGTCGAACAAAGCGAAAATCGTCGCCGCCCATCTCGGAAGCGGCGCAAGCCTCTGCGCTCTGGAACAGGGCATCAGTCGCGATTGCAGCATGGGCTTTTCCACGCTGGACGGCATTCCCATGGCCACAAGGCCCGGCTGGCTCGATCCCGGCGTGATCTTGCATCTGCTGCAGCAGAGGAAGCAGTCCGCCGATCAGGTGGAAGATCTGCTCTACCATCGCTCCGGCCTGCTCGGCGTCTCCAGCATCAATGCCGATACCCGCGATCTTCTCGAGGATGACCGCGCAGAAGCCCAGGAGGCGCTCGACCTCTTCACATTGCGCATCGCAGGCGAGATCGGCCGCATGTCGGTGACGCTCGGCGGGCTCGACGCCATCGTCTTTACGGCCGGCATCGGCGAGCATCAGCCGCAGATCCGCGCAGCAGTCCTCCAGCGTCTGGGTTGGCTCGGCCTCGCAGTCGATGAAAAGGCGAATGCCGCCAACGGCTTCACGATCACGACACCCGCAAGCCGCATAACGGCGCATGTCATTGCCACCGACGAGGAACAGATCATCGCGCAGGAAACGCTCTCTATTCTTCGCTCCTGATGATCCAGATCAAATGCACGCCAGCGCCAGCCGCTAGAATTGACGTTGAACAAGTTTAAACCGGAGAAATCCATGGAAAAGCATGTCTCGACTCCAGCAGTTCTGTCAGACGCCGAACTCACACTCATCGACCGCTACTGGCGTGCCGCCAACTATCTCTCGGTCGGCCAGATCTATCTCCTGTCCAATCCTCTCCTGCGCCAGCCCCTGAAGCCGGAACACATCAAGCCCCGCCTGCTCGGCCACTGGGGCACCACGCCCGGCCTCAACTTCATCTATGCGCATCTGAACCGCGTCATCCGTGCCCGCGACCTCGACGTCATCTATATGTGCGGTCCCGGCCACGGCGGACCGGGCATGGTCGCCAATACCTATCTCGAAGGCATCTACAGCGAGATCTATCCCGACATCGCCGAGACCGAGGACGGCATGCGCAAGCTCTTCCGCCAGTTCTCCTTCCCCGGCGGCATCCCGAGCCATGCAGCGCCGGAAACGCCCGGCTCCATCCATGAGGGCGGCGAACTCGGCTATGCGCTCGTCCATGCCTACGGCGCAGCCTTCGATAATCCCGATTTGATCGTCGCCTGCGTCATCGGCGACGGCGAAGCCGAGACCGGGCCGCTGGCGGCAAGCTGGCATTCCAACAAGTTCCTGAACCCCGCCCGCGACGGTGCCGTCCTGCCGATCCTGCATCTCAACGGTTACAAGATCGCCAATCCGACCATCCTCGGCCGGGCGAGCGACCAGGATCTGACGCATTTGTTCGAAGGCTATGGTTATGAGCCCTTCTTCGTCGAAGGCCACGAGCCGGCAAAGATGCATCAGCAGATGGCCGCCACCTTCGACAAGATCTTCGACCGCATTCGAGCAATTCAGAAACAGGCACGCGACGGCAAGGCTCCGCAGGCCTGCCCGCGCTGGCCGATGATCGTGCTGCGCAGCCCCAAGGGCTGGACCGGCCCGAAGGAAGTGGACGGCAAGAAGGTTGAGGGCTTCTGGCGCGCCCATCAGGTGCCGGTTTCCAATTGCCGAGAGAACGACGGACACCGGAAAATCCTCGAAGACTGGATGCGCGGTTACGATCCCGAAGACCTCTTCGATACCTCGGGCGCGCTGAAGCCTGAATTACGGGCGCTGGCCCCCTCAGGCAAACGCCGTATGGGTGCCAATCCGCACGCCAATGGTGGTCTGCTGCGCAAGGAGCTGATCACGCCCAATATCCGCACCTATGAGGTAAAGATGGAGAAACGCGGGGCTGAGATGGTGCAATCCACCGAAATCCTCGGCCATTACCTGCGCGACACGATGAAGCTCAATGAAGCCAACGCGAACTTTCGCATCTTCGGCCCCGACGAAACGGAATCAAACCGTCTCGGCAGCGTCTTTGAAGTCACCGATCGCGTCTGGATGGAGAAGATCGAACCCTATGACGTGAGCCTCGCCAGCGACGGCCGCGTCATGGAAGTACTGAGCGAACATCTTTGCCAGGGATGGCTGGAGGGCTACCTGTTGACGGGCCGGCATGGCCTGTTTTCCTGCTACGAGGCCTTCATCCACATCATCGATTCCATGTTCAACCAGCATGCCAAGTGGCTGAAGGTCACCCGCGAACTGGAGTGGAGGAAGCCGATCTCCTCGCTCAACTATCTCTTGACCTCGCATGTCTGGCGGCAGGACCATAACGGCTTCTCGCATCAGGACCCCGGCTTCGTCGATCTCGTCGCCAACAAGAAGGCCGATATCGTCCGTATTTACCTGCCGCCGGACGCCAACACCCTGCTCTGGGTCGGTGATCATTGCCTGAAGACCTACGACCGCATCAACGTCATCGTCGCCGGCAAGCAGCCAGAGCCACAATGGCTGACCATGGACGAGGCGGTGAAACACTGCGAAACCGGCATCGGCATTTGGAACTGGGCGAGCCACGAGGACGATACGGTCGCGCCCGATGTCGTCATGGCCTGCGCCGGCGACGTACCGACCATGGAGACGCTCGCTGCCGTCGATCTGCTGCATCGGCATACTCCGGAGCTGAAGATCCGCACTGTCAACGTGGTCGACCTTCTCGCCCTGCAATCGCAGGATCAGCATCCGCACGGCCTGACGGACGAGGCCTTCGACGCAATCTTCACGAAGGACAGGCCGGTGATCTTCGCCTATCACGGCTATCCCTACCTCATCCACCGGCTGACCTATAAGCGCACCAACCACCGCAATATCCATGTGCGCGGCTTCATCGAAGAGGGCACGACAACCACGCCCTTCGACATGACAGTGCTCAACGAACTCGACCGCTTCCACCTCGCCATCGAGGCGATCGAGCGCGTTCCGGGCCTGAAGGAGAAAGTGCCTGAAGTGCTGGAAAGCCTGAGGGCCAAGCTCGTCGAGCATCATGCCTATGTCCGCAAATATGGTGAAGACATGCCGGACGTGCGCAACTGGAAATGGCCCGCAGCCTGAAAGGGATGCTCCCTGATATGAAAAGGGCCGCGCGGAAACCGCGCGGCCCTTCCCCAGCCGTGATGCGAAGTTACTGGCCGTTCTGCGTGCCGCTTGGTGCAGTCGCGCCCGTCGGCCCGCTGCCATCAGGCGTCGGGTTGCGATCTGTCGGCTCCAGCGGCTTGATGGAGCCGGTCGCCGGATTGTTGTCTAAAGTACCGGCACCCGAAGGCTGCCCGGTGATCGCATTGGGCGTTGTGGATGCGGTCGAAGCCGGTTCTGTGGTCGTACCAGGCCAGATGGCAAAGCTCACCGCAGCGATCAGAATGACCAGAATGCCGGCTGCGAGCACACCCCAGAGCGAGACGCTACGCCGCTCATCGGCAAGCACTTTCTCCTCTTCATAGGATGCCTGCCCAAGTGGCATGCCGGTATTCTCATCCACGATTCGGTTCTTGTCGTCACCATATTGGGTCATCGCTTGATCCTCCAATCTGTGCGGAAGAAACCAAATTGGAGGGAAGATGTTCCATCAAGCCGGTTTTTGGATCCATACGGGCAGCGATAAGGTGTCGACGTTCTTGACTGGCCTGCACTTCCTTAACATCATCAATGACATCAAATCAGGAGTGACCCATGGCATTCGACGGCCGCCTGCTTTCCGGTGTCTGCACGCTTGCCGCGGTGGTCGAAAGCGGCAGCTTCGTCAGGGCAGCCGATGCGCTTGGCCTTTCAGCCTCCGGCGTCAGCCATAGCGAGGCTGGAGGCGCGTGTCGGCGTGCGCCTGCTCGACCGCACCACCCGCTCGGTACGGCTGACGGACGAAGGCGCCCGTTTCTACGAACAGGTCGCTCCGCATCTCGATGGGATAGAGGAGGCCGCGACGCTTGCATCAGGTGCGTCTCTGACCGTGCGCGGCCGGCTGCGCGTCGATGTCGATCCGATCTTTTCCCGCATGGTGCTGGCGCCGCATCTGAAGCGGTTCATGACCCGCTATCCGGCGCTGGAACTCGAATTGATAACCCGCGACCTGATGAGTGATCTCGTCGCCGACGGCATTGATATCGCCATCCGCTTCGGCCAGCAGCCGAACTCGTCGCGCATCGCCCGCAAGCTGATGGAAACCCGCGTCCTCACGGTCGCCACACCTGCCTATCTCGCCGAGCATGGCACGCCGAGGACACCTGCCGAGATCGCCAGCCACTCCTGCATCCAGTTCCGCGATCCGCTGACGGGCCAGACTTTCGAATGGGAACTGCACAGGGGCAAGAAGATCGTGCCGCTCGACGCTCGTGGATCGCTTCTGATGAGCGACCCCGGTACCATGCTCGATGCCTGCCTTGCCGGCGCCGGCATCGCCCAGGTGCTTGCCCTTAGCGTCAAGGACCTGCTTGCCGACGGACGCCTTGTAGAGCTCTATCCGGACTGGCCGAGCGAAACTTTCCCCCTCTACGCTGTCCACCCTTCCCGGCATCATGTACCGGCCAAGGTCAACGCCTTCATCGAGTTCTGCCTGGAACTTATCCGCGACTAAATGCCGATCTTCGAAAGTTGGTGACAACCTTTCGGCCCTTGTTCCAGACCGGCCTGAACGTAGGCTATGAAATTTCACAACTGGAAACACCGCCGAGGAAAGCCATGAAGGGTTTCGCCACCAGCCTCACTGCCTCCCGCCTGGAGGAAATGCTGGCCTTCTATATGACACCGACGGCCGGTAGCCCTAACGAAGCCGACGACGGCGGTGAGGAAAGCGGAGCAGTGTCCACCAAGACGGCAGATCACACTGCCGAGCGCATGGCGCCTCTCGCCGCACTGACGGAGAACTAAGCGCTTACTTTACCACCAGCACCGGGATACCTGCCTCGGAAAGGACCTCGGACGTCTGGCTGCCGAGCATGAGCCGCGAGATCCCGCGGCGGCCATGCGAGGAAATAACGATCAGGCCGCAGCCCCGCTCTGCTGCCGTTTCCAAAATGGCGACTGCCGGCGAAAGATGCACCTTGCTGACGAAGTCGGCGACGACACCGGCGCTCTTCGCTTTTTCCCCGATGATCTTTTCCAGATCCTCGATCTCCTTCCGGCGGCCCTCATTATAGCTGTCCATCGCCTCAGCCTGCACGATCCCTTGCAGCGCAAAACCGGTCAGCGGCACGATGACGCTGATAACGGTCACGGGAAGGTTGAGCGCCTTGGCAAGCGCAAGACCATGATCGACACCCCGACCGGCAAGTTCCGAACCGTCGGTGGGCAGCAATATGCGATTGTACATGGGAGATCCGTTCTGCTGGCTGAATTCAAATAAGAAGGGAATTCACCAGTGATCGTAATCCCGCGCCTTGACGCAGGTCAACATCAGGCGAAGCTGACACCCCTCTTCAGTTCCAGAGGAAATCTTCGCTTTCAATACGGGAGGCAAGCTTGAGCGTGCCGTCAGGCTGAACGACATAACGTTCGAACTGCCGAACGCCAAATTTGCCGAGGAAAGTATGCTTCACCACCGTGCCGGGCTTATAGGGCGAATGGATAACCTTGCCGCCATAGGTCAGGCTGCCTGGGATAGGCTGGTCTTCCGTCGTCGTGCTGCAGCCAGCAGCGAGAAGAAGAATTGCGACAACAGCATATTTCATCACGCACCCCCGATGACGAAGCGTCTTCCGACAAAGTTATATCGCCTGCGCGGCGAGCGCGCACTGATAGTTTTGATTTCGGGGACAAGTGGTAGCGGAGGAGGGATTTGAACCCCCGACACAAGGATTATGATTCCTCTGCTCTGACCTACTGAGCTACTCCGCCACTGGTCAAACGATACCGTTCGCGAAGCGCTTCCGGTCCGTGGGATGTGCGGCTTATAAGGTGCGCTTCCGCTTTGTGTCAAGCACATGATGGAGAAAAACGGTGGGCTTTCCGCAGTGCCGTTTTTCGCCGTTTCAGGCCATCGCGTAGTTGGAAAGCAGCGCCTTCAGCGAGGCTTCTGCGTCAGGCTCGCGCTCGGAACGTTCGATGAAGCCGCCGCCGAAGACGCGGGCGTCATCGCCGGGTGCCGAATAGAGCGCGCAGGCCTGGCCCGGCGCAATGCCTGCCTCGCCGACCGTCAGGTCGACATAGACGCCACTTGCATCGATGTGCAGCACGGCAGGCGCCGGCGCGCGGGTGGAGCGCACCTTGGCGTAGCAGGCAAAGCCTTCGCCTGACGCCGCGACCTGAAGTGTCTCGTCACCCAGCCAGTTGACGTCGCGTAGATAGACGCGATGCGTTTCCAGCGCTTCCTTCGGACCGACGATGACGCGGCGCGAGCGGGCGTCGAGAAAGACGACATAGAGCGGCTCGCCGGTGGCAATGCCGATGCCGCGGCGCTGGCCGATCGTGTAATGCAGGATGYCTTCGTGCTGGCCGAGGATGCGACCGTCGAGATGAACGATATCACCGGCCAAAGCCGAATTCGGCTTCAGCTTGGTGATGATGTCGGAATACTTGCCCTGCGGCACAAAACAGATGTCCTGGCTGTCGGCCTTCTTGGCGACAACAAGGCCCATCTCTTCGGCCAGTCGGCGGGTTTCCGACTTTGGCAGACCGCCGAGCGGGAAGCGCAGATAGTCGATCTGCTCCTGCGTCGTGGCGAAGAGGAAATAGCTCTGGTCGCGGTCGGCATCGGCCGGGCGATAGAGCGCGCGGCGGCCAGGATTGCAGGAGGACGGGTTCGGGCGCGAGCGGATATAGTGACCAGTCGCCAGCGCATCGGCGCCGAGTTCCTTGGCTGTCGCCAGAAGATCGGCAAACTTGACCGTCTGGTTGCAGGCAACGCAGGGGATCGGCGTCTCGCCGGCGACATAGCTCTCGGCAAAGGGGTTGATGACGGTTTCGCGGAACCGCTTCTCGTAGTCGAGCACGTAATGCGGAATACCGAGCGTCTCGCAGACACGGCGTGCATCATCGATATCCTGGCCCGCGCAGCAGGAGCCGGCGCGGTGGACCGCAGCGCCATGATCGTAAAGCTGCAGCGTGATGCCCAGCACATCATATCCCTGGCGTTTGAGAAGCCCGGCCACGACGGAGCTGTCAACGCCGCCAGACATGGCGACGACGACACGGGTGTCTTCCGGCTTCTTGTCAAAATCCAGTGTGTTCACGGGGTACTGCCAAATTCTGTGCTGTTTCGATCCGCCTTTTCTCACGTCGGAATGTGGCGGATTTCCTGTGTTCCGGCGGGATCGTCCGCCAGCTTGCATGGGCGACGGATATAGAAACTATTGCGCCCCTGCGCAAGGCCCAGCGATTCGGGCCTCTCCGGCAGCGTCATGCGCGGGTCACGCATTGCAGCTATTCGCAATCGACCTTTGATAGGCCGTATTTCATCACGTAGATGAAATGACCCACCTTTTAAAAGATTCGGATAAATGACAGCCGCCTCCACCACGCTTCGTGGCGTCCTTGTCGCATTTGCGGCCTATGCCGTCTTTGCCTTCAGCGATGCGTCCATCAAGGCCCTGCACGGCACGGTTCCTTCCTTCCAGGTCGCCTTTACGGGTGCGATCCTCAGCCTAGTAGCCCTGCCCTTTATTAAGGGACCAGGTGATTCATGGCTGGACATTTTCAGGACGACGAACCGGCCGCTCTGGCTAGCGCGCTTTGCCGCCGGCGCAACCGGCGCAATCGCCTCCATCATCACTTTCACCAAGTTGCCGATGGCAGAGGCCTTCTGCCTGCTCTTCCTGCTGCCCTCCTTCGTCACCATCCTCTCGGTGATCTTCCTGAAGGAAGATGTGCGCTGGCAGCGCTGGGCCGCCGTCATCGTCGGCTTCCTAGGGGTGCTCGTGGTTCTGAGGCCCGGTTTCCGCGAACTGTCCGTCGGCCATCTGGCTGCGACTATTGGAGCGATCGCGGCAGCCATTGCCATCGTCATCCTGCGCAAGCTCGGCCCGGCCGAAAAGCGCCTCTCGCTTTATGGTGCCTCGCTGCTCGGCACGCTCATCGTCAGCGGCCTGCTCATGCTGTCGCAAGTGGTCGTGCCAACGCCGCAGCAATGGTTGTTTCTCGCAAGCTACGGCCTGCTGGGCGCAGCCGGCAACGTCATGCTGATGACGGCAGCCCGCCTCGCCCCGGCAACGCTGGTCGCGACACCGCAATATAGCCAGATGATCTGGGCAATCGCCTTCGGTTATTTATTCTTCAACGACAGCGTCGACCTGCCGATGGCTCTCGGCATCGTGCTCATCATCTGCTCAGGCCTCCTGACGCTGATCCGCGAACGCAAGCGCCAGGTGCCTCTGCCCGCAGCCGTCGCCTCCGGTGATGCGCAATCCCAGATCGCTACGACGCCGGTGGAAGGCGAAGCAGAAGCGCCGATGCGGTAGATCTATTCTGCCGCCTCGCGCCGGTCTCGAGCGGGTGGCTCGCTCATCACCGCCCGCATGCGCGGCAAGGATGCCGGATATTCGCGCTGGATGAAATCGATCAGCTTCTCGCGAACCTCGCAGCGCAGATCAAAGGTGCGGCCGGAATTCGATGCCGATACGAGAATGCGGATTTCCATCACCGCTTCGCGGAAATCGGTCACCGCGATATTGACCACATGGCGATCCCAGAGCTTCGAGCCCTGCGCGATCTCCTCGACCTTCTTTCGGATGGCGGCGACGGGCACGCTGTAATCGAGATAAATCATGACAGTGCCGATCAGCGCCGAGCTTTCGCGCGTCCAATTCTGGAACGGGTTCTCGATGAAGTAGCTGAGCGGCAGGATCATCCGCCGCCAATCCCACAATTGCACGACAACATAGGTCGAGGTGATCTCTTCCACCCTGCCCCACTCGCCTTCTACCAGCAGCGCATCGTCGATGCGGATCGGCTGCGTGATGGCGAGCTGAATGCCGGCAAACAGGTTTTTCAGCACAGGCTGGAGCGCGAGACCGACGACGATACCCGCCACACCGGCGGAGGCGAGCAGGCTGACACCATATTGCCGGACCGCATCGAAAGTCATCATGCAGGCCGATATCGCCACGACGACGATCAGCAGATCGGCGACGCGCTCCATGATACGCGTCTGCGTCACGTGCTTGCGTGCCAGAAGATTATCCTCGGCATCGAGCTTGAAGCGCCTGAGATAGACCGTCATCCAGATATGTTTGACGATCCTGGCCATCCAGGCGACGAGCACGATGAAGAAAATGAGCAGGATGTGACGAACGGTTGCCGACTGCATGTCCGTCAGCGGCGCGACCGTCGCGCCAAAGGAAAGGCCGGCCACCAGCATTGCAAGCCGCACGACACGCTTCAGGCGCGAGACGAGCGAGCGCCAGAAGAGATCCTTGCTTTCAATCAGCCGCGTCAGCAGGCGGAAGAGAATGCGATGCGCAAAAAGCGTAACTGAGATGACCGCGGCGAAGATGATGGCGCTTGCAAGCCAGTCCGGCAGCCAGACGCCTTCTGCGCGGATATCGTCCAGAAACTCCGTCATGCGGGCACAGTTAGGGTGCAACGCAGCATGGAAAAGGGAAAGGCATCAAAAAAGGCGCAGCCGGAGCTGCGCCTTTAAGAAAAGGATGGGCGGTATCGGCTCAGGTGCCGATCAGTTTGTTGCAGGCAAGTGCGATGCCCGGATTGGCGATGATGGCAGTCATGAGCGCCAGACCGATCATCGACAGCGTGTAGCGTTTCATGTGCATCCTCCTTTTTCAGCCCCGCCGAGAGTATGCAATGCTGACTGGCATTCTCAAAATAACGAATGATTGAGGCAGTTGCGTAAGCGCCAGACGATCAGCTCTCCAGGCTGGGATCGACGAAGAGCGAACCATTATAGGCGCCGCAACTCGTGCGGATGGCGACGACGACCCAAATCGCAGCAAGAGCTACGACCAGAACCTCTCCGAACCCTGTCAGCGCCGGCAACGGAAAGATACCGGCAAGCCGCAGCGTGGCGACGGCATAGACACCGATCGGGAAGGTGTAACCCCACCAGCCGAGATTGAAGGGCAAGCCCTGCCGCAGGTGGTTGATGGTGATGGCAACCGCCAGGCCAAGCCACCAGAGGCCATAGCCCCACAGCAGGACAGCACCAAGCAAAGCCGCACCCGAAATCGCTGGAGCCAGCGCGCCAAGGCCGCCGGCTGCAAGAGCTTGCCCGCCATTGATGGAAAACAGAGCAAGCCCAAGTGCGCCGGTGCCAACAGGACCGAGGGCAAGGAAGCTCGTCGCTGCCATGCTTGCGGGCGGCAGCTTGTGCAGAGCCAGGCGCAGGAAGAGGATGACGAGAATGCCGAGCGCCAGCGGCACTGAGCAGGACCAGAGCACGAAGCTCGCAAAAAGCACCGGAAGCTGCGTACCTTCGGCAAGATGCGGCACCAATAATCCGCCGCTTGCAGCTGCGACCTCAGAGGCAACGATCGGCAGCAGCCAGACGGCGCTCATATGCTCGATTGCATGCTGCTGCCGTGTGAACATGACCAGTGGAATGGCAAGACCCGCCAGAACCGCCAGCGCTGCATCCAACCACCACAGCTCCGCCGCGATAGAGACGCTTGCCTCACCTAAAAGGCCCGGTCCGAAGATCAAGAAACCGTTGACGATGGTCGCAAGGCCCATCGGAATGCAGCCGAAGAACATCGAAACGACGGGATGGTCGAATGCCCTGAGTGCAGCGCCGGGATACAGCAGCCACTTTCCGGCATAGATGCAGGTCAACGTTGCAAACAGGCCGATATTCGCGAGCCACAGCATCTCGCCTGCTGCGTGGACTGTCGGCAAATCCGGAAACTGACCGAAGCAGACGGCAAGGATGCCGGTCCCCATTGTCGTCGCAAACCAGTTCGGCGTGAAGTGGCGCAGGACATGCGTCCGCAAGCGAACAGTCGGGACAGAAGGAGATAGATGCAGCGCGGTCATGGCGAATTCCTTTCGTTGACCGCTTTCATACCGGCACCAAATAATCGCTTCCAACGATTTATCTTTGTCATTTCGTTCGATAAAATCGAATGATTAATGGAGGCGACATGACACTGGAGCAGCTGAGAATATTCGTAGAGGTGGCAGCGCGTCAGCACATCACGAAGGCGGCAGCTCACCTGAACATGACCCAGTCGGCCGTCAGCGCCGCAATCACCGCATTGGAGACACGACACGGCGTCACCCTCTTCGACCGGGTTGGCCGTTCGATCGTGCTGAACCGGACCGGCCAGTTATTCCTGAAGGAAGCACAGGCCGTACTGACCAGCGCAAAGGCGGCGGAGGCCGCCCTGATGGACCTCTCCGGCCTCATGCATGGAGAGCTCACGATCATGGCGAGCCAGACGATCGGCGGCTATTGGCTGTCGCCGCGACTTGCCGCGTTCCGCCGAAATTATCCCGGCATCGAACTGGCAATCCGCATCGGCAACACTGCTGAAGTGTCTGACGCCGTTGCCAAGGGCGAGGTGGAAGTGGGCCTCATCGAGTGGCCGAGCGACAGGCACGGCGTTTCGGCAAGGCAGGTCGCCCTGGACGAGATGATCGTCGTCGTTGCTCCCAACCACCCATGGGCTGACGGCAAATTACGCGCCCCGACCGATTTTTCTCAGACGCAATGGGTCCTGCGCGAACAGGGGTCCGGCACCCGCCTCGCCTTCGAAAGCCTTCTGCAAAGGGCGGGCCTCGATATCGATGCGCTTGATGTGGCGATGGTGCTGCCGGAAAACGAGCCGCTCGTCGGCATCGTCGAAGCTGGTATTGGCGCGACGCTGATGTCGCGGAGCGTGGTTTCCATGAAGCTGCGCAGCGGTCTTCTCACCGAAGTGAATGTGCCGCCCCTGCCCCGTCCCTTCTTCTTGCTGCGCCATGAGGAGCGCTATCGCAGCAAGGCGGCCGACGCTTTCGATGCGATGATCTCAGGCTGATGCCTTCTTGAGTTGGCGTCCGTAGATCAGTGCCTCGGCCTCATGCTGCGGCATGGGTCTGCCGAGAAGATAGCCCTGCACCTCGCCAAACCCTTCGGCCCGCAGCTGCTGCAACTGCTCCTCGGTCTCGATGCCTTCGGCGAGCGTAACCGCATTGAAGCCGGAGCCGATGCCGGCCACGGCCCGCACGATGGCCAGATTGCCGGGATCGGTCTCGATGCCGGACACGAAGCTGCGGTCGAGCTTGATCTTGTCGAAGGTGAAGGCGCGCAGATAGCTGAGCGACGAATAGCCCGTGCCGAAGTCGTCGATGGCAATGCGCACACCGAGTTCCTTCAACGCCCGAAGCAACGGCAGGCTTTGCACCACATCGGCCAGGAAGACGGATTCGGTGATTTCGATTTCCAGCCGTTCAGGACGCAGACCCGCCTCATCGAGTGCTGCGACGACGCTGGAAAGCAGGCTTGTATGGCGGAACTGGCTGACGGAAAGATTGACCGCGATCTTCAGATGGCCCGGCCAGGAAGCCGCCGTACGGCAGGCCTCCCGCAGCACCCAGTCGCCGATCGGAATAATTAGCCCCGTCTCCTCCGCCAGCGGAATGAAATCCATCGGCGGCACAAGACCACGCACCGGATGCCGCCAGCGGATCAGTGCTTCGAAACCGCCGATTCCATCATCCTCGAGCTGGACGATGGGCTGATAGTAAAGCTCGAACTGCCCGTGTTCCAGCGCACTACGCAGTTCGCCGGTCAGATGATGGCGACGCTCGGCCTCGAGCCGCATCGCCGGCTCATAGAAACGATAGGTCGAGCGTCCGCTTTCCTTGGCGGCGTAGAGCGCGAGGTCGGCATGGCGCATCAACACATCAGCCTCGCCGGCATCGACAGGCGCCAGCGCAATGCCGATGCTGCAGGTGACATGCTCCCGGGTGCCATCAAGATCAAAAGCTCTGGCAAGCGACTTGAGCAACAGATCGGCAAAACGCTCTGCCCGGTCGGGCTCGGCTAGCTGCAGCACGACTGCGAATTCATCACCGCCGAGACGTGCCACGAGGTCGCCCTCATCGCCAAGCGCCAGCAAGCGCTCCGCCACCTGGCAGAGCAGCGCATCGCCGGCGGCATGGCCCTTGCTGTCATTGATCGTCTTGAAGTGGTCGACGTCGATGTAGAGCAGCGCCAYCGGCTTTTCGATAGAAGCGGTAATGGCCTGCTTGCGGATATGCTTGGAGAAGGCGGCGCGGTTCGGCAGGCGCGTCAGCGAGTCATGCATGGCAAGATGCGCAAGCCTCGCCTCCACCGCGCGCTCTTCCGTCACATCGTGAGAGATGCCCAGCAGATAGCGCGGCTCCTTCCCTTCAGGCGCCGGCAGGGCACGCTTGACGGTGCGAAGAATGCGCTTGCCACCGTCGGCTCGCTCCATTGTCTCCTCGAAGCTGATCGTCGCACCGGCGACGAACGCCTCGTGATCCTGTTCGCGAAAGATGTCGGTCTGCTCAGAGGGGAAGAAGTCCCGGTCCGTCCTTCCAACCACGTCGCCGGTATGAAAGCCCATGATCTCGCCGCACGCCTCGTTCAGCAGGATGTAGCGGCCATCCTCTTCCATATCCTTCACGAAGACGCCGACAGGCAGGTTGTCGACGATGCTGTCCAGTAGCGAACGTGTATCGGTGATCTGGCGCTGCGCGGCATTCACCTCGGTACGGTCCTGCACGATCGCCAGGATCGCAGCCCTTCCTTCGAAGCGCACTTCCCGGCCGTAGGTCAGAACCTCGATGGCCTCGCCATTGGCCTTCAGATGCGTCCAGCGCTCGGCCTTCTCCATGTCAGTGCGGTCATGAACGGCACTGAGCATCCGCTCCCGCTCGGCAGCTGGGCGGATATCGAGCACGGTCATGCCCTGATAGTCCTCTGCGCTGTAGCCATAGAGCATGAGCGCCGCATCATTGACGATCAGGAAGCGTAGCGTATCCGGATCGTAGACCCACATTGGAGAGGGATGCGTCGTAAACAGCGAACGGAAATCATCCACAAGAGCTTCGGACTGCCCGGATATCGTCTGAAACGAGGCCATTGAGAAATTCACGCAAAATTGGAACCAATATTGAAAGTGGTATAGCCGAGAAAGCTAAATAAAATCACAATCATAAGGGGCCTAAACTTTGAGCGCACGCCCTTAAAATAAGCAGTGAAAGTTTCTCGAACCAGCCATTTCGCGGCCCAGTTGAAAATTTCAGTGGCCGGCCAAGCCAAGGGCTCGGCCACGTGGCTGATTGTCGGGCGGAACCAAATCATTTGCAAAGAGTTATCTTCGATTGAAAATACAACCCATCGGCAGGGAGGCGATGATGGGCACACCCGCAATAACAGATCATGATAAGATCCGGAAATGGATCGAAGCACGCGGCGGCCATCCCGCCCGGATGAAAAGCGGCCTGATCGGCGTTGATTTCAGCAGGCAGGAAAGCTCTGTCGAGAACATTTCCTGGGACGAATTCTTCAGGGTTTTCGACGCGAGCAGAGACACTTTCCTGCATCACGACACCAACGCCACCCGCCACTGATCACAGGTTACTAACGACATGCACTGAACCATGTAAAAAACCGGCCCAGAGACCGGGCCGGTTTTTCGTGTCTTTCCTTGGGAGGAAAACTCAGTCGACGTTGAAGGCCAGTAGCTTTGCCTGGCGGATCGCAGCATTGGCCGTCAGTTTGCCCAGAACGACGTCGTCAACCGCGGCGTCAACATAGAGCAGAGCGATGGCGTCGCCCCCCTGTTTGTCGCGGCCGAGCTGGAAGTTGGCGATATTGACGCCGGCAGCACCAAGCGTCGTGCCGATGAAGCCGATCATGCCGGGAACGTCGGTATTGGCAATGTAGATCATGTGGCTGCCGACATCGGCGTCGAGGTTGATGCCCTTGATCTGGATGAAGCGCGGCTTGCCGTCGGAGAAGACCGTGCCGGCAATCGAGCGCGTCATGGATTCCGTGGTCACCGTCAGCTTGATGTAGCCGTCGAAGACGCCCGACTTGTCGCGCTTTACCTCGGAAAGGATAATACCCTTTTCCTTGATCATGATCGGTGCCGAAACCATGTTGACGTCGGCCACCTGCGAACGGATGAGACCGGCGAGAACCGCCGAAGTCAGTGCGCGGGTGTTCATGTTGGCCGTGACGCCATCATAAAGGATTTCGATTTCCTTGATCGGTTCTTCCGTGACCTGGCCGACGAAGGCGCCGAGAACATCGGCGAGCTTGATGAACGGCTTCAGGATCGGCGCTTCTTCAGCGGTAATCGACGGCATGTTGATGGCGTTCGAAACCGCACCCTTGACGAGGTAGTCAGCCATCTGCTCGGCAACCTGCAGAGCGACGTTCTCCTGTGCTTCGGTGGTCGAGGCGCCGAGATGCGGCGTACAGACGACGTTCGGCAGCCCAAAGAGCGGGCTTTCCTTGGCGGGTTCGACTTCGAAGACGTCAAAGGCTGCGCCAGCGACATGGCCGGACTTGATGGCATCGGCAAGGGCTGCCTCATCGACGAGACCGCCGCGGGCGCAGTTGATGATGCGAACGCCGGGCTTGGTCTTGGCAAGCGCTTCCTTGTTCAGGATACCACGCGTCCTGTCGGTCATCGGTACATGCAGCGTGATGAAATCGGCATGGGCCAACAGTTCGTCGAGCTCGACCTTGGTGACGCCCATCTCCTCGGCGCGCTCCTTGGACAGGAACGGGTCATAGGCAATGACATGCATTTTCAGGCCAATGGCGCGGGCACAGACGATGGAGCCGATGTTGCCGGCGCCGATGACGCCGAGCGTCTTGCCGGTGATTTCGACACCCATGAACTTCGACTTTTCCCACTTGCCGGCCTGCGTGGACGTATCGGCAGCCGGAAGCTGGCGGGCAACCGCAAACATCAGGGCGATCGCATGTTCAGCCGTCGTGATCGAGTTGCCGAAGGGCGTGTTCATGACGATGATACCGCGGCGCGATGCGGCCGGGATATCGACGTTGTCGACGCCGATACCAGCACGGCCGACGACCTTGAGGTTCTTGGCCGCTTCGATGATCTTCTCCGTCACCTTCGTGGCGGAACGGATGGCGAGACCATCATAGTTTCCGATGACTTCGAACAGCTTGTCCTTGTCCTTGCCGAGCTGCGGCTGGAAATCGACTTCGACGCCGCGATCGCGAAAAATCTGGACGGCGGTTTCCGACAGTTCGTCGGATACGAGAACGCGAGGTGCCATAAGGGCCTCCTTCAAAGAGTTCAGCGATGAATGAATTCGGAATGCGAGGCTCCGCCATCAGGCGGAGCCGGATGCGATCACGTCAGGCAGCAGCCTGGGAAAGCGTTGCTTTCTGGGTTTCAAAGGCCCAGGAAAGCCAAGGCATCAGCTTCTGCATATCAGCGGTTTCGATCGTGGCACCAGCCCAGATGCGCAGGCCGGACGGAGCGTCACGGTAAGCGCCGATGTCGTAAGCGACGCCTTCCTTTTCGAGGAGAGCGACGAGGCCCTTGGCGAAATTCGCCTGACCATCGGCATCGAGAGCAGCCACATCCTTGTCGACGATTTTCAGGCAGATCGACGTATTGGATTCGATCTCCGGCTTGACGGCCAGATTGGCGATCCAGTCGTTTGCGGCGACGAAATCGGCAATGGCCTTGGCATTGGCGTCAGCGCGGCCGATCAGAGCCTTGAGACCGCCGAGCTGCTTGGCCCAGAGAAGCGCATCGATATAGTCCTCGACGCAGAGCATCGACGGCGTGTTGATCGTCTCGCCCTGGAAGATGCCTTCGATCAGCTTGCCGCCCGAAGTCAGGCGGAAGATCTTCGGCAGCGGCCATGCCGGCTGGTAGGAAACCAGACGCTCGACCRCACGCGGCGACAGGATGAGGATGCCATGCGCACCCTCGCCGCCCAGAACCTTCTGCCAGGAGAAGGTGACGACGTCGAGCTTGGCGAAATCGAGGTTTTGCGCGAAGGCGGCCGAGGTCGCATCGCAGATCGTCAGGCCCTTGCGATCAGCCGGGATAAAATCGGCATTCGGAACGCGGACGCCAGAAGTGGTGCCGTTCCAGGTGAAGACCACGTCACGGTCGAAATCGACGGTGGAAAGGTCGGGAAGTTCGCCGTAACCGGCTTCGATCTTGCGCACGTCCTTGAGCTTGAGCTGCTTGACGACATCGGTAACCCAGCCGGCGCCGAAGCTTTCCCAGGCGACCATATCGACGCCGCGCTCGCCGAGCAGCGACCAAAGCGCCATCTCGACGGCACCGGTATCGGAAGCCGGCACGATGCCGATGCGGTAGTCCGCAGGCACTTCGAGAATTTCGCGGGTGAGATCGATGGCCTGCTTCAGCTTGGCCTTGCCGACTTTCGCGCGATGCGAACGACCAAGGGCCGCATCGGAAAGAGCTTCGAGCGTCCAACCAGGACGTTTCGCGCAGGGGCCAGAAGAAAAATGAGTGTTTTGCGGACGCACGTCCGGCTTTGCGGTATTTGCCATATTGCTACCCTTCCAGATAGATGGCTCCTCGTTGGGGAGGAGTGTCCCGCCGCCGTGTTTATGGGCGAAGCCCGTCATAGTCAAGCGGGAGATGTCGTTTCTGGAAGCTATTTTGCCGCAGCGGCGATCACATCTCGGGTTAAACCGCGCCGCTGGCGGCGCGATGGCCTGCGTTGAAGATATCGCTGCCAATGCGGCGCGCCATCTCAATATGCGCAGCACCATTTCCTGCATCCGAGTCGAGAAACATTTCCGACGTCACTACAGGAGCACCGCAATAGTCGAAAATGCCATGGTCGATCTGCGTCTTGATGGCGCTGAAATAACCGTGCCGCTCATAGGTGCGAGCATCCGCACCGCCTATGCCGACGAGATGGACGGGCAGATGCCTAAGCTTTTTCACAACCTTGCCGGACGTGTCGTCATAGGCCCAGCCATTAGCAAAGACGCGATCGATCCAGCCCTTCATCAAAGCCGGCATGGACCACCAATAGACAGGATAGACCAATACGAGCGCCTCGGCGCGATCGATCCTTGCCTGCTCGGCGGCGACATCGGCAGGTGCCGCGGCTTTCCGGCGATGAGCTGCAATATCGGCCTCATTAAATCTGGGATCGAAAGCCTCTTCCGTCAGGTCTGCGATCTCGAAGGAGTTGCCGGCATCGGAAGCCGTTATACCTTCGGCAATTCCCGCGGCGACGCCATGACTGAGCGAGTTGGAATCGGGATGAGCGAGAACGATGAGTGCATGCATGGCGAAACCTCCTGATCGGCGATTGCGAGCAAAGCCAATCGCTTATATACTTTTCGTAAGATACCTTTAGTAAGTTACTTTTCGTAGGTTACGATGTCAAGCACCGACAAAGACCACATCGACGCTCTTCCTCGCCCCCGTCGCCGGCTTTCGAGAGAAGAACGCCATCGCCAGCTCCTGGATGTCTCGTGGCGATTGATCAGGGAGGAAGGAACGGACGCGCTGACGCTGGGGCGCCTCGCCGAACAAGCCGGCGTGGCAAAGCCTGTCGTCTATGATCACTTCGGCACGCGGCCGGGATTGCTTGCGGAACTCTACCGCGAATTCGACGATCGGCAGACGGCGCAGATGGAAACTGCACTTCGCGAAAGCGGACCTGCACTGAGCGACAAGGCCAAGGTCATGGCGGTCGCCTTTATCGATTGCGTTCTCACACAGGGGCGCGAAATTCCTGACGTCATCGCCGCTTTGGCAAGTTCTCCGGAGCTGGAAAAGGTCAAGCACAAGTGTCAGGTGGTTTTTATGGACCAGTGCAGATCCGTGCTTACTCCCTTCGTTGGTGCAGGGACAATCGCGTCAGCCAGCCTTTGGGCAATGCTCGGCGCTGCGGAAACTCTCTCCTATGCTGCGGCAACCGGCGAGATCAGTGCCAGCCAGGCTGAAAGCGAACTTTTCGAAATCATTCTGGCAATGGTCGCCAGAAACGTCAGCTGAAACGAAAAAGCCGCCCTTGCGGGCGGCTTTCGATAATCCTTGAAGCTATGGCTTACTTGTAGACCGGCTGCTGCAGCGGAATTTCCGGCGGTTCGTAGGCAACCGGCTGAGCGCAGCCGCCGAAGAGATAGCGCGCGCCGACACGGGCTTCATGGACGTTGACGCCACGGTCGCGACCCGGGCCGCCGTTTTCGTTGTAGCCGAACATGTTGCCGCCATCGATATGCAGATAGCGGTAGCCGACATCGGCCTTGACGTTGCAGGTCACGTCGATCGAGGCGCCGGCCATGAGGGCGTAGCTGAAGCGCCAGCCGCCGCGACCGCCATGGACGACTTCATCATCGCAACCGGTGCCATCATCGGCGCAGGCGACGTTGTGGAGGTCCTTCCACTTGACGTAGGAACCACCGATACCGGCGCCGACATAGGGCGTGAAGTAGGCGTAGGTGCCGAGATCGACATAGGCGTTGGCAAGCAGCGTGTAGGCCGTCATCGACGATACGTCGCTCGACGTACATGCGACCACGCAGGCGCCAAAGGCCGCCCCACCGCCGACCGTCGAACCGCGGAAGTCAGACTTGGTAAGATAGTCGAAGGTCAGGTCGGTGCGCAGATAGCTGTTGATCTGGTAGCCGACACCGCCGCCAACCGTCCAGGCATCATCAAGGTCCGCATCGTCGAAATCGGCTTCGAGAGCATTGCTGCCCTGGAAGAACTTCGCGCCGCGCAGGTCGGTGAAGGCGTAGCCGACATCACCGCGCAGATACCAGCCGGTCGATTCGCTGACGGCGACTTCCGGGGGCTGTTCCGGAATGGGTTCGACCGGAGCAAGATCGGCAGAATAGGCATTCGACGCGATCAACAGCGCGGCGAAGATACCGGACAAAGTTCGTTTCATGGATTCACTCCAGTCGGTTGCGTCGGCGCGTTGCAGGCCGCCAAAACGGATATGCTTTTTATGGATAATGAATCGGAAACGTTAAAAGCTGCTTAACCATAAGAAGTAATGCGAATATTCACGCCAGAACATGTTTCGAAAAGTAATCTGCCCGTCTCGACTTCCCAAATCGGGAAGACAACGAATAAAAAGCCCGGCGAACGTTCACGCTTGCGAACGACGGATGAGCAAAGACGAGCAAACCGCATCACCCCACATGATCCTCCGGGATCGAACCGCTAAAGACAAATCGAAGATTTTTCCACAGAGGATCAGCAAGCGTATGCAGAACAGCAACAGGCAGGCCGCCGATACCATTACCGATCTCTACGAACGGCATGCCAAAGTCTGGGATTCAAGCCGCGGCAAGACCCTTTTTGAACGGAGCTGGCTGGATCGCTTCACCGCACTGATCCCGCAAGGCGGGTCAATCCTCGATATCGGCTGCGGTTCCGGCGAGCCTCTCGCGCGTCATTTCATCGAAAGCGGCCACGCAGTGACCGGCATCGATTCCTCACCCAGCCTGATCGACATGTGCCGGACGCGCTTTCCAAACTCCGACTGGCAGGTCGCAGATATGCGCCGCCTCTCGCTTGGCAGAAGTTTCGATGGGCTGATTGCCTGGGACAGTTTCTTCCACCTGCCCTTCGAGAATCAGCGGCGCATGTTCTCGTTGTTTCGTGCGCATTCGGAGCCGGGAACGGCGCTGATGTTCACCAGCGGACCGGCACATGGCGAAGCTATGGGCGTTTTCGTCGGTGAACCACTTTATCACAGCAGCCTCAGCCCGGATGAATATCGCGCCCTGCTCACCGAACACGGCTTTACAGTCGTCGCCCACAAGGCTGAAGACCCGGCCTGCGGCAATCACACGGTCTGGCTCGCGCAACGCCAATAAAAAGCCGGCACGAGGCCGGCTTTCAATCCTTTTTGCGGCGCTTTCAGGCGGCGCTGCGTACGCTCGAAATCGTGCCGATGAGATCGTTGACGATACGCTCGATCTGCGCCCGGTCGTCGCCTTCCGCCATGACGCGGATCAGCGGCTCGGTGCCGGAGGGACGGATGACGAGGCGGCCATTCTTGGAAAGCTCGGCTTCCGCATCGGCAATCGCCTTGACCACCTGCAGATCCTCCAGCGGCTTGCCGCCGGTAATGCGGACATTGCGCAGAAGCTGCGGCACTGGCTCGAAGCGGCGGCAGATTTCGCTGACCGTTTTGCCGGTACGCTTGACTGCCGCCAGAATCTGCAGGGCGGCAACGAGACCGTCGCCTGTTGTGCCGTAATCCGAAAGCACGATATGGCCGGACTGCTCGCCGCCGACATTGTAATTGTGCTGGCGCATATGTTCGACGACGTAACGGTCGCCGACCTTCGTGCGGGCAAGTCCGAGGCCCTTATCCTCAAGGAAGCGCTCGAGGCCGAGATTGGACATGACAGTCGCAACGATGCCGTTGCCGCGCAGCTGCTGGCTCTCTGCCCAGCTTTCGGCGATGACGGCCATCAGCTGATCGCCATCGACGATCGAGCCGTTTTCATCGACAATGATGACGCGGTCCGCATCGCCATCGAGCGCAATGCCGATATCGGCGCGCACCTCGTCGACCTTCTTCTGCAGGGCGACCGGGCTGGTAGAGCCGCAATTCAGGTTGATGTTCGTGCCGTTCGGATCGTTGCCGATCGTCACCACGTCGGCGCCGAGCTCCCACAGAACGGCAGGCGCCACCTTGTAGGCCGCACCGTTGGCGCAGTCGACCGCGACGCGCAGGCCCTGCAAGGTCACGTCGCGCGGCAAGGTGCGTTTGACGTGCTCGAGATAGCGGTAGATATCGCCATCGACGCGCTTGGCTCGGCCGATTTCCTCAGCCTTGGCAAGCTGTCCCGATAGATCCTTGTCCAGCAGGTCCTCGATTTGCGCTTCGATGTCATCGGAGAGCTTGTAACCATCAGGACCGAAAAGTTTGATACCGTTATCTTGGAACGGATTGTGCGAGGCCGAAATCATCACGCCGATATCGCATCGCAGCGAACGCGTCAGCATGGCAACCGCAGGTGTCGGAATAGGACCGAGCAGGAACACGTCCAGTCCCGCCGCGGTAAAGCCGGCCACGAGGGCATTCTCCAGCATGTATCCCGACAGGCGCGTGTCCTTGCCGATCACCACACGATGACGGTGGGCGCCGTTACGGAAGATCGTTCCTGCAGCTATGCCGACCCGCATCGCGAGATCCGGCGTCATGGGGAAGATATTGGCTTGGCCTCGGATGCCGTCCGTCCCAAAATAGCGTCTTTTCATATGCACTCCTGCGCTTTCCGCGCGCCGTAGAAGCTTAGGCATTCCTCAAGCAAGAATCCGGCTTCAAAGATTGGTGCTGCGCCCGAAACCTTGATTCAGACTTGTCTTTAGTCAGCGGAATGCCACAAAACCGCGTATCCGGCACGTAAATTACCAAGAAAACTGATTATATCCTGTTACTAATATTAAAAGGGCCGGATTCCCTGTGGAAATCCGGCCCTTTAGGCAAATTCCTGTTCAATTTCAGTGAGGCTGCGGCTCCAGCCCACCCTCCGGTTCATCACCCTTGGAAGCAGGGCGCGCACCGGCCTTCGGCACGGCCGAGCCGCGGCTCGGAGGCGAATCATCGCCAAGATCGCGCGCAGGCTTTTCGCCACGGATCAGAGCCTTGATCTCTTCGCCGGTCAGCGTCTCGTATTCGAGCAGCCCTTCGGCGAGAGCGACGAACTCGTCATGCTTTTCCGTCAGGATCGTGCGAGCCTGCGTATAGGCTTCGTCGATCAGGCGGCGCACTTCGTTGTCGATCTTCTGCGCGGTCGCTTCGGAGACGTTCTTCGACTGCGAAACAGAATGACCGAGGAAGACCTCCTGCTGGTTCTCGCCATAGGCAACCTGGCCGAGCTCGTCGGAGAAGCCCCATTGGGTGACCATCGCACGGGCAAGCTTGGTCGCCTGCTCGATGTCGGAGGAAGCACCGGAAGTGATGTTTTCCTTCCCGAAGGTCAATTCTTCGGCAACGCGGCCGCCCATCATGATGCAGAGGCGCGAAATCATCCACTTGTAGCTCATCGAGTAGCRGTCGCCCTCGGGAAGCTGCATGACCATGCCGAGCGCACGGCCACGCGGAATGATCGTTGCCTTGTGCAGCGGATCGGCGACGGCGACGTTCAGCGCCGTGATGGCGTGACCGGCCTCGTGATAGGCGGTGAGCTTCTTTTCCGCTTCGGTCATCGCCGAAGAGCGGCGCTCCGCACCCATCATGATCTTGTCCTTGGCGTCTTCGAATTCCTGCATGGTCACGACACGCTTGTTGCGGCGGGCGGCCATGAGGGCAGCTTCGTTGACGAGGTTCATCAGGTCCGCACCGGAGAAACCGGGCGTACCGCGAGCCAGAACCTTGAGATCGACATTCGGTGCCAGCGGAACGTTGCGGGCATGAACCTTCAGGATGCGTTCGCGGCCGACGATGTCAGGGTTCGGAACGACGACCTGGCGGTCGAAACGGCCCGGACGCAGCAGCGCCGGATCGAGAACGTCAGGACGGTTGGTCGCGGCGATCAGGATGATACCTTCATTGGCTTCGAAACCGTCCATCTCGACGAGGAGTTGGTTCAGCGTCTGTTCGCGTTCATCGTTACCGCCGCCGAGACCGGCGCCACGATGGCGACCGACCGCGTCGATTTCGTCGATGAAAATGATGCAGGGTGCATTCTTCTTCGCCTGCTCGAACATGTCGCGGACGCGGCTTGCACCGACACCGACGAACATTTCAACAAAGTCCGAACCGGAAATGGTGAAGAACGGCACGTTGGCTTCGCCGGCAACCGAGCGGGCGAGCAGCGTCTTACCGGTACCCGGAGGGCCGACAAGCAGCACGCCGCGCGGGATCTTGCCGCCGAGGCGCTGGAACTTCTGCGGGTCGCGCAGGAACTCGACGATCTCTTCCAGGTCCTGCTTGGCTTCGTCAACGCCGGCAACGTCATCGAAGGTCACGCGGCCATGCGCCTCGGTCAGAAGCTTGGCCTTGGACTTGCCGAAGCCCATCGCGCCGCGCGAACCGCCCTGCATCTGCCGCATGAAGAACAGCCAGACGCCGAGGATCAAGAGCATCGGCAGCAACGTTCCGAGATAGCTCAGGAAGCCGGAGGAACCATCGGTTTCCGGGCGCGCAGTGACAGCGACATTCTTGGATTGCAGGCGCTCCAGCAGATTGTCGTCGATCACAGGCGAATAGGTCTGGAAGGTATTGTTATTCTCCAGATATGTTCCGGTCAGCCTGTTACCGGTGACCACGACATCCTTCACGCGGCCCGCATCGACCTCACGCAGGAACTGCGAATAAGGAACTTCACGCGAACCCGTCTGCGCCGGAGCCGTCTGGAACATACTGAAGAGGGCGATCAGCAGAAGCGCTATGATCGCCCACAAGGCGAAATTACGTAAGTTAGGGTTCATTGAACTCCCCAGCACTGGACAGTCGCCTCATGGCGGCCGTCATATTTGGTCTCTAACATAGGGTTGCGCCAGGCCATTGCCAAGGCGATCCACTCTGTCAGATCGTTTTTCCGTCAATACTTCTTAAAGGCGGCTCCGCATAGGGCGCCCTTGAGAAAACTGCCGAAAGCCTCTCGGCAAAGGTGAAATCAAATCGTGTCAAAAAGCGGTCGAAGGCTGCAAAATGGGGCGTCAAATCGACGGATCGGGCGAATTCCGGCAATAAAAGCCCTTGCCCTGCGGATATGGCCGGCCCAGAAGCCGCAGCCCGTTTCCACGCCGCCTTGGGAAGACCCTGACTCCAATCCCCCTTGTCCTGCCTGTCATGGGAATCCGGCGAGCCTAAGTCGGGCGCGGAAGACCCTTTACGCATTGTTGCCTCATTCGCCAAGCCGGCGCGTGTCGTAATTTCTACGGTCTCTGACGACCTGTTTCTCGCTTCAAATCTTCCATCCCAAACGCCGGCTTCTCCCGACCGAAGCACCAGAGGCAGGATTCCGCGGCTCTCACGTGCCAGATAGAGCCCGTCACGCCGAAAATCGAATACCACACGGCCGACAGTCATTCGCCCCGACTTGCCACCTGTGGCGAATGCAAGAAGCCGCTCCATCTGTTTCCTTCCCGGCACAAACGACTGCCCGCCAAAAACCGCCGTCAGACGGCCAAGCGCATAATCAAGAACTCTGCGATCCTGCTTCAACCCACCGGGCATCACCTGCCCGAGTAAACCGCCATGAAGCCTGAAATGGCGATGCAGCCATTCGGCTCCATCAGAAGAAAGAGCCAGCCGCTCTTCCCAAGCACGACAGATATCCGTCTCGGCAGCGCCCTCAACGGAAAGCTGCCGGCGCGTCCGCACACGCTCGTATTTCACATCTTCGTTGCTGGGATCGTCGATCCACGCCACGCTTCGCGCGGTCAGGAAGCGACGGATATCTGCCCGGGTGGAAAAAAGGAGCGGCCGCAGGATCCAGAAATGCCGGTCGAACAGCACCGCATCCGCGATACCGGTCGAAATCTGCTCCGTCCGCATTCCACGCATGTGCAGCGTTTCGCGCTGATCGTCCAGCGTATGTCCTGTCACCATGAGATCAGCATCGAAGGCTTCCGCCGCCTCGGCAAGAAGACCGTAGCGTGCCTCGCGTGCAGCCGCCAAGATACCGGTGTTCGGCTTTTCCCCCTGCCAGACCATCGTCCGGTGCGCGATGCCCATTGATGCGCAGAGAGTTGCGACCCGGCCGGCCTCATCCGCAGATTCGCGGCGCAGCGCATGGTCGACCGTCGCAGCACAAAGGGAAATGGAAAGATGGGATGCGGCCTTCAGCGCTTCATGGAGCAGCAGGAGCAGGCCACTGGAATCGCTTCCGCCTGAGATCGCGACAAGAATGCGCACGGGTGTCTTCAGCGAAGCGAGGAAACGGTCGATTGCCGCCTCGGGAGAAATCGGATCTTCCGGAAACAAACCGGAAGACCCTAGCAGGCGAGACGCTTCTGTTCGCTCGCGACCTTGTTTATGACGGCACGGGAGGCTTTCGGATACCGCTTGCTGACCTCGCGCAGGGTGGCGCAGGCAGTATCGGTATTGTCCAGTGCGGCAAGCGACATGCCGAGCTTCAGCAGCATCTCGGGCGCCTTTTCGGATGTGCCGTATTTTTGATGGGCATTCAGGAAAGTCTTGGCCGATTCGTTGAACTTGCCCTGCGAATAAAGCGCTTCGCCAAGCCAGAAATTGGCATCTGGAGCACGCGAGCTGTTCGGATAACGGGAGATGTACTGCGTGAATTCCTGCTCTGCCGTAGCGTAGTCGCCGGAAAGCACATGGCCATAGGCCGCCTTGTACTGGTCGGACTCGCTGCCGAGCGAAGCGGTCTGCTGCGGCGCGGCCGCATCCGGCAGCGGTGCGGAACCGACCGTCGCATTCTGGTTCATGGAATTGCCGACAGGATTGCCGTTCTGGTCGAAATCCATGGAGCCCAGCTCGCGCGGCGGCTGGCCGAGGCCTTCATTGGCCGGCACGCCGGTGGAGGGAGCCGTTTCGGCTCCCCGCGGGGCTTGAATGACCTTCGCGATATCATCGCCACCGCCTGATGCCGGTGGAGCGACGTCCGCTTCACTCTTCTTCACCGGCGTCTTGGCAGCACCGCCGGCTCCTGCGCCGCCTCCGGTTTTTTCGAGCTGCTGGAAGCGGAATTCATTGTCTTCCTGCTGCTTGCGGATTGTCTCCTGCATCTGGAGAAGCTGATAGCTCATCTCCTCGATACGGCCGTTCAATTGCCGCATCTGGTCTTCCATCTGCTGGATGCGGATTTCCGCGTCGCTGCCCTGCACCTTGACAACAGGCGCTGCCGTCTGGCTTTGTTGCGCGGATTGGCCGCCGATGTGCAAGCCGAAGAACGAAGCGGAATATGCCGCTCGCTCGCTCCCGGTCACGGCCGCAAGGCACAGCATGCCTGCCACGACTAGTTTCTTCATTTGTATCGTCCTGTCCCAGTGATTCTTCGCGCCCCGATGGCACGACAGGAGATTTTTCCAATTGCTCTCAAAAAGCAACGGAGTCTGGCCAAAGTGTGGTCAAAAAGAAAGGCGGCCCGCAAGGAGCCGCCTCGTCAAATTCCGGCTTTTGCCGTGAATTACATGCCTGCGCCGCCGAGAACGGTGACGGCACGGCGGTTCTGCGACCAGCAGGAAATGTCGTCGCAGACGGCGACCGGACGTTCCTTGCCGTAGGAGATCGTCTTCATGCGCTGGGCCGGAACGCCGCGCGAAGCGAGATAATCCTTGGCGGCTGCAGCGCGGCGAGCGCCGAGAGCGAGGTTATATTCGCGCGTGCCGCGCTCGTCGGCATGGCCTTCGACCGTGATCTGGTAGTTCGGGTAGCGACCGAGCCACTGAGCCTGACGGTCGAGCGTCTGGGCAGCATCGGCGCGGATCGAAGTGGAGTCGGTATCAAAGAAGATGCGGTCGCCGACATTGACCGTGAAGTCCTGGGTGGAGCCAGGTGTTGCCGCACCTGCACCGAGGCCGAGCTCGCCGGCACTGTTCGGCACGTTCTTCTTGGCGCAGCTTGCGAGAGCAAGGCCGGCGACAAGCGCGATCATGACGGGGTTACGGGCGAAATTCTGCATGCGGCTCATTGCCGGGGTGTGAATTCGGCTCATGGCCGGGTCTCCTTGCGACTTCAATCAGGGTTTCCGGACAGTAACCGCACTCGGTTAACCGGCCATCAAAGATTATGGTTAACGATTCGTTGATTTGTCCCTGCATCGCCCATTTTCAGGACTTTGCGGCGACATGAAGGCGATATTCTTCCCCTCCACTACTCCAGAAGCGGCGACCAGGCCGGGTCCGAGCCGTAGGCAGGCGTCTTGATGGCCTGTTCATTGTAGCCAGTCAGGTCGATCGAATAGAGCTGCGGACCGCCCGCACCTGCTGCCTGGCGAAAGAACATGATGACGCGGCCATTCGGCGCCCAGGTCGGGCCTTCATTGTGGAAACCGGTCGTCAAAATGCGTTCGCCAGAACCATCCGGCTTCATGACGCCGATCGAGAATTTGCCGCCCGACTGCTTGGTGAAAGCGATCAGATCGCCACGCGGCGACCAGACCGGCGTGGAGTAACGGCCATCGCCGAAGGAAATACGGGTCTGGCCCGAACCGTCGGCATTCATGACATAGATCTGCGACTGTCCGCCGCGGTCACTTTCGAAGGCGATGCGATTGCCGTCAGGAGAATAGGAGGGTGACGTATCGATCGCAGCCGTGGATGTCAGACGGGTCGTCGTGCGCGAACGCAGGTCCATCGTGTAGATGTTCGAGTTGCCTTCCTGCTGCAGGCTCATGATGACCTTCTGGCCATCAGGAGAAAAGCGCGGCGAGAAAGTCATGCCCGGGAAGTTGCCGACAACTTCGCGCTGTCCGGTTTCGAGCTGCAGCAGATAGACGCGCGGCTGCTGGTTGGCGAAGGACATGTAGGTGACTTCCTGCCGGTTCGGCGAGAAGCGCGGCGTCAACACGAGGTCGCTGCCGTCGGTCAGCATGCGCACGTTGAAGCCGTCCTGGTCCATAATCGCCAGTTGGCGCTTGCGCTGCTGCTTGGGGCCGGATTCGGAAACGAAGACGACACGGGTGTCGAAATAGCCCTCCTCGCCGGTGATCTGCTTGTAGATCGCGTCAGCGATGATATGGGCGACGCGCCGCCAATTCTCAGGCTGCGTGTAGAACTGCTGGCCGGTCATCTGCTGGCCGGCGAAAGTATCCCAGAGACGGAATTCGGCGCGAAGGCGACCATCCGCTTCCTGGGTGACACGACCGGTGACCAGCGCTTGCGCATTGATGACTTTCCAATCTTCGAAGCGCGGCGAGGCATCGGGGTTGGAGATCTTTTCGATGAAGGCCGTCTTATTGACCGGCGCAAACAGACCGGAGCGCTGAAGATCCGCCGCGATGACCTGAGAAACCTGCGCACCCATGTTGCCCTGCAGGAAGTCCGTCACCGCAATGGGCAGCGGCTGAACGTTACCCTTGTTGATGTTGATCTCAACAAGGGCGTTGGCTGGCGTCGCAAAGGCGGCCGCAGTCATCAGACCGGCAGCGACCATGATGGCGCGGAAGAAGGAACACTTTGTCATACCAAACAGCCTTTCAGCATCTATGGAGTCGGATCGCCGGGTTCGAAGCGCAGGACGACTTCTTTCCAGGATTCGTATTTGTCTTTCGGAAGCATCGTGAAGGGCGACGCAACCACCACGGCACGAAGCGCTGCAGCAGAGAACCCCTTGCGGGCCGCCTCCGTGCCGCCGGTCGCGGCGACCGCTGGCGAACCAACGATAGCGCCGGTCCTGTCGAGGTTCATGTGAACGGTGATCAGGACTTTCCCACCCTGAAGCAGATCCGGGGGAATGTTGAAATGAGCCGCAACGGCTTCGCGAATGGCCACTGCGGGCTCATCGGAAGTTGCCGCCCTGGCCGGTTGCGCCGGCCCGGCAAGCGCAAAGCCGAGCGCCGCGGCGAGCATGGCGGCGGCTGCAAGGTGCTTGTTGCCGTGGGACAGGTTTGCCAGCATCAGATTCCAAAATCGCTCGCGTCGAAGTTGAGAACCATCTCGTTCCAACCGTTGTCCCCCTCATACTTGTCTGCGGGCAGATTCTTGAGAGGAGACGATTTCATGACAGCACGATACACGCTGCTCTTGAGAGCCTGGCGTGTTGCATCGGGGCCTCCTGTGGCAATGACCTCTGGATCGCCAACGACATTTCCGGCCTGATCAAGCTGGAAACGAACCTGAAGATGAACGTCGCCCGCGCCCGCCAACCCCGAAACAACCGACCAATTACCGGAGATTTGACCGCGTACTGCGTCGACCTCGCTCTGGCTAAGTTTGGCACCGCCATTGCTCTTCTTCGCGCCTAGCGACGCTTCCTGTGTCGAACGCTTGGCGCCGCCGGCGGAAGGATCGGTCTTGTTCAACAGAGCGGAGATCTCGTCCGCATTGAAGTCGCTCTTCATCGAGGAGGCAGATTTCGCCACTTCCTGCTTTTTGTCGGCTTTCTTCTTGTCCGTCGGCTTCTCGGCCGTCTTCGGCTGCTCCTGAGGCTTCTCAGGCGGCTTTTCGGCAGCCTTCGGTTCCGGCGGCTTTGCCTGCGGCTTGACGACCGGCGTCGGAACGTTATCCGGCAAGGCCTCGGTATCCGGCTTCGGCGGTTCGGCAGGCTTGGCCTGTTCTTCCGGCGGCTTTTCCTCGGGCTTCGGTGGCGTCACGTCCACCGGCTTGGTCTGCGGAATGGAAGCGACTTCCTTCGGCTGCTCGACGTCGGTTTCTTCCTTGTTGACTTCCTTGACGTCGTTCGGCTTCGGATCGATCTGCGGCTGCGGCTTGTCGCTGGAATTGGCAGCGGCCGCATCGGTGTTGGTCGGCTTGGCGTTCGGCAGAGGCGGCGTCTTCAGGTCGACTTTGTTGTCGCCGGCATTTTCGGCCGGCTGCGGGATCGGCGGCCGTGTCGTCGGTACAGGCGCAGACGTCTCCTTCTTCGGAGCCTTCTTGTCGCCCTGCTGCATCTGCGTGATGGATTCCACCGGCACGAGGTCGACCGGCATCGCCTCGAAATCCTCCACCTTGAAGGATTCCGGCGCGCCGAGCGACACCAGCGCCCAGGTAAGCACCAGCCCGTGCAGAACCGCAGATGTGACGACGCTGGTCTTCATCTTGAGCGTTACTGGTCCTTCTTCTGCTGCGTCACGAGGCCGATATTCTTGAAGCCTGCGCCCTGGATGCGGGCCATGACGTCAGCAATCACGCCATAAGGCGCCGTCGCATCACCGCGCACGAAGATGCGCTCGTTGTAGCCAGTAGTGGCGATCGCCTCCAGCTTTGCAGCAATTTCTTCGGCCGGGATCGGCGTTTCCTGCAGATAGACTTCGCCGCTGTTCTTGACCGAGATCGTGATCGGCTGCGTCTCAGAATTCAGTGCCTTGGCCTGCGTTTCCGGCAGATCGATCGGAACGCCGACCGTCATCATCGGGGCCGCCACCATGAAAATGATGAGAAGCACCAGCATGACGTCGACGAGCGGCGTCACGTTGATTTCGGAGATCACACCCTTGTTGCGGCTACCACGGCGGCGGCGTCCGCCGCCCCCTCCGCTATTGCCGCCTACAGCCATACCCATGATCGTCTACTCCGTTACTGCGCAGCCTGGCGCGGCTGCAGCTTCTCGTCGATCTGGCGCGAAAGGATGGCTGAGAATTCATCCGCAAAGCCTTCCATGCGACCCGAGAGCTTGCCCGCGTCGGCGGAGAACTTGTTGTAGGCGATAACCGCCGGGATAGCGGCGACGAGGCCGATGGCGGTCGCAAGAAGCGCTTCCGCGATACCGGGTGCGACGACCGCGAGGTTGGTCGACTTCGAACCGGCGATCGCCTGGAACGAGGTCATGATACCGACAACCGTACCGAAGAGGCCGATGAACGGACCGGCCGAGCCGATCGTCGCCAGCGACCCGAGGCGGGCAGAGAGAAATTCGGATTCGCGGGCGAGCGTCACGTCCATGGCGCGATCGATACGCATCTGCAGGCCGATCGGCGAACGTGCGCCGCGCTCGAAGGACTTCTTCCATTCGCGCATCGCCGCGACGAAGATCGCCGCAAGACCGGTGTTGTTGCGCTCGGAAAGCGTCCGGTAGAGTTCTTCCAGCGACTGGCCAGACCAGAAGACCTGTTCGAACTTGTCGAACTGGCGACGGGCGCGGCCATAGGCCAGATATTTGTCAATGACGATAGCCCAGGTCCACACCGAAGCGGCGATAAGGCCGAGCATGACCAGCTTGACGACGATGCCGGCCTGCATGAAAAGCGACCAGAGGCTGACGTCGGTCGTGGCTGCTGCCAATCCTACTTGTTCCATAGATCCAAAATCCCCGAATCCAAACGCCCGGCGCTTGACCGGGCGGCACGAAGTGATCACGCAAGAATGTCTGGCGGCCGCCGCCCAAAGCCCTGGTCAAGCTTCCAAGCTCTTCTTCCGCCTTCTTGCCGTCAAATTTGGTCAAAGGAAGGCGTGCGTCGCACAAACTCCGACTCCGCAAGTAAGACACCATTATGGTTAATAGATCGTTAGTGCCAGACTATGACAGCGGGAATGTCGCGGGAGATTTTGTTCCTGGATAACTTGACCGGAACATTGTCCGGTTGCTGAACACAGCGCTCATCTTGCAGCGCAGCAATTCCTTCACATAAAATTCAAGTTTTTACAAGCCCTCGATTCCAGCAGTTTGACGCAGGAAACGCAGGCATATCCCGGCTGTTTTCAGCTTTCGGGAATGAGCATTTGCCTTGCCAGTGCCTCCGGCAGCCGGCGCGGCCTACCCTTGGCATTGATCACGGCGATGATCACCTTGGCAGCGATCAGCAGCGTATCGTCGCGGCGGATTTCCTGGTTGAGCACCATCTTCGCGCCGCCGGCCTTTTCGGTGTGTGTGATCACGGTCAAAATGTTGTCCATGCGGGCCGGGCTTTTGAAGTCGATCTCCATGCGATGAACGACGAAGACGAGTCCTTCCTCGTCCGCATTCACGAGCTCTCGCTGCTCCACACCGAGACAGCGCAGGTAGTCGGTGCGGCCCCGTTCGAGGAAATGCAGATAGCGTGCGTGATAGACCAGACCGGAGAAATCCGTATCTTCATAATAGACCCGCTGGACGAGTCGATGCCCCACGTCGGTGAGCTCGCCGGAAATAGAAAAACCGTGTTCCGCCATAATTTTCTCCAAACTTTCCGGCCCTCTTTGACGCAACACTTCTCGACAGGCAAGCATTGAACAATTGTCATATTTCCTAATTATCCCGATGGAAAACAACCGATGAGGAGCCAGTGGCATGAAGATTGCGGTGATGGGTGGAGACGGTTTCATCGGTTGGCCAACCTCGCTGCATCTCTCCGATGCCGGGCATGACATCCACATCCTCGACAATCTCTCCCGCCGCTGGATCGACACCGAGCTCGGTGTCCAGTCGCTGACGCCGATGGACTCCATTCAGGAGCGCACCCGCATCTGGCATGCCGAGACCGGCCGCCGCATTCATTTCAATCTGATCGACCTCGCTCGGGACTACGAGCTCCTGAAGAAGTGGCTCGCGGAAAACCGGCCGGATGCGATCATCCATTTCGCCGAGCAGCGCGCTGCGCCCTACTCGATGAAGAGCGACCGGCACAAGAATTACACTGTTAACAACAATGTTAGCGCCACGCATAATCTCCTGAATGCTTTGGTCGAGTTGCAGCTCGATGCGCATCTGGTCCACCTCGGCACCATGGGCGTCTATGGCTATTCGACGGTCGGCGCCGCCATCCCGGAAGGTTATCTGCCTGTCGGCATCGAGACGATGGATGGCGAAACTGCCTCCCAGGAGATTCTCTATCCATCCAATCCCGGCTCGATCTACCACATGACCAAGTGCCTGGATCAGCTGCTCTTCCAGTTCTATGCCAAGAATGACAGCCTTAGGATCACTGATCTGCATCAAGGCATCGTGTGGGGCACGCATACTGAACAGACGCGCCGCCATCCACAGCTCATCAACCGCTTCGATTATGACGGCGACTACGGCACGGTGCTGAACCGGTTCCTCATTCAGGCCGCCATCGGCTATCCGCTGACCGTCCACGGCACCGGTGGCCAGACGCGCGCCTTTATCCATATCCAGGATTCCGTCCGCTGCATCGAACTGGCACTCAAGAATCCCCCCCCGCGCGGCTCACGCGTCGAGATCTTCAACCAGATGACGGAGACCCATCGCGTGCGCGATCTCGCCGAGATGATCGCCAAGATGGCTGGTTCCGAAGTCGTCTGGCTGCCCAATCCGCGCAAGGAAGCTGCCGAAAACGATCTGGTCGTCAGGAACGACAAGTTCCTCAGCCTCGGCCTCGATCCGATTACCCTGAAGGCAGGCCTGCTCGACGAAATCGTCGAAGTCGCCAAGAAATTCGCTTACCGTGTCGACCGCTCTCGCGTCCCGGCCGTCTCCGCCTGGACGAAGGATATCGCCGCGACAATTAATCACGACCCGGAAGGCAAGCGGCTGAAGTCCGTATCATGAGTGGTGCTTTCTTCTCGAAGCAACGGCCTTGCCGGAGCGAGGCCGTTCAGGAAAGTACCCCGCATCCATGACCCCTGCCCCGCACTTCGCCTACGTCACTCTCGTCACCAACGCCGATTACGCCATGGGCGCGACGGCACTGGCAAACTCGCTGCGTCGCACCGGCACGGACGCCTCCATCGTCATTCTGCATACCGGCGGAGTCGACGCGGCCACCCTCGCCCCGCTGAACGCTCTCGGCTGCCGGCTGATCGAAGTCGAGCATCTGCCGTTGTCGGATGCTTTCAACGAGCGGCATGCGCGCGGCAATCTCCACTCCGCAGCACCTTTCACCAAAGGCCGCAAGCCGACCTTTCATTCGCCGCTCGACAATTTCTGCAAGCTCCGCCTCTGGCAGCTTGTCGAATATGAGCGCTGCGTTTTCATCGATGCCGATGCGATCGTCTTGAAGAATGTCGACAAGCTCTTCGCCTACCCGGAATTCTCCGCGGCGCCGAATGTCTATGAAAGCCTTGCCGACTTCCACCGCATGAACTCCGGCGTCTTCGTTGCCCRCCCTTCGCAAGAGACCTTCCGGCAGATGCTTGCAGTTCTGGATCAGCCCGACATCTTCTGGCGGCGCACAGACCAGACCTTCCTCGAGACGTTCTTCCCCAATTGGCATGGTCTGCCGGTCTATTTCAACATGCTGCAATATGTCTGGTTCACGATGCCGGCCCTGTGGGATTGGAAGAGCATTTCTATCCTGCACTATCAGTATGAAAAACCTTGGGAAAAAGATCATCCCAAGGCAGCGAGGCTACAACCTTTGATCGATTTGTGGCATTGTTTTCATATTGGCGGCCACGTGCCGGAGATTGCATCTCTGGCCAATCCGGATGAGGCGGCATGAAAGTACTGGTATCAGGCGGAACGGGTATCGTCGGACGTTATATCGTCGAAGAGCTGCTTTCTGCCGGATATCAGGTGATTATCGGCGGACGGCGGGCGCCGCTCCCCCAGTCCTTCTCTCGTCCGGTCGATTTCGCCCCGCTTTCGCTCGATCCGGACGAGGACGATATCGGCGCCTTCGATGATGCCTATTTTTTCGTGCACGCCGCCTTCAGTCACATCGAAGGAAAATACCGCGGCGGCGAAGGCGATGATCCAAAGGCGTTTCACCGCCTGAATCTCGATGGTACAGTGAAACTCTTCGAGGAGGCAAAGCGCGCAGGCACCCGCCGTTGCATCTTCATGTCCAGCCGTGCCGCTTACGGCGAGCCTGCACCAGGCACCGAGCTTTTCGAAACCATGCCCGCCACGCCGGAAACCCTTTACGGACAGGTCAAGCTTGATGCGGAGCGGGCGCTCGCCCATCTTTCCGGCCCAGGCTTTGCAGGAGCAAGCCTGCGGGCAACAGGCKTTTACGGTGACCGGTCCCCAAACAAATGGGATCGACTGATCGACGACTATCTGAGCGGCCAGCCTGTTTCCCCACGTGCGGGAACCGAGGTGCATGGACGCGATCTCGGCCGTGTCGTGCGGCTGATGCTGGAAACGGAAAGTGCCCGAATCTCCGGCGAGGTCTTCAACGTTTCGGATATCGCCGTCGATACGAGGGATATCCTTTCGCCGATCCGCCATCACGTCGACTGTCCCTTCCCGCTGCCCGAAGCAGCGGACAAGGCAGAGCTTTGCACCATGAACACGAGTAAGATCCGCGCGCTCGGCTGGAAGCCCGGTGGCATGCCCCTTTTCGAACAAACGATGCAGCGATTGGCTGGGAAACAAGGGGTTCCGCGCCCCAGTTCCACGCAAGTCTGATCTGGCAGAGTGCGCCCCAAATGTAATCGGGGGTATATTATGCAGCTCGCAACCGTTTCGGCGTCCACCCTTCTGCGCGGCACTCAGCCGGCACAATCCGGCGTTTCGTCCACGAGCAACGAGCCCGATACCGGCGTATTGAAGATCCAGCGGCAGTCGCTGGCGCTGGAACAGGTGCGTAATTCGCTGGCAAGCTCCGCCGACGATGCGAAGAGCCGCGCCCAGCGCAAGCTCGAAGAAGCCAAGCAGGAGCTTCAGGCGCTGAAGACGGCGGGCTTCCCGCCTGAAGTGATTGCGCGTCTCGCCGCCGAACTCGCACGTAAGGTTGGCGCCGCGGCCTCCGAATTTGCCTCGGCCGTTGCAACCGGCGGCTCTTCCGATGCAAGTGCTGCGACCAGCACAGCAGCCATATCAGCTTCCACCGCCGCGACGACCGATGCCACCACCAATGCAACGGCCGACGTTGTCGCAAGCGATGCAACGGCTTCAACCGAGGCAACGCAGGGTGCCGAAACGACAACGGAAGCAGTGGAAGACGGCACGGACACGGCGGAAACAGACGGTGCGGCTCATGCCCGCAAGGCCTATCAGGAAATCGTCGAAGACGGTCCGAAGTCGTCGGCAATTTCCGCCGATGACCGCAAGACGATGGAAGAGTTCAAGTCCGTCGTCCGCGAGCTGAAGCAGATCCTCGAAAAGGCCATGCGCGATCTGCGCGAGAAGAACCGCGACGCCGCCGCCGAAGGTGCAATCGGAACAGCACAATCAGCCGTGACCGGCCTGTCGGCTGCCGTGCCGACGGCGACCATTCCCTCGAGCATCGTCGTCTAAGCCTTAGGCGCGGCCGTCTGCGGCAGAAAATGGATCGTTGCCTGGTTGACGAGCAGCACAAGGCAGGCGGCAAAGACAGTCGCAAATAGCCTATCCAGCAGCGCGGAAGCCGGCAGGGCATGATCGGCGGTTCCCGTGGCCATCATCATCAGCGGCGTCATCACCATCGAATAGGCGAGATAATTCCTGGCTCTCAGAAAGGGCCTGCTACCGCCGAGCACGGCGACAACAAGCACATCTGCCCAGGCTGGCAAGGTAAGAAACGACAGCAATCCCGCACAAAAGACACCGAAGAGAACGCCGATCACTCTTTGCGTCGTCTTGAGTGGCAAGCGTTCCGGCCGCCGCTCGATCAGCAGCACCAGCGCCAGCGCAGCCCAGTGAACATCGTGATCGGGAAAGAACAGGTGGATGAGCGAGACCGCGCCCAGGCAGGAAACCAGTCGGACTGGATATTGCCAGCCAGCTGGCTCCGTCAGGGAGCGCCACAGCCTGTTGAATTTCTGTCCGGCGCTCGGCTTGCGTTCATCCTCGACCGGCTCTGCCGCATGACGGCGGATATGTGCAACGACCACAGCCATCACCATGTGGAGAACGACAGCGAAAAGTGCGCCGCCGATGACAATGGCAAAGATGAGCAGCGGATCTGCCGTGGTGGTAGAGACGATGCCGCCGACCATGACGAGATAGAAGACAAAGCGCATGGAGGCGGCGACAACAGCGCGATCGAAACCGCCGACGATACCGGCAATGCCGGCAATCACCAACAGGCCCATCTGCCAAGCACCGCCAAGCCGCCCGAGTGCGCAGGCAAGCCCCGTCGCAAACACTAGGACCAGCAATGCGGCCCCTGCGCTCGCAGCTTGCGTCCTCAGTCTGCCATGCGCTACCGTCCCGCTCATCGCCATGCCGCCGATCAGGCCAAGCCCCGTATGATGGCCCCTCGCCGCAAGCAGCGCCGGAACGGCCATGGCAAGCGCCGATACGGCGATTTCGATCGCCGTCACTTCCTTTTCAGTCGACCAGCGAAAGGCTCCGGCTACGTGATTGAGTGTCTTTTCCATCAATCGTTTCTCAGACCCGGAATTGGGCATCCAAGAAATAATACGCACTGCGTACGATATGTCCAGTAATCACGACGCACCTGCGACACGCATCTTGCGCTCCGTCCTGCTGCTCGGCCGCCGCTTGCGGGCTGCGCGCCCCGAAGGTCCGCACAGCCTGTCGACCATTGCGATCCTCGCCACGCTTCATCGCTTGGGGCCGATGCCCGCCTGGCGGCTGGCCCTGGAAGAACATCTGCAGCCGCAATCGGTCACCCGTATCATCGCGGCCCTTGAGCGCGACGAGCTGATCAGCCGCATGCGTAGCGAGACCGACCGCCGCGAGATCGAACTGTCGATCACTCCTCACGGCCGCACGGTGTTGTCCGAGGACATAGGCGCTCGCCGCGCCTGGTTGGAAAAAACGATGGACGACCACCTGACACCGGAAGAGCGCAGGACATTGATGGAAGCGTCGGAAATCATGCTGAAACTCGCCTATGCCCATATCGAGAACGAGGCGCAATCAGGCGAGGAATAGACCCTTTTCACCTGTTGCAATCAGCCGCAAGCGGTTATGTTCGCCGGACAACGATATGGAATTGAGATGACGCCCAAGGAATTGAAGGCTCAATTGCGCGCTGAGCGTCTGGCACTCAGGGATGCGATCCCGACGGATCTGCGCGCAGCCAAAAGCCTCGACATGGCAGCCCATGCCGGCGATGCGATTGTTTTTACACCCGGCACGATCATCTCCGGTTTTCTGCCGATCCGTTCGGAAGCCGATCTGCAGCCGCTGATGGCACGGTGGCGCGGACGCGGCGCCCGCCTTTGCGTGCCCGCAATCATCGACAAGCAGACCATCGTCTTCCGCGAACTCGTCCACGGCACGGCAATGATCGGCACCGGCTTCGGAACGGTCGGCCCAGGCGAAGACGCTGCTATCCTCGACCCCGAAATCATGCTGGTGCCGCTGTCGGCCTTCGATTCCCGCGGCCACCGCATCGGCTACGGCGCCGGCCATTATGACCGTGCAATCGGCCGTCTCCGGCAAAAAGGCTTGTCGCCGAAGCTGATCGGCATTGCATTTGACTGCCAGGAAGTGGCAGAGGTACCGGCTGAGCCGCATGACATAAGCCTGGATGCCATCCTGACGGAAAGCGGCCTGCGCCATTTTACCTCACGGATTGGATAGGGAATGCGACTGCTATTTCTGGGTGACATGGTCGGCAAGACGGGACGCACGGCGGTCTGGGACCGCCTGCCCGGTCTGGTTTCCGACTTGAAGCTCGACTTCGTCATCGTCAATGGCGAAAACGCCGCCGGCGGCTTCGGCATCACCGAAGACATCTTTCTGGAAACGATCAATGCCGGCGCCGATGTGGTGACGACAGGCAATCACGTCTGGGACCAGAAGGATGCCGTCGCTTTCGCAGGCCGCCATGACCAGTTTCTGCGTCCGGCAAATTATCCGCAGGGAACGCCCGGCCGCGGCTCCGGTCTTTTCTATGCGCGCAACGGCGCGCGTGTGCTCGTCGCCAACATCATGGGCCGCGTCTTCATGCATCCCGAGCTCGACGACCCCTTCAAGGCGGCTGAGACGATCCTTGCCGCCTGCCCGCTGAAGGAGCAGGCCGATGCCATCATCTTCGATTTCCATGCGGAAGCGACGAGCGAAAAGCAGTGCTTCGGCCATTTCGTCGATGGCCGCGCCAGCTTCGTCGTCGGCACCCACACTCATGTGCCGACCGCCGATGCGCAGATCCTGAATGGCGGCACCGCCTATATGTCGGATGCCGGCATGTGCGGCGATTACGATTCCTCGCTCGGCATGGACAAGGAAGAACCGCTGAACCGCTTCATCTCCAAGATGCCGAAGGGCCGTATGGAAGCCGCTACTGGTCCCGCCACCATCTGCGGCGTCGGCGTGGAAATTTCGGATGCGACGGGTCTGGCCGAAAAGATCGCCCCGCTGCGCCTTGGCCCGCGGCTTGCCGAAACGATCCCGGAGTTCTGGCGCTAGGCCACTGCAACACGCAATTGTGAGCATGGTCCGGCTGGACCACTGCGACGGCATGCCGCATCTTCGCGGCTTCGTGAAAGCGCCGGAGGGGTGGCATGAAGCCGCATTGTCTTGTCCTCGCTATCGCATGCCTAGCGGTTTTCACCGCACCGCGCCTTGCCGCAGCCCAGGAAAACCGCAGACCTGTCAGCCAGTGCCAGGCTATCGCGCAGACTATCCCCAAGGCGACCTTCGCCAGCTTCTCCGTTACGGCGCCGATAATCCCGGCGGTGTCCGAGGACGAAGATGTTAAATTCACCTACCTTGGCCATTCTACCTTCGAGATCGACACACCCGGCGGCATTGTCATCGCCACCGATTATAACGGCTGGTACAAACCCGCGGTAACACCCGATGTCGTGACCATGAACAAGGCGCATCAGACGCATTACACGCTGACGCCAGACCCGGGCATCAAGCATGTTCTGCACGGCTGGAGCGATATTCCCGGCGACAAGGCGAAGATCAATCTTGTCGTCGGCGATGCCTATATCCGCAATGTGACGACGGATATCCGCTTCAGCTACGGGCTCGGCGGATCGCAGCAGGACGGAAATTCCATTTTCATCTTCGAGATCGCCGGCCTCTGCATCGGCCATCTCGGCCACCTGCATTATGAGCTGACCGACACACATTACACTGAAATCGGCAGGCTGGATGTGGTCATGGTGCCGGTCGATGGCGGCCTGACCATGGGTGCAGACAGTATGAGCCGTGTCATCAAGCGGCTGCGCTCGTCGCTGATCTTGCCGATGCATCGCCGCGGCCCGCCGGTTAACGCCTTCATCTCGATGTTCGGCAATGGTTTCGACGTCAACTACGCGCCCGACAACAGCATCACCGTTTCGCTGCGCACGCTGCCGAAAAAGCCTCTGATCTATGTGATGAAGGACGTGCAGTAAAAAGGCCCGGACCATGCCGGGCCTGTTTGCTCACGCAAATTGCAGATGCCGTTTAATGCCGACGTCAGGCATCTTCTCCTCATCGAAATTGGCCTTGGCAATTTCCCAGCCAAATTTCAGCTTGCTGCCGGTCGAGACCCAGATGTCGGCGTCATCGACATGCATGGAGAGCATCGTCAGCTTTGGATCCTTCTTGCCACCTTCGTACCAGGCGGCAACGACCGAGTTCCAAAACTCCTCGATTTTCGAGGGATCAGGGTGCACCTCGATAACCCCGGACAGGCAGGCATGATAATCATGGTTCTTGCCGATGACGCAGAAATGCGCGCGGCTGCCTGGTTTGATCATCTGCACGAGTTCGGCATCCGTCTTGGTATAGAACCAGATCGTATTGGTGGTCGGATCGACGTTGGGTGCCATCGGCTGCATATGCATATCGATGCCTGAAAGACCAAGCATGCCGGCATTGATATCGTTGATCTGATCCCAGAGCTGACGTGCCGGTTGTTCCCGGGCTTCAGTGAAGCTTGCCATTGCCGTTCCTTTCCTGCTGGTGTTGTCGGTTGAAAACGTCATCTCCTCGGCTTTGTTCCGCCCACCACCACGCCGCCAGGGAAGGATCGAAAAGCTGCTTTTTCCTTGAATATCGCCCTTTCCGATCTTATAAGGCGGCCCATTCCGAACAATGAGACGTGAACAGGGGTGCCATGGCTGGCCATTCACAGTTTAAAAACATCATGCACCGTAAGGGCCGTCAGGATTCCGTGCGCTCGAAAATGTTCTCCAAGCTCGCGCGCGAAATCACCGTTGCCGCCAAGGCCGGCCTGCCCGACCCGACGATGAACGCCCGCCTGCGCCTGGCGATCCAGAACGCCAAGGCCCAGTCTATGCCAAAGGACAATATCGACCGCGCCATCAAGAAGGCTTCCGGCGCCGATACGGAGAACTACGACGAGGTCCGCTACGAAGGCTACGGCCCAGGCGGCACGGCGATCATCGTCGAGGCCCTGACCGACAACCGCAACCGCACCGCCTCCAACGTCCGCTCAATCTTCACCAAGGCCGGCGGCGCACTCGGCGAAACCGGCTCGGTTTCCTTCTCCTTCGACCACGTCGGCGAAATCACCTACAAGCTGTCCGCCGGCGATCCCGACAAGGTCATGGAAGCCGCGATCGAAGCCGGCGCCGATGATGTGGAGACCGACGAGGAAGGCCACTACATCACCACCGCCTTCGAAGCCCTCGGCGAAGTCGCCAAGGCGCTCGAAGCATCCCTCGGCGAAGCCGATACCGTGAAGGCAGTCTGGCGCGCCCAGAACAACGTACCGGTCGACGAAGAGAGGGCGCAGTCGCTGCTGAAAATGATCGACTCGCTTGAAGACGATGACGACGTCCAGAACGTCTATTCGAACTTCGAAGTCTCCGAAGAAGTTCTGGCCAAGCTCTCGGCTTAAAGCCATCCAGGATATTGAATCGAAAAACCCGGCCATTCCGCCGGGTTTTTGTTTGCTGGGATGCTCTGGCGGCTAAGCCGCAGCCCGCATGAAGTTGCCAAGCCCAGCAAAGAGCTCCACCGATTTCAACCGCGCCTCGATATCATGGATCGGCATGGAGATGATGACCTCATCGGCCTGCGTCTCCTTGAGGAATTCATTGAGCTGGACTTCGGCCGTGGCCGGCGAACCGACGACGGCGTAGCGTAGCGTGTGCTCGACATTCATCTTTTCCATCGGTGACCAGAAGGCATCCCTATCCCTGACCGGCCGTGGGAAAGGCCCGCGCACATTGCGCCGCAGATTGACGAACTGCTGTTGAGCCGAGGTGAAGTGATACTGCGCCTCCTCGTCCGTCTCAGCAACCGCGCCCATGACGCCGACCATCACATAGGGCTTGTCGAGTTCCGACGAGGGCTGGAACCGGTCGCGATAGATCGCGATAGCATCAAGCAGCATGTCAGGCGCAAAATGCGAAGCAAAGGCGAAGGGGAGGCCGAGCATGGCCGCAAGCTGGGCGCTGTAGAGGCTGGAGCCGAGCAGCCAGATCGGGATGTGTGAATCGTTGCCGGGTACGGCGAGGATCGCCTGGTTTTCGATCGGTGTGCCGAGAAGCTGCTGCAGTTCCACCACATCATTGGGGAAACTATTTGCACCCGCGTCGAGGTTGCGCCGTAGCGCCTGCGCCGTGCGCATGTCCGTTCCGGGCGCGCGGCCAAGACCGAGATCGACGCGGCCGGGAAACAAGGCTTCCAGCGTGCCGAACTGTTCGGCGATGACGAGCGGCGCATGGTTCGGCAGCATGACGCCACCCGAGCCGATGCGGATGGTCTTCGTCACCGCACCGATCTGACCGAGGATGACAGACGTCGCCGCACTCGCGACGCCGGGCATGCCGTGATGCTCCGCCATCCAGAAACGCGTATAGCCGAACTCCTCCGCCTTCTGTGCCATACGCTTCGACGCCTCAAAGGATTGGCTGATGGTCGTGCCTTCGGCCACAGGGGAAAGATCGAGAATGGAAAACGGAACCATGGAAACCTGCCGCTCGAGAATGGGAGTGCGGTCTATGTAGGTTCGCCGTGGCGCTATTCCAAATCGCGGCGCCAACAAAAGCTGCCGCGGAAAATAACTGTCATTCGTCGAAAGCCGGGGAGAATTTCAAAGCGCCTGATGGGGGCGATCCCTTGAAGATGACCCTCTGGACGTATCGCGTATCGAGATCGCCATAGGTCAGCTTCCCATCGCTCTCGAAGCCAGCGCCGCGATAGACCGAGGGATTGCCGATCAGCGCGCAGCCGGTCGCATCACGCTCTCTCAGCAGATCGAGCCCTTTCAGGATCAGCTCTCTGCCGATCCCCTGCCGCTGCCGCTCCGGCTTTACCGAAATCGGCCCGAGCCCATACCATCCATCCTCGATATCACCGATTGTGATCGGCGAGAAAGCGACATGGCCGATGATCTCCTCGCCCTCTTCCGCGACGAGAGATAGTATCAAATCACCCGACGCGCGAAGATCCCTGACAATCCGCGCTTCGGTATTGTTGCTGTAAGGCATCGGCTCGAACGCCACCCGCGTCAGCTCATGAATGGCATCCGCATCCTCGGGCTTTTCGAACCGGATCAGCATGATGCGATCACGCCTGTTTGCGCAGCAGATGCATGTCGGCGCTCTGCTGCTGATATCCTTCGGCAAGGGTGAAGTTGCCGAGCTGGCGGTCCATCTCCACAGCTTCGGTTGCCAGACGGTGGATTGCAGCCGTCGTCTCCTCGACCATCGCCGCATTCTGCTGCGTCATGGAATCGAGCTCGGCGACTGAGCTGTTGATCTGCCGCAGGGTGTCTGCCTCTTCACGGGTGGATTCCATGATCTCATTGATCTGGCCGTTGATGGATTCAACATGACCACCGATGCCAGTCAGCGCAATGCCGGCCCTTTCAACGAGCGCCACGCCGCTTTCCACCTCATGCGTGGACTTCTGCAACAGGCTGGAGATTTCCTTGGCAGCGCTCGAAGACCGCTGCGCCAGTTCGCGTACTTCCATAGCGACGACCGCAAAGCCCTTGCCGCTTTCGCCGGCACGCGCTGCCTCGACACCGGCATTCAGCGCCAGCAGGTTCGTCTGGAAGGCGATATCGTCGATGACGGAAATGATGGTGTTGATCTGCCGTGAAGACGCCTGGATCGCTTCCATCGCCGCGATCGTCTCGCGCATGATCTGGCTGGAGCCGACAGTCTCCTTCTTCGCGTCGCGGGCGATGCGCGCGGCCTGCTCGGCGCGTTCGATCTGTACGCGCACTGACTGGGTGATGGCGCTGATCGCGTTGGCCGTCTCTGTGATCGAGCTTGCCTGCCGCTCGGTGCGGCCGGCCAGTTCATCGGCACCCGTCCGCATCTCCTCGGAGCCTGCACGCACGGCCATGGAGTTGCCGCCGATCGCAGTCATCGTTTCGTTGAGCGTCGCCAGCGCCTCGTTGAAGTTCACGCGCAGGCTTTCGAGCTCGTTCGGGAAGCGGGTTTCGATCTGATAGGCCAGATCGCCGCTCGCCAGATGATGAAGCCCCTCGTCGAGTGCTGTGACCACGTCCTGCAGGCTGCGGGCCTCCGCCTCGCGCTGAGCCAGATTCTGCTGGCGCTCGCTTTCTGCCCGCATGCGCGTTTGCTCGCTCGCAGCTTCGAGCTCGCGGCCTTCGATCAGCGACTGCTTGAAGCGAGCAAGCGCTTTCGCCATCGTGCCGATCTCATCCTTGCGGTTCTGGCTGCCGATCTCGATGTCGAGCTTGCCGTCTGCGACTTCGCGGGTCACGCCGGCAAGACGGGCAAGCGGCGAGAACAGGAAGTTGGTGATGAGCCCTGTGGCGACCGCCATGATGACGAGAACGCCGATGCCGATCGAGGTCAGCAATGTAGCGACCTCGATGGAGCCCGAATTCAATTCGCTGAGCAGCACGCTTTCAACGACGAGGAAACGGTCGCCGCGATAATCGATGCCACGCACATAGGCGCGTGCCGCGCCGTCGGCGCGATCGAAATCCGCAACCGTCATTGCCGAGCTCGCAAGCGCATCCTTGATGAAGGTGAACGGTGCAGCATCGAGCGTCACAAGCTGACCGGATGCATTGAGACCAATGGCCGAACCATCAGCCGAAATGATGGCCGTCTTTGCCGTGCTGCCGGACACGATACCCTTTGCCAGAATGCTGGTGACGACATCGTCGCGCACCTTGAACAGCATCAGCCCCTTCGCCTGGCCGAGCTTGACGATCGGCACGGCATAAAAGATCGCCGACTTGCCGCTGCCGGCATCGACACGCAAGCCGGAGAAGGCCGTCGGCGCGGAATCGTCCGTCGCTTTGGTGGTGTTTTCGATTGCCTTGGCATAGGCGATGCCCGCGCCGGCCGATTTCCAGGCGTCCGACTTCAGGTTTTCGGCGAAGTCGTCATTCTTCTTGTAGGAATAGAGCACGGTGCCGTCGAGATCGACGATCAAGAGGTCGTTGAAGGCGGTATCGGCGAGGTCACGCGCCACTTCGCCCTGCGTCTTCTCATGGCTCGAATAATAGAAACCGCTCGGACCCTCCGGCTTTGCGAGCTTCTCGCGCTGGTCGGCCGGGTTCGGATTGTTCGTGATGAAGACCTTCTTCAGCTCACCGCGAGCATCGCCGGAGCTCTTCTCCATCGTCTTCCAACCGCTCTTCAGGTTGGTGATCGACATCTGCAGCGCTTCGATGCGCGCAATCGAGGTTGCCTGGTTCTCAAGCTGCTCGAGTTGGTCCTGCAGCATGTCGCCGCGGAAGATCAGCACGCTCTCCTTGGCCTTCAGCGCCTGTTCGTCGGAAACGCGGCTGCTGGCGAAATAGGCGAGGATATTGATCACCGCGACCGAAAGCGTGGTCAGCAGGATGAAGGTGGCTATCACCTTGAAGGACAGGGACTGAAATCTCTGAGCCATGAAAACGAACCCTTCCGGAACGGCGACGCCGGCGAGTGGCATCCTGGAGACATCACCCACCGGTTGAACTACAAACAGAGCATCGGAAGCCTTAAGCTTTGCGAAAGCCGGCTCCTCTCACATTTGATGGATTAGAATTCAGGCATTCGGTTTAATTCGCGGTAAATGCGGTCCCGCAAAAACAAGGCATGTTTTTGTTTTGTTCACATATCGATGGCACTTATTTCACCATCGCTATAGGGTGAACCATGCAAAACACGATTCGCATCATCGGTATCGATCCCGGCCTTCGCCGCACGGGATGGGGCATCATCGATACGCTCGGCAATTCGCTGCGCTTCGTTGCCTCGGGAACCGTCACCTCGGATGGCGACATGGATCTCGCCTCGCGCCTCTGCCAGCTGCATGACGGTCTTGCTGATGTGGTCCATTCCTACAAACCGGAGGAAGCCGCCGTCGAACAGACCTTCGTCAACAAGGACGCGGTCGCCACGCTGAAGCTCGGCCAGGCCCGTGGCATCGCCATGCTCGTGCCGGCCCGTGCGGGTTTGCCGGTATCGGAATATGCGCCAAACGCCGTGAAGAAGACCGTCATCGGCGTCGGCCACGGCGAAAAGAAGCAGATCCACATGATGCTGAAGATCCTGATGCCGAAGGCGGAGTTCAAAGGCGACGACGCTGCCGACGCATTGGCGATCGCCATCTGCCATGCTCATCAC
>NZ_JBFTPD010000033.1:0-81823 GCF_056398305.1 Rhizobium sp. 01T444
GTCTATGAATGTGCGGATCCGATACTTTTATTCTCTAATGGATTTCACCTGTTCTTTCGGGTCCCGGCAGCAACGGGTCAGGGCTGAAAACTGAAGCTGTGCCGAGTGACACCCCCTCTGTCCTGCCGGACATCTCCACCCTTGTGGGGGAGATGTCCGGCAGGACAGAGGGGGTGTCCCGCGCGCTGTGGCTCACCTTATCCCAGCAGCCCCAGCCTCCGTCCCTCGGCAGCCGCCTGTCCCCTCGATTTTGCGCTCAGCTTGGCAAGGATCGAGGAAATATGATGATCCACCGTCTTGGCCGATACGAACAGGCGCGCGCCGATCTCGGCATTCGAGCGACCCTCGTCGATCAGGCGCAGCACGTCCATTTCCCGTGTCGTGAGGCCGGCGGCGTTGGCCTGGGTGCTGGCCCGCGGGCCGCGCGTCGCAAGCCGGCCGCTGCGCCTGCGGATCAGGTCCTTCACGTGGGTGATAACGGCAGTGGCGCCGAGGGCTTCCAGCGTCGTCAGGGCCCGGTAGAGCGCGTCATTATCGCCGTCGAGCAGGGCAAGGGCGGCGAGATAGGGCGCGCGGCGGTCGGTCCAGATATCGGCGGCCTCCTGCCATCGGCCGTTGAGCATGGCGATGACGGCGGCGTCGCCGCTGGAGTCCTCAGGCGCAAGGCCGGTTTCACCCAGAATATGCGCCCAGAAGCCGATCATCGAGCCGGCGGCATCGTCGCTGCAGAGGGAAGCGGCCTGCCGCAGGCCGGCGAGCGCTTCCTCCCGGTCGCAGAGGCCGAGCCAGGCGCGTTCGGCCACCAGCGCGGCATGGGCGGACAGGCGTTGGAATTCGAAGGTGTTTTCGAGGAATTTCGCCATTTCCTGCAGCAGTTCGCCTGATGTCTCGCCGCGCCGCGTTCTGAGCGTCGCCAGCGCCACGAGCGAGGGGTAGCGGGAGAGCGCCGGGGCATTCTGGTTGTCGACCACGGCCTGCGCTGCTGCGGCGGCCTCCTCCCAGCGGCCGAGGAAGGTCAGCAGTTCCGCGAGCTCGCCGCGCATATAGTCGCGCCAGGTATCGAGGTCATGCTCGATGCAATAGGCAATGCCGTGCGCCAGCACGTTCTCGGCGGCATCGACTGCGCGGAGCTGGATTTCCACCCAGGCGCGGTTGGTGAAGGCACGGGCCGCATGCTCCTGGAAGCCATGCTCGAGGGCGATTGCCAGCGCCTGATCGAGTGTTTGGCGGGCGCGCTCCGGCTCCCGCCAGCAGATGGCGGTGCCGACATTGTTCAGCGCATGACAGAGGACCTCGGGCCTGGCGATATCGTCTGATGTCATGAGCGCGATGGCGCGCTCGCCGTAGAGGGTTGCGGTCTCGGCATCGCCCGCCAGCATGCCGAGCTGCGACAGGTTGGAATAGCCCATGGCGAGCTCGGCCGGGCTTGCTGCCTGCTCCAGCACCTCAACAGCCTCGCGGCCGAAGGCATCGGCGCCCTTGCGGTCTCCGGCGAGATAGCTCAGCCGCGAAAGCCAGCGCAGGTTATCGCCGACATGCCTGATATCGCCGAGCGCCCGGTAGAGCGCAAGCGCGCTGGTCTGGGCGGCAATGGCCCGTTCCATCTGGCCGGTCAGGTGGCATTCGAAGGCATAGCCCTCGTAGAGGCAGGCGCGCTTCGCATCGCTTAACTCGCCGGCATGGACGAGCGCCAGCTCGTAATGGCGCATCGCCTGCCGGTGGGCGCCGAGCCTGCCGGCCTCGGCTGCGGCCTTCGGGGCGAGCTCCGAGATCGCGCTCATGTCCTGCGCCTCATTGGCATGGTGGACCATGCGCGCGACCGAGGCCTCGGCACGGTTGCGGAAATAGGCAAGCGCCTTTTCATGCAGCGCCCGGCGGCGCAGCGGCGGCAGCGATTGCTCGACGGCCTGCCTGGCGATCTCATGGCGGAACATGAAGAGGTTGCCCCCCGGGCCACTACTTGCGGGCACCAGAAGCCCGCAAGCCGTGCAGGCTTCAAGCGAGGCGCGGGCATCACTGCCGCAGATCGCCTCGATCAATTCAGGCGCAAAGGCATCGGGCGAGGTGGAGGCGGCCCAGAGCGCCTCCCTGTCGGCCTCGTCAAGGATATCGGCCCGCGCCAGCACGGCATCGCGGATGGTTGTCGGCAGATGGTCGCGGCTGAGTGGCGGCAGGCAATCGCTGCCGGCGCAATCCACGAGCTCGCTGACGAAATAGGCATTGCCGCCGGTGGCGCTGAAGATCGCCTCGCCATCGAGACCTTTCCGGTCCGCAAGCTCCAGCACGGCGGCTTTCGACAGCGGCGGGACAGTGATGCGCAGCCAATGGGCGGGCGGAATATCGGCGAGCAGCCGCCTGAGCCGCGTCTGGCCCGGCGTATCGTCATTCCGCGCCGTTGCGACCAGCAGCAGGCAGGTGTGGCGGATGCGGCGGCCGATATAGCGGATGAGGTTCAGCGTGGCGTCGTCGGCCCAGTGAATATCCTCGATGACGAGCAATGTCGGCTGGAGCGCCTCGGTCAGAAGATCGAGCACTTCGGAGAAGAGCGTGATCCAGTTGCCGCTGGAGGCCCTTGTCAGCGTCCAGCGGGCTTGCCGGGCAATATCGCGCCAGGGCCCGAGCGGCTCGGCCGTGCCGAAATTCTCGCAGGCGCCCGAGAGGATGCGGGTACCTTCAGGCACGGCGCCGGCGAAGGCTGCGGCGAGGGAGGATTTTCCCGCCCCTGCTTCCCCTTCCAGAAGTACGACCCTGCCATTGCCGTTGGCGGCCTCGCGCAACAACGACTGAAGATGATCGAGATTGGGGGCGCGCTCGATTAGTCGCATGGCGGATTATTGCCAGCATCATTGCCGGCTGGGAATAGGAACGTGCCAAAATAGGGCGGCGAGCGCCAGAAAATGGGGAGATATCCCGATGCGCCGGCCCCGGCATCGGCCTAGCGTCCGTTTCGTCAACAAGGATGCGAACAGGAGGTCGCCATGCCCAGATATCTTATCGAACGCAACATTCCCGGCGCAAGCAAGCTCACCTCGGAAGACCTGTGCAACATTTCCGCAAAGTCGAACCAGGTCGTGGCCGGCCTCGACCGGCCCTATACATGGATCACCAGCTATGTCGCCGGCGACAAGATCTACTGCGTGCATGAGGCCGACAGCGCCGAAACCGTCTACCGCCACGCCCGCGAAGGCGGCTTCCCGGCAGACCTGGTGAGCGAGATCGCCTCGGAATTTGGACCCCAGACGGCTCGGCAGACCGCCCGCGCATGAGTTACCACGCCGGCCGCAACGCGAGGGGCGGCGGCCGGCGCTCACCTCGTTCCCTCCTCGGGTAAGGCTGGGGAGGGAATGGGGGGACGGGAGAATTATTTGAACGACCGGGCTGATGGTCGACGCTTTGGACCCGGACGATACCTGACAGTTTTTATTGCGTCGTGTGTTTTGTTGTTTTGATCTCGGGCGTCCTTGCAGGGGCGAGGGGGACATCCCTGAGAATGCCGAGGTCGTGTTGGATCTCCTTCTCCCGGCGGGAGTTTGAAGGACGGATCGAGACCCGTGGCTCGACAACGGTCAGGTGAGCCGAAGGCCGTACACATCTTCGAATCCTTTCTCTACCTCTTTCCTTCCATCGATCCCCCATCATCTCAGAGGTCAGCGTTCAATCTTGACGAAAAGAGCATATGCTCCTACGTTTACCTTAATAGGAGCATATGCTCTTATTTGACCGCAAAACCGCATCAGCACGTAAAAGCAGGAAACCATGTCACACGATAAACATGACCGTCATCCCTTTCTGGACGACCTGACCGCCGACGCCGAGCTCGTCAGCTCCGTGCTGCGCGGACCCGTTGTCGGCCGCGACGAGATCACGCTCGCCGTCAATACCGTCGGCACCTTCTATGCCTTGCAGACGCCGACCTTCTTCGAGGTCGTCGGCTCTCGGCTCTTCCTCGAATATGAAGCCGTTCTGGTGAGCGGTGAAAAATTGACCGCGGCTGTCATCGTCGATCGCAACCCGGACGGATCCGTGCCGCACGTCAGCGTACGCATGAGCCCGCTCGGCTCCGTCCTGTCGCTTGCCGCCGGCCTGCGAGAGGCGCTCTCGGCAAAACTGCCGGAGCATTTATTTCTCTGAATCGCAGTCACCCGCCGGACCGGGCGTGCAGAATGCCGCCTGATCCCGCCTTTTCAAAGGATATGAGCCATGGATATCGCTAACAGCACAGTCTTCATCACCGGCGCCAATCGCGGCCTCGGCCTTGCCTTCGCACGTGAGGCCCGCCGCCGCGGGGCAGCCAAGATCTATGCCGGCATGCGCAACACCGCTGGCTTCAATGAGCCCGATATCATCCCGGTCAGGATCGACGTCACGGACAAGGCATCGATCGCCGCCGCTGCCGGACTCGCCGCCGATACGACGCTGCTGATCAACAATGCCGGCATCGCAGAGCTGATCGACGGCCCCCTGTCTGGTGATGTCGAAGAACAGTCGCAGCGTCTCTTCGACGTGAACTATCATGGCGTCGTGCGTGTCACCCGGGCCTTCGAGCCGATCCTTTCGGCGCAGCCACAGGCAGCCATCATCAATGTCCTCTCCGATATCGTCTGGCTTCCGCGCCCAATCCTTACCCCTTACGCGGCATCGAAGGCTGCGGCCTGGAGCTACACGAACCAGCTTCGCTTTCACCTGCGCGAGAAAGGCATCCAGGTGCTCGGCCTGCATGTCGGCTTCGTCGATACGGATCTGACCGATGGCATCGACGTGCCGAAGGCAAGTCCGCAGGATGTGGTGCGCCAGACCTATGACGCGCTTGCCGCCGGCAGGAGCGAAGTCATGGCCGATCGCGGCACGACCGTGCTGAAGAGCACGCTTTCGGCCGACGTGCCTGGCTACATCACACCGCCGGAAGGCGTCATCTGACGCCGGCTATCGCGACGATGCCGTTGAACCATATTATCGGCGCGGAGCTTTTCTGAGGGCCGCGCCCATGGCACCTATGAGGCGGGAATCGAAAGGAACATGCGATGTTGTTGGCCGACCAGCCGCTTGGGATCGATCAGTGCACCTGTTCTGCCATGAGAAAGGCAAGCCGCCAGATCACCAGGCTTTACGACAGCCACCTCGAACCCGTCGGCCTGCGCATTACCCAGTTCCTGATGTTGGCTGCCCTGGAGGAAGCCGGCGGTGCCACCGTGAACACGCTTGCCGAACGGCTGGATATCGAACGGACGGCCATGGGCAAGATGCTGGGCTTCCTTGAACGCGACGGCTTTGTCGCGATCAGTCCGTCGCCCGCCGACGGCCGGGTGCGGATCGTCGAAATCACCGACGAAGGCCGGCGGCTGCACAAGAAGGCAGAGCCGCTCTGGGAAGCGGCGCAACGTGAATTTGAAGAGCTGAATGGGGCTGCGAATATCGCGGCGTTGCGTCAGGGGCTGAGGGATGTTGTCGTTGGGGAATTGGTGGCGGACGCCACGAGGGAATGAATTTTCAGGTGCGGGTGTGTCTCCCTCGACGATGGAGAGGCTGACACTCACCCTTGCCAGCCCGCCGCAGCCCAGGCTATACATCCCGGCGATGGGGATGGAGTGCCCCCGAAACCGCCCACAAGGCTGATGACTCCTACCGTGTTTAACCGCGGTGGGAATCTGTCCGGAGCCCGCCGCAAGGCGGTTTTTTTATTGCCCGCCCGAGATTTTGGAGCGAGCATGTCCTTCTATACTTGCCTTATCGTCATGGCCGGCGGTGCGCTCGGCACCTTCGCCCGCTATGCCGTATCGATCATCGCCATGCCGATCAGCCGGGATCTGCCCTGGGGCACTGTGATCATCAATGTCACGGGCTCGCTGATCATCGGCCTGTTCAGCACGCTGACGCTCGCCAATGGCCGGTTTCCGGCCTCGGACAATATGCGCCTCTTCGTGATGATCGGGCTCTGCGGCGGCTACACGACCTTCTCCTCCTTCAGCCTGCAGACACTCGACCTGCTGCGCTCGGGCGCAACGGTCAGGGCTTGCATCAATGTCGCGGCCTCCGTCGTGCTCTGCATCGGGGCGGTGGCACTCGGGCATCTGATCGCGACGCGGATCAATGGCGGGGTTCCGCAGGTGGCGATCGAGGAGCAGGCTTGAGGTGGGATCGTGTGCGGACCAAAGACTCCAAAAAGTTTATCGCCGGGGCTGCGAGGATAAGTACTCCAGCGTAAACACACCTTGCAGCAACAAGACACGAGGCGAGCGGGCGATGAAAATGCAGCTCCTACAGGTGCAGGACAGAAACCAGTGGCAGGACTATCACGCGATCAGGCGTCACGTTCTCTTCGAACTGCGCGGCCAGGCTGACTATGATGAGATGCATCCGGACGAGCGTCGGGAAAATCACTTTCCCCTGCTGTTCATTTGCGACGATGTGCCCGTTGGCACCGTCCGGCTGGATATCGGGCCCGCGCACGCCGACTCCGGAACCGTACGGCTCGTCGCGATCGTTCCGCAGTATCAGCGGCAAGGAATTGGTAGGGCCATGATGCACGCGCTTGAACGACTTGCCGCCGACAAAGGCCTTACGCGGCTGGAGGTTCATGCCGCACCGGATGCTGTGGCCTTCTACAAAAAGCTCGGATGGCTCCTCGTCGATGTGGACAGAGCCACTCCGCTCCTTACAAAGCAAATTTCCTGACATGGCTGCAGCAAAGCCGACGTCTGCGCGCAAGGCGAAATGCCTTCCATGCCGCCAATCTGAAATCGGGTAGCTGCCGCACGCGAGATTTCTTGCCCTCGGCAAGGCCAAAATGCTGGCGTAGCTTTGGGTATCGACGCCAACCCTAACCTCCCTCATTCCTGTTTCCTCGTGCTGACCACGAGGGCACAGAGATGAGGGAGGCGGAGGAGCAGGGCGGTGCCACTAGTTAGTCCCTCCCTTGCAGGGAGGGGTCGTCACGAAACGCCTCCGTCACAGCGCCGGTCGAATAAACATCCCGCCGAATCTTCCGTCTGCCGCCAGCGCGAAGCTCCATTCGAGATTACCGTTTTCGAAGGTCACGTCGTAAACATCCCAGCCTTCCGCCGTCACGCCCTTGAAGGATATGTCCCTGAGCGGCCCCATTCGATCGAGATCGGCCTTGATCATGGCGGATTGTTCGCGTGCGGCGGCGGCGAGCGGCGGGCTCATCCGCTCATAGTCGGGTTCGCCGCGCTGGTGCTGTTCGATGACCCGCTCCAGCAGTGCCCTGCTGTTTTCCACCGGCTGCTTGTCGCGGATGCGCGCAGCAAGCGCCTCTTCCAGATCGGTCGCGGCGCGTTCGTCCATGCGGGATGCTTCCAGTTCATAGCCGTTCTGGTGCAGCACGAGGCCGGTGACGGTGCCGCCTTCGTCGCGGGTAAAGGTGATCTGCGCCTGAACCGCCTTGTAGAAGAAGCGATCGACATCTTCGGCGAAGATTTCGAGTTCCGGCTGGCCGGTCAGCCGCGTGAAGAGCCGCCCGTCGCGCAGGCTCACCACATAGGCCGACGTGCCCAGATGATAGTGTCCGGCATAACCGGCATAGAGGGCAGGGTCGATCTTCTGTTCGGTGCGCGGCCGTGCCTGCTCATAGCGGCGCCAGGCGATGGCATCGGCTGAGGTGTCGGTCATGTTCGTGTCCTTTGCGAGCTTCAGCAGTTCATCGATCGAAAGAATGTCGCCTGCGGCCATCTTCGCCCGCAGCGCGTCGATGATGGCGAGGCTGCGTTGCGTGCGGGTCAGCTGGTCCTGCAATGCGAGGTTCTGCATGGCGAGCATGCGGTCGAGATCGGTCGCGTGGCCGGCGAGCAGCCGGGCGATGTCCTGCAGGCTGAGCCCCAGCCGCTTCAGAGCCAGGATCTCGGTGAGCCGTGCAATTTCCCTGGTGCCGTAGAGCCGCCAGTTCTTTCCCGTGCGCGGCGGCCGGATGAGGCCGGTCTCTTCATAGAGCCTCAGCGCACGCACCGTCATGCCGATCCGCTCGGCACATTGCGCCGCCGTCAGCCAGCTCTGTTTTCCTGTTTCGGCGTCCATCAAGCCTCCCGCGATGTCTCGGAACCCTTCTAAGCTATGACGCTGGGTCCGGCTCAAGAGGTTTTTCGCGGTTTTTTCGATTTCGGCTTGATGCCTGTTGCAGGGCGGCCGGGATGTCGCTCGGAACCGGGCCACAGCATCGGCCCGAAAATCGGAATCGATCTTCGGAAAGCCTGATGCGTCGATTCAAAGAGTTGGAGCGTCGGTGCGGCGAATGGCGCAATGCAGGGGGAAAGAGATTATTCTGCCCATGGGAAAACCCATGACAGGTGCAATCGATCCGCCGGGTATGCCGCCCGGCGGATCGAGCGGCCGTTAATTCCCTGTCGAGGTCGGGGCGGAGTAGGACAGGGATTCACGGATCTGGTCGATTTTGCCGTCGGCCTCTCCGACGCCGAGGATGGTCTTGGCCTCGGCGAGGACTGCCGGGCTCACTTCGCCGCTACGCGTTGCGGAAGCCAGCGCATCCTCCAGTGCCGCATCGCCCAGCACCGGATCGTCGATTGCAGGCTCGATGCCGTTGTCGAGTTCAAACTGGGCATAGGCAACCGCGTAGGCAGCGATCGCGGTCATCTTCGGATCGGACGTGTGCAGATAGGCCTTGTAGCTGCGGTTGAGAGAGTTCAGGCCCTTCAGTTCGGAGGCCAGGTTCTTTTGCTTGATATCGGTTGTGGTGTTTTTTGCATTGAGCGATTTCGTCTTCGCCTCGCCGGATTTGCCCTTGGCTCCGTTCTCGGATTTCGAACCGCCGTGCAATGAACTGCCCGTCTGGGAATTGCCGGACTGGTGGCCGCGGTTTTCGTGGTTGCCGCTTTGTCCGCCGCCATTACCGCCACCATTGCTGCTGCCGTTACCGCCCCCATTGCCTCCGCCATTACCGCCCCCGTTGCCGCCACCGTTTCCACCGCCCTTTGCCATGGCGGCAATATCGGCGCCGGTGATCGTCAGCGGGCTCGAAGCCATGATCATCGAAAGTGCGGCTATGGACGCAAGAGTTGCGATACGCATCCGGGTCTCCCTCGCAGAATAATTCATCAAAAATCGTGAGATAGCCGACTCGGGAAGGCGGCTATCGAATGAAGATGATGTTAGGCGCGAAACGCGGGGCGTGCATCGGACCGAGGTCCGGCATCCGCCGGACTATGGTCTTAGAGAGCGGGAGATGGTTAACGGGGTTCAGCGTCGGCCGGCGGGTCGCCGATCCGGAATCGGGTGGCTGCCGCTTCTCATATTTCCTACCCCTCCATGACCATCAAAACAGGAGGTTTGGACATGGAACTGGAAGACAAGGTGATCATCATTTCCGGCGCAAGCAGTGGCATCGGAGCGGCCGCCGCTCGGCTCTTTGCAGCGAAGGGCGCGAAGCTCGTGCTCGGTGCACGGCGGGCGCAGAACCTCGACACGCTGGTTTCCGAGATCACTGAAAGCGGCGGCACGGCCGTGTCTCTGGCCGGTGATGTGCGTGAGGGAGCTTACGCGCAGGCCCTCGTCGACCGGGCGCTCGATGCCTATGGCCGGCTCGACGGCGCTTTCAACAATGCCGGCATCGTCGGCGAAATGGGCGCCTTTGCCGAGATGAGTGCGGCCAATTGGGAGGCCGTGATTTCCACCAACCTGACGAGCGCGTTCCTTGCGCTGAAGGCGCAGTTGCCGGTGATGAAAGCGCAACGCAGCGGCTCGATCGTCTTCACCTCATCCTTCGTCGGATACAGCAATGGCGGCTTGCCCGGCATGGGGGCTTATGCGGCCTCCAAGGCGGGCCTGATCGGCCTCGTACAATCGGTCGCCGCCGATTACGCGGCCGATGGCATCAGGATCAACAGCCTGTTGCCGGGTGGAACCATCACGCCGGCGGGCGGCGAGAATAACCCTGAATTCCTCGACTATATATCGAGCCTGCATCCGATGAAGCGGATGGCCGCGGCGCAAGAAATTGCGCAGGCGGCACTCTTCCTGCTGTCGGACCAATCGAGCTTCATGACCGGCAGCCCGATGATCGTCGATGGCGGCATGTCGGTTCGGCTGCTTTAGCAGAAGTGGCCTCGGGCGATGTTGCGCCGCCCGAGGCGCGGAATTTCGCGGCCGTCCCGGAGGGTCACGTCCCAGAGGGTCACCGGCGCTTCACGCCGCACTCGATTCCTGACATATTTGCAGGGAGACAGCCAACCGTCGTGGATATTGCGTCATGAACTCGCAGACACGTGAAAAAAGCACCATGCGCGCACCTACCGGGTCCGTTACAGGGCTTTGCTCTGCGTCCGCCACCATGTTTGCAGTCGGAATGGCCTTTCTGGGTTACTGGGGGGTCTATGAACAGGGGACCTGGCGTGCAATCGATTATCTTGTGATGATTGTTGCTGTCATCGGATTTGCAGCACTTGGCTGCGTGCCCTGGATTGTGACCACACCTGTCGCGGAGGATGAGGCAGACAAAGTCGTCGTCGCCAGGCGAGCGATGGCACTGGGAACGGCGTTAATCTGGATGGCCGTCTGTATTACCGTATTTGCCTGAGTTGCCCTGTGTGACCCCATACAACCGCAAAATGGATTCATTTGAAGCGATAGGGCCCTAACCGCCGGCGGCGAGAATAATCCTGAATTCCTCGACTATATTTCGAGCCTGTATCCGATGAAGCGGATGGCCGCGGCGCAAGAAATTGCGTAGGCGGCGCTCTTCCTGCTGTCGAACCAATTGGCCTATCGCGGCAGCAGATTTTCATGCTTTGCGAGCGTGATCAGGGCAGGCGATATCTCTCCGTCGTCAACCTCATAGGTGAGGGCGGAGAGTGCCTCGTCCCATGCGCCCCATTCGCCGGCAAAATTCAGCACCCGCCGCTTCTGCATGTCGGTCGGATAGGGCTTGCTGAACATGTCGATGCCGCGCTCGATAACATCGGCATGTGTGGTCAAGCCGAGTTCGCGCAAGGCGACTGCGACATCGGGGGCATACCCGCCGGACGAATTGAAGAAGAATTGATGGACGCCGCCATTCAGCATCTCGGCGTTGAAATAATCGACGACGTAGATCTGCTTCAGCGCTTTTGGAAGGCGATCGATCTCGGCGTCCTCCATCGCATTGAGTTTTCCCGTCAGGTAGCTGAGCCGGTCTTCGTCACCGATCTTTTCGCGCGCCTTGGCGGACCATTCGACGAGACCAGGTGTACGCTCGACATAGCTGCCGATGGCGCCCGGAAGCTCAGTCATCTCGCCGAAGGCGACATCGAGCGCGGCAAAATCGGCGTCCTCACTTTTGGCTGCGAGGTCGCGCACTGCGGCAAAGGCCTGCGCCTGCCGCGTCAGGCCGGCCGCAGTCAGCGCCTGCAGCACCGCATCCGCGTTGCGTGCCGGGTCTGATTTTTTGCTCATCTCGGTCATCTCGTGCAGCGTGTCGTCGCTGACGGACTGGCCCTGAGCGACCAGCAGTTTTTTGGCCTCCTCCTGGATCTTGCGCGCCTCGGCAATCGTGGTGAAGAAGTGATGCAACTCGCCGCCCGGCACCACATAATGCAGGTATGAGAGCCAGAAGAGGTTGCGCACCTCAGGCTCCAGCCTGCCGATATCGGCCAGTATCGCCCCCTTGTCGTCATCATATTTCACCCGCATGATCTGCGGCAGGAAGGTCGTCTCGATGACGAATTCGGTGGAGATGGTCGTCAGAGCCTGCAAATCGCGCGCCTCCGGTTGCGTTTGATCGGATGCCGCTGAAGCTTTCGCCACGATCGCGCTGGTGAACAGAGCGGCAAGCAAAAGACTGGCATATTTCATGGATATTTTTTCCCGTGGCGCGGGTAAATTTGGCGGAGCATTTGCAGAGTTCAAGCCCGTCGGGCGCTCTCGGCTGCTTTAGCAGAGGTGGCCTCGGGCGGTGGTAGCGCCGCCCAAGGCAGTTACGGACTATTGTGCCCTGGCCGATGTCCGTTCGAAGGCACCAGCGAAGACAACCGCCATGGCGCCAATCATCAGCGCTCCGGCAAGCAGGAAGGTTAGCTGCATGCCGGCTGAAATCGCTGCCGGCGTCGCATGAATGAAATCCTCTGTGCCGGCGCCATAGGCGAAGACGGCGCCCATCAGGGATGCGCCGGAGATCAGGCCGATATTGCGCGACAGGCCGAGCAGGCCGGAGGCCGTGCCGCGCCGGCCTTCCCATATGGAATGCCCGACCCTCCGGCGGCTGCTCGATGTCGCGGGCAAGCGGGTGGGCAAGGATAAGGGCAGGCGGGCAGGCAAGGTCGGGTAGGTTCGGCAGCGCTGACGAGCCCGCCTCACTCCCGCCGACGGTTGCTCCGCCGCGTGCCATCGTAAAACCCCGGCGGTTTCTTCCGCACCCAGGCGACGAAGGTCTGGATAGCGGGGTGGGCAAGCAGGGCCTCGACGGTCGTGTAGGACTGTTCCAGCTCCGCTTCGCTGAACTGCGCATGGATCTGGCGATGGCAGATGCGGTGCAGAACCTGCGTCTCCCGTCCGCCGCGGCTCTTGGGTACGAGATGGTGCTCGTCCCGCTGTTCTTTCGGAACGACCCGGCCGCAGAGCGGGCAGATATCAGGCGTCGGTGCCTCATACCAGGAGGTGACTTCTTGGTTTCTCTTTCGCGCCATCAGGCAAGATTAGCCGCAAGCCGGACCGGCAGGCAACCGGCCATTACCAGCCGTCGCCGCGCTCGATTGCCTCGATGAATTCCTCGAAAGAACGGCCGAGAACGCGCACTTCGTTCAGCCAATTTCCGGCAAAGACGAAGGGAATGGAGACATAATCGCCCTTGACGAAGCCATAGGCCGTCGGCCCGCCATTCGAGCCGATCAGCAGCTTGTCGTCGCGAAACTCGAAGATCTCGTAGCCGTCAGCCCCGGAGAGTTCCGCCGCACTCCACAGGATCAGATAGCCCTGGCCGACCTGGCCGTTGAAGCCGTTGGAGGAGGCGAGGAAGGCCTTGATCTCCGCCGGCAGGATAATCTTCAGTTTCGCCTCGCAGGCGGCGATATCGGGCGGGCTTGCGCCCGGCAACTGGCAGCCGTCGCCAAATTTCTCCAGCATCAGCAGGCCCATTCGAGCTTCATCTCCTTGAGGTCGATCTGGGCGATGCCGTCGCCGAAATTGAAGCCGCCGAAGATCTCCGAGATCTCGATGTAGAAGGGCGAGAAATCGGGATAGCCCTGCATGGGAAACATCGTGCCGCCGAGATGGGCGTGCCAGTCCTGAAAGCGCTCCAGCCCCAGTTTCTGGCCTTCCTCCGAATAGGCGGCGATATAGCCGCTGAACTCGTTTTCGTGCCTGAATTCGCGCGCTGGCTTGCCGACATTCGGGTCGCCCTCGCGCAAGGTGATCTCGATCGGCCAACCGTAATCGAGCGCTTCTGTTCCCGGCAAGTTCTTCCAGCCCTTCGGAGGCCGGGCTGCCGCCAGAAGCTCGTTGACGGCAAGTCCGCCGGGCGAAAAGACGTTTTTCGCCTGCTGCTCGGCCACCGTCCTCGGCAGGTTGAATTCGCCGAAATAATCGAGCGGCGATTTCGAGAGCCAGCCCGGAATAGGGGCGCCTTCGATCTCCGGCGGAGCGCCGAGAGGTGCTGCCAATTCCTCATCCGTCAGCCAGAAGAGAGTGTAGCCGTTGTCCATGAATTCCATGTCGAAGCGACGCGGATCGGCCCGCCGCGCGCCGCCTGCTCCGGCATTCCTGCTTGCCGGCGGCGTTTCCCATTGCTCGTCGACGAAGAGCGAGATCGCTACATACGCATTGCCGAGCGTGCGATATTGCGGCGGCAATTTTACCGTGAAGGCGTGGCGAAGCGGCATGCCGTTGGTGGCGCTGATCGGCCACTTCGAGGCATCGATGCCGGGCGGGCGGCCATAGCACCAGCCGTTCTCGGGTCGCCTCGCGAGATTGACGGGGTCGGCGAGCGTCAGGTCGTAGGCCTCGGTGAGATCGGGATCGGCATATTTATAGGGTCGTTCCGGATAGATCGCCGTCGGGTCCGTGAGGCTGATCATCCTGACGACATCCTCCCTGATGGCGACGCCGAGCTCCAGCGTATCCGACAGGTTCATCTTCAGAATGGTCCAGCCATATTCCTCTCTCTCGTCGGAGATGCGCTCGGCGCCGGGATAAAGCCGATGCAGTTCGCCCGCCGGCATTCCCATCTTGACGCCATGGATTGGCCCCGGAAGATCGAAGGGGGCGCGGAAATAAACCTCGCCGAGCCTGCCATCGGCGGTGATGCGCGTGCCGAATTCCTCGATATGCAGACGGCCTTCCGCCTGGATGCCCGGCTCCTTCCAGTTCGCCCCCAAAGCCGCCTTCAGCTCCTCCACAGATACACCCGGCTGCATCGGCGCCAATCTCGCATTGTCTATCGGCATGCGCGTCCTCTCTCGCTGATAATCCCGCGCAAGAGATAGGACGGGTTGGAGACAGGGCAATGACCGCTATATCCTGCGTCGGGCACCAGGCGGTATTGGGTCCGCTTCGGGGAGCGGGGAATGACCGACACCGGGCGGAACCGAAAATTTCGGATCGCAGTGTCGGATCGGCGAGATCAGGCCCGTCCTCGAGGCATTGCCAAAGTTCAATCCAAAGGAGGATCATCATGCCGAGCACAATCAAACTTCACCGCGTCCTGGCGACCAGCCCGGACAAGGTCTATCGCGCCTTCCTGGAGGCGGACGCCGTTGCCAAGTGGCTTCCACCAAACGGCTTTACCTGCACGGTCCATCATCTGGAGCCTATTGTCGGCGGAACGCACAGGATGTCTTTCCGCAACTTCACGACCGGCCACAGCCATTCCTTCGGCGGCGAATATCTGGAACTCGTTCCCGGCCAGAGGCTTCGCTACACCGACACGTTCGACGACGCCAACCTGCCCGGCGAAATGGACGTGACCGTGACCCTGACGAAGGTCTCGGTCGGCACCGAACTCCATGTGGTGCAGGCCGGCATCCCGGACCTCATCCCGCCGGAGGCCTGCTACCTCGGCTGGCAGGAATCGCTGCGCAACCTTGCACGTCTGGTCGAGCCCGATATCCAGCAATAAGCGTCAGAACCCAAGCGGAGGCCGGGGTCTGGGAACTGCTTTCAGCCCCGGCCTTTTCCGTATTCGTGCATCCGGGTCGTCTCGGGAAATGGCCTGTTCCGGCCGAAATCCAGCTGAACTATCCGGAACTGTTTCTACCATATCAAAGTATGATTTCGCCCGTCGGAATATCTGCCAGGATCGCCGCGTGGACCTGATGGCGGAGAGTATTTCGATGAAGAAGATTATCGTGGTGTCGTTGACGGTTGGTTTGGTTACCGGCTTGATCGGTTACAATGCCAGTGCGTCCGGAGAGACCGATAAGGGGCGCACCCCAGTCCTGACTGAAATGCCTGGCGGCTACCGCGACTGGCCGCTCATCGCCGTGGCGCACGAAGAGGGTAAGCTCAACGATCTCAGAGCCATCCTGGGCAACGATATTGCGATCAAAGCCTTCCGGGAAGGGGCCGCTACCTATCCTGACGGCACCATCATTGCCCGCCTGGCTTGGGACTATCACCCGTTGGAAGAAAGCAAGGAAGCCTTCGGCGCTCCCCAGTCATTCGTCGCCGGGGCGCCCAAGAACGGTGTGCAATTCATGATCAAGGACGCAAAGAAATATGCTTCGACCGGCGGCTGGGGATATGTCGAATTTGACGACGGTAAACCCTCGACCACGGCAATGCCCGAAGCATGCTTTTCCTGCCACTCGATCGTCAAGGACCGCGACTTCGTGTTCAGCCGGTACGCACCCTGACAGTGGCATCTGTCCTGAAATTGATTATCCACTATAAAGCATCCATGCCGCGCATAAGAGCGTCCAGGCGGCGCAGTCGAGGTTGGATATGAAGTTCGCCGCTTGTCTTTTTGCCATATGGTCGTTGTGTTGCGCCGTCGCGCCGCCGGTGATGGCAGGGTCCGCTCCTATCCTGGACGCCGAGGTGACGGCGCAGGGTTGCGGCGATTTTCTGGCGCAGATGCAGAAGAAGCCCGATCATGTAGAATTTGCCGGGTGCAGCTACGCCCCGGATCGGCAGGGCAAACCGCTTGAGGCGACATATCGCGTATCCGGCCGGGACGCGGCTGCCACCGAGGCCTATCTCATCAAGACTGTGGGTTTGAACCGCCTCAAACGCTCCTGCTGCCTATGGGATTCTCCCGCCAGCCAGTTCCGTGATTCAATGGGCCGTGACTTTTTGATCTCCATGGTCTCGGAGGAAACCATGGTTTCCAGCCGCAGCGAGTGGCACCAGATCACCGTGTTCGGGATCACGGTGGAGACGTTTACGGAAGACATGTGACAAGGCGGCGCGAAGCGGATCGCAATCCGCGGAACCGCCGTGTCGGACCATCATTCGATCTGCATATCCAGCTGCTGCGCGATGGTTTCGTAGTGGCGGGACGAGGCTGCATTCCCCTGTTTGGCGTATAGCCCGGCAACTTCCCGCGCGGCCTTTGCTGCTGCGCGGAACGCGTCCAGCCTGACCTGAGGTTCCAGTTCCGCATCGCCGCCGATATCGCCGTCCTTGAAGCCGCCGACACGATAGCCTTCGTTGTCGATCACGCCGATGACGGGCACTCCGGCTTGCATTTCCCCGTAGAAAGCGGGGCCGGCGCGATCGCCATCGCGGCGACGCAGCATTCCCGGTCCGGAAGCCTTATTTCCCGGGCATGCGCCGGTCCAGTATGTCGGACCTGACGTCAGGGAAACAGGAGACACGAATTCGCAATGGCTGGCCGGATCCTTGGACCACGTCAGGCCGCCGGCTGGTTCCTGCGCTTGCAGAGGCAGAGTGCACCATAGGGATGCGACGACCGCCAGGGTGGCTACGACCTTAAGTGAGTTTCGCTGCTGCAATTTTGTTATCTCTTTTCTCTGATCCGGAGTGACCCAGTCCAACGGCTCCAGCCAAACGTCTAGAGCATTTCCGTTTTTCCTCAAATCACGGAAATGCTCTATCTCCTTGTTTTCACACAATTCCGCACGCGAAACCGCTGCGCATTTTGCTGACTTCACGAGAACTCGGAAAGCTCCTTCAGCGCGTGAGCTGCGTTATGGTAACGTTCGACGAGCGCGCTGAATTCCGTGGCCTTCATACCGCGGATGCCCATTGCCCCGATGGTAACGACGCGTTGTTTGCGGTCGATCTTGCTGTAAAGCGCTCGCCACTTCTTTGCGGGAAGCGAGGCAGACGGGGCCAGCCAAAGGCGCAGCGCAAACCGGCTCGAGGCAAATACCTGATGGGCGGCGACATCGGTCCAGGCAACCGGCCCATCGAGCATCGAGGCCCGCAACTCCGCCGGCGTCAGGACCATGAGGGGTTGAGCTGCCGATTTGTGAAGATAGAGCGCGTAAAGGCCGCAGCCGATGACGCCGGCTGCGGCGATACCGGATAGCAGTGTCCTGGCGAAATAATCCTGCGCAAAGCCGAGCTCCGCCGCAAAGACCGTAACCATCACTCCGAACCCTGCAAAGATGGCTGCGACGATCGCCATCGTCCAGATCATCGGCTTGACGTTATCGTAGAGGATCGTTTCGCCCGGCGCCGCGGCGGCGAGTTCTTCGAGCGCCTGCTGGCGAGCCGTGCGCAGGTCGCGCACCTGGTCCAGGTAATCGCCGCTCAGCTGGCTGCAAAGCGCTTTCCAATCCGAAAATAGCTCGAAGGCGAATGTGAGGCCGGCTGGTTTTGGAGCGCGCGTGGCGAGGTCAAGCAGCCGTTTGTCGACCGTGAGCCCCATTGCCTGAATGCGCTGGTTGGTCGGTGGATGCGTATCGGTCGGATGCGGCTGCCGATCTTCGAGCAGGGAGACCGGATCGGACCAGCCATGGAGACGAACGAGATCCGAGGTCTTGGCAACCAGGTCAGGCTCAGGCTCCGAATTTTCCGCAGCCAGCACTCGATTGGCGACGAGGCTGAAGACGTGATCGAGGGCGGGAGGGATCAGCCCGGTTCTGATGAGGGCAGAGGCCGCGCCGACGACGGAGCTGGATCGCGCGCCGCTTCGGTCCGCATCGAACTCGCGAATGCGGCTCCAATGGTTGACCGCATGGTCGAACCGCTGGAGGGCATGAAAGCCCAGCATGGCTGCTGGATACAAGACGAAGCTGCCGCCGTCGCCGCGCTGCAGAGCTGAAAGCGATCGCCAGAGGCCGGCATAGATCGGCGTGAACCTTTGGCTGTAGAGCGTGTCCTTGCCGGAAAAATGCGCCAATTCGTGACCGATGATCGCCGCGACCTCCGGCTCGTCGAGCAGGTCGAGATAGGGAGCGGGCAGGTAGAGTGTTCGCCCGCCGATGACTTCGTCTTCCGGCCAAAGCCGCAATTCGCTTTCGGTGACGAAGAAACCGTTGGTGAGACCGACTACAACGGTGTCCGGCCGCACGGCTTTCTGCCGGTCGGCGAGATCGCGGACGAAGCGGAAAAGCCCCGGTGCATCGGTTTCCTCCACCCTGCGCCCGGAAACATCCATTGGCTGGGGAGCGAACAGCGCAAAGACGTTCCTGAGACCGCGCAATGCAAGGAAGGCGCTGTAGGCGGCAAGCCCGGCTAGGCCAAGGGCCAGGACGAAAAGCTTGGCGCTGCCGGACGAGAAGTCCGCCCATAGGCCCATGCTGATCGCTTCGAATACGGCTGCACAGACGATACCGATGCAAAATCCGATGACAAGGGCCGCAAGGACGAAAGGCAGAATGATGCGTAAGCGTCCGAAACTCCTGACCAACTGCTCCTGAGATCGCCGTGCCCTCAAGCCGCTGATAGTCGCCGTGGCAAGCCCGAGGATGCCGCTGACGAATGCCAGGATCGCGCCACCGATCGTGCCCCAGGGGAGCGGCCGGCGGATCGATGAAATCTCGAGATCCTGTTCTGCCTGGTCCAGTGCCGCCTCGATCTGCGGTACGGCGACCATTGCAGAGAGCGACCTCGGCCCCGCGTCTGACTGAAACGTCAGCATGGCTCCCGGTTCTGTTTCCGCGATCTTCCTGACCTCGGCGAGCGTTGCCTTGAGGTCTTGTGCCTGTTGCTGCGACTGTGCCGCTGTCTCGGCAGCGCGCTCGGCCTGCCATAGCCCGAGACCGAAGAGCAGTGCCGGAACAAGGACCAGCCAGATCACAAGGCTCATGCTGTGAGGAATCTTGAACTTCCGCATTGTCCCTCCCTGGTCGGGTGACCGGTCACGAATAAAGTGCCTAGGAATTATTCCCGTATCAATTGTAGGGCAAGCGGCTGAGATCAACTGACTTACAAAAATTGACGTTCGATCGAGCGCAATGCAACTTTGGGCTGTCCAGATTTCTATCAGGAGATTTCGTGATATAATTCCGCTCTGCGACGGATTATCCGCCGTAGCGTTGCGTGCACGGAGACTTGTCCCATGAGCGAAGTGGACGTGCTTTTTACCGCTTTGCGTCAGGCGGCTGACCCGCAGACCGTCGAATGCATCGAGCATGTCGTCAGGCATGGCGCCGATCGCGAGCTCAACCGCATCAATGCGCTGGCCTTCGCCAAAGCACACAATCTCGATGAGGAGAAGGTGATCGCGGCGTTTCTGCATGCCGCCCGCATCGGCGCCTTCGAGATGACCTGGAATGTGCTCTGCCCGGGATGCGGCGGCGTGCTCGATACGGGTGCCACCCTGAAAGCCGTCGACCGGGACGCCTATCATTGCGCGCTGTGTGCGGCCGGCTACGAGCCGACGCTCGACGAGATGGTCGAGGTTACCTTCACGGTCAGTCCGCGCGTGCGCAGGATCGCCGCCCACGACCCCGACCGGTTGCCGCCGCTCGAATATTACCGGCAGATCTTCTTCTCGTCCGGGGTCGACCTGCCCGATGACCTCGAAGAAAGGTTTGCGCGCATCCTGCTGGAAATGGTCGAACTGGACCCCGGCGAGCGGGCCTTCGTCTCGCTGCAGCTGCCGGCGGAGTTCATCATCATCTTCGATGCGGTGACGCATTCGGCGCAGTTCCTCGACGTGCAAGGCGAGCCGACCAGCGAACGCCAGAACCTGTCTATGGTCCTCAGCCACGGTCATGCGCAGAACGAAACGCTGACACTGCGCCCCGGCCTGCTGCGCCTGACGCTGGAAAACCACACCGATCGCCGCGTGCTGCCGAATGTATGCATCGCGTCAGACGAGATGCATGACATTCTCGGCCACAGGCGGCCCTTCCTGACGGCCAAGCGTCTGCTGACCAATCAGAGTTTTCGCGACATCTACCGCACCGACACGCTCGATGTCGACCAGCGCTTGAAGATCACCAGCCTGACATTCCTCTTCACCGACTTGCGCGGCTCGACCGCGCTTTACGAGCGCGTCGGCGATCTCGCCGCTTTCGATCTGGTGCGCACGCATTTCCGGGTTCTGCACGAGATCGTCGCCACCGAGGCCGGCGCAGTCGTCAAGACTATCGGCGATGCCGTGATGGCGACCTTCCCGAGCCCGGACCGCGCGGTGGCGGCAGCACTCAGGATGCGTGAAGCGATGCTGCGGCTGAATGCCGAACGCGGCAGCGAGGATCTTCTCCTGAAGATCGGCATCCACGAGGGCCCCTGCCTTGCCGTCAGCATGAACGACCGGCAGGACTATTTCGGCCAGACGGTCAACATCGCCTCCCGCGTGCAGGGCCTTGCCGAACCGCAGGTGATCCTGACGACGGAGGCGGTCGTCGGCAATGAGCAGGTTTCGGAGATGTTGCGCGACAGCGGCATCAGCCAGGTTTCCCGCATGGAGGAACTTCAGGGCATCGGGCGGGAAGTGAGGATTTTCGCGCTGTCGTGAGGGATCGGACGTTTCAGGTCGTGCGGGCTCGCGAGCAGTGAAATAACCGCGAACGAGACAAGGGCACAGACGATGAATATGTCTCCGGGTTCCATCTTCGCAGACCTCGATCCCGGCGATGCGCTCGGCGAGGTGCTTTTTGGGCTGATCATGGCGCTGACGTGGACGGTCGGTTCGAGGCTCGTGCTTGGCGAGGAAGGGTTGGATGTCCGCGACCTCGTCGTTGCGACAATCGGATGCAACGTCGCCTGGGGCATCATAGACGCCGTCCTGTTCATCCTGGGGACGACATTTTACAGGAGCAGGCGTCTTCGGCTGTTTCGGCAGATCAGGGCGGCCAGGGACGAAGCCACCGCGCTCACCGTCATCGCAAAAGAGTTTCCGGTCGAAGGATCACCGCTCTCTGCAGAGGCTGCCGATGCGGAGGCGCTTTATCGCTCGATGCTTGCGCTCACGCGTCGTGCCGAGCCGGTAAAACTGTCCCTGACGAAGGCCGATCTGCGCGCTGCGGTCGCAATCTTCCTGCTGGTCTCGGCCACCGCGCTTCCCGCCGTCATCCCTTTCTTTCTGATCGACAATGCTGACCGGGCGCTGAGAGCGAGCAACCTGTTTCTGGTCGTCCTGCTCTTCGTGACGGGTTATGCATGGGCAGGTTTTTCAGGTGGCCGGCCGTTTTATGCAGGTATGGCGATGACCTGCCTTGGATTGTTTCTGGTCGCAATCGCGGTGGCGCTGGGCGGCTAAGGGATTAAATGCCTGACGCGCGGCGCGCTGATGAGAAAACTCAACGTGCAATCGTTACTTTTTCAAATTGTGAGTCCGATATACCTAGCTTATTGCAATTTCTGCGTTTGAATTGTAGCACTTTCTCATCCGAAACGGCTGCCGGTTCAAAGCGATCGTGAGTCGTCGCCGCGCCGGCAGGAAGCAGAAATGGGGGCATTTCGATGGGGTTTACTGAAGCTGTTCGCACAGTTCTGAGAGAAAAATATGCAACCTTCTCCGGCCGGGCATCCCGCTCGGAATACTGGTGGTTTTACCTATTCTATGTCCTGGCCTTTACCGCATTTGGAATTGTCGTCGGTGCGGTCGCCGCTGCCTCTGGCGGTGGGGATGGACTTTCGTCGCTTGTCATTGGTCTCATGGTCATAGGCGGATTGTGTCTGCTTGCAACTATTTTGCCGGTGTTAGCCGTTCAGATACGCCGCTTCCATGATCGCAACATTTCCGGCTGGTGGTACCTCGCGCTGGTGATCCTGGGGCTGGTTCCCTATGTCGGTTTGATTGCGAGCATCGCCATTTTCGTGATCAGCGTGCTTCCGGGCACTGTCGGCCCGAACAAGTTCGGCCCGGATCCGTTGCGTCCGGAAGTGAGAGCCGAGGTTTTTGCCTAAGGCATCGCCATCGGGAATGTCGGGTTTGCTGGCTGCGCTATTGCCATCTTGACCCTGTTTTGCCTTGTGCAGGGGCGGGACAGGGCGGACAGCGCGGCGGCCCGCTTCCGATGGAATCGAACGCCTAATTCCAGCTATGTGATGAAGAAATTGAACGCAAAAGCGTTATCATTTTTGAATAGTGACGGATACGACTGATTTATTGCAATTCTGTGTTTGAATCGTAGCTGTTTCTCATTCGAAACAACTGTCATTCCAAGGCGATGGTGAGGGGTCACCACGCTTGCAACAAGCAGAAATGGGGGCATTTTATGGGGTTTACCGACGCTGTTCGGACGGTTCTGACGCAAAAATATGCAACCTTCTCCGGTCGGGCCTCCCGCTCGGAATGCTGGTGGTTTCAGCTGTTCTATTGGCTGGTGCTGATCGGACTTGGAATTTTGGCTGCTTTGGCCGCCGGTTCCGATGGTCAGGATGGACCTTCGTCAATGCTCATTGCCGTCGGGATCATCGCCGGACTGTTTGCGCTCGCAATGCTGCTGCCGCAGCTATCCCTTACGGTTCGCCGTTTCCATGACCGCAACATTTCCGGCTGGTGGTATCTCGCGCTTTTTATCGCAAACTTGATTCCCTACCTCAATGTTGTTGCGGGCCTCGCGATCCTCGTTATCACCGTGCTCAGGGGCACGGAAGGTCCGAACAGGTTCGGGCCGGATCCGCTGCGGCCCGAGATGAGAGCGGAGGTTTTTGCCTGAGCCGCACGACCATTCGTCACGCCGGCCTGCTGGTGGCTCTATCGCTGGCCGCCTCGGCCCAATTTTCCCCTGCGCTGGCGCAGGACAGCGGTAGTCAGCAGGGCGGGAAGGGCGACCGACCTTTCAACTCTGTCGGTAGCGAATATGCCACGCAATGCGTGCTGAATGGCGTGCGCTGCAAGCTCACCTATGGTGATGGTTCCGAAAAGCCCAAGCCTGTGCCGGATGCGACGCTTTCGCTTGACAATCGTTTGTTTTCCACGCAGGAGCCTGCCATCGGTGGTTCCGTGGCCGTCGCGCTGGTGCTTGTCGCCCTTGTCGTCATCATCGGGCTTGCAATGTTTTTCGGCAATGGCGGCGTGCTGCTCTCATCTGCGCCGCGTGACGTGAAGACGCGGCAGGGGGAGGCGCCGGAGAGCTGGCGCACATCGGATGTCGCGGGCGAGGAGCGGCCCAATGATGTCCTGCAGCGCATTGCCGCCATGGCAGATCGCCGGCAGGCGCTTGTGCTTTTGCTCCGGCACTGCCTGCTGCATGCAGCCGATGTGACGGGAACACGGCTTTTCCGCTCGGATACCGAGAGAGCGGTTTTTGCCCGTCTGCCGGCAACCATGCCCGACCGTGAGCGGCTGGAATATCTGCTCTCCGAGGCGGAGCTTGTTCATTATGGTGGCCGCGCGCTGCAGGAAGGGCATTTCGATACGCTTCTGGGCTCGGCGCGGGCCTTGCTATCGGTAGGCAGGCTCGCCCATGCGTAATGCCGGTCCCATTCTGATTTTGGTCGTGTTGCTAGGGCTTGCGGCGCTGGCGCTGTTTGGGTTGCCGCGGGACAATGATTTCGACCACTCGCCACTTGGCAACAAGGGCTTGGAAGTGTGGCTGGAGGCCAAGGGCATTCCCGTTGTCCGCTCCGATCCGCATATCGTAAGGGCGGGCTCGGAAGTCTCACTGCGCATCCTTTCGCTGCCGATCTCAGCGGCGGAGGTTGCCGCATCTGCGGTAGACGAGGAAAAGGGCGGCGCGGGTCCCCAAAGCTGGACCCGCGAGGCGGTCGGCCAAGGGCTTGCGACGCTGATCATAATGCCGAAATGGCGCGCCACTCTGTTGAAGAAGGGCGTTGCCGGGCAATCAGATCTTCTGGACCTTTCCCTCTTGCAGAACGAACTCGACAAGACGGATTTTGGTTTTGCGGGTCTGCGCCTGCAGCGTAACGGGCCGGGTTTCGAGGGAGATGAGGTGAGCTATCGCGCTGAGCCGTCGCACAAGATTTCTCTCTATCAGGCTCAGACTTTCGACAGTGCAAGCCTGCCAAAGGAGTGCCGGCAGATGCTGAGCATACCTTCGGGCGTACTACTCGTGCGGTGCAAGAAAAACGAATATGTCGATCTGCTGTCGGATCCCGATCTCCTGAACAATCATGGACTGACGCTTGCCGAAAACGCCGCCTTTGCCGTCTCGCTGATCAATCATCTGCGCGCATTGAACGATAAAGGGCCTGTCTACCTCGATGCTTCGGGGGCGCCGCTGGATGAAGCGAAACCCAAAGATGAAGGCCGCACCTACGAGCGTTCCGGCTCCGATCTCACCCGCTTCTTTGCCTATCCGCTCTCCGTCATCTGGGGCACGCTCTTCGTCGTCGTGGCGATCTGCTTCTGGCGCGGGTTCTGGCGTTTCGGGCCGCCGCTTAGGGATGCGTCCGGAAATATCGAGCTGTCGAAGAGCGCGGCGATCGAAGCGACCGCGCGGCTGTTGCGCCTGTCCGGCAATGACGGGCGGATGGTGGCGCAGTTCGTGCAAAATCTTCTGGCCGACAAGGCGCAGCTGGTCTTCGGCCCGGGTTTCGCCAACCAGGCAGGTATCGATCGGTTGTTTCAGCGGCTGGGGCGGCGCGATCAGGCGCAGGCCGAGGCTTTGAAAACCGCATCGCAGGCGCTGATCGAGCAGGGCCATGTCATGCGGCGGTCAGATCTGCATCGCAATCTCGAAATATTCAGGAAATCGCTGGGGAGCATCGACCTTGGATCTAGGTGAATTTCGCAATCTCATCACCACTATCAGGGGTGAAGTCGGCAAGGCGGTGCAGGGACAGGATGCGATCATCGATCTCGTGCTGATCTCGATATTCTCGGGCGGGCACTGCCTTGTCGAGGGACCGCCCGGCACGGCAAAGACGCTGCTTGCCCGCTCGGTTTCGGCCGCCATGGCGCTCGATTACCGGCGCATCCAGTTCACGCCGGACCTGATGCCCGGCGATGTGCTCGGCGTCAATCTCTTCAACTTCCAGACCAACCAGTTCCACCTGACCAAGGGTCCGGTCTTCACCGACATTCTTCTCGCCGACGAAATCAACCGCGCGCCGCCGAAGACGCAATCGGCGCTGCTGCAGGCGATGAACGAGCGGATGGTGACGCTTGACGGGGTCGATTATTCGCTCGGGCCGGATTTCTTCGTGCTGGCCACCCAGAACCCGATCGAGCAGCAGGGCACCTATCCGCTTCCCGAGGCGCAGCTCGATCGCTTCCTGTTCAAGCTCGTCGTCGATTTTCCCGATCGCGATACGGAAATCTCGATCCTGTCGCGCCATGCCGATCAGGCGCTGAAGGCCGATATCAGCAAAGCCGGTATCCGGCCGCTGGTGACCAGCGAGGCGCTTGCGGCGGGCCGGGCGCTGATCGATGCGATCCATTTGGACAAGTCGATCCTCACCTATATCGTCGATCTCGTGCGCGCCACGCGCTCCGATCCCGATATTCTCTATGGCGCGTCGACGCGCGCTGCCGATGCGCTGGCCGCGGCCGTGCGCGTGCGCGCTGCTTTCGAAGGGCGCGACTACGGGTTGCCTGACGATGTGCAGGCGCTGCTGACGCCGGCTTTGCGCCACCGCATCGTGCTGTCGCCTTCCGCGGAGATCGACGGGCGCACGCCCGACGACGTGCTGCGCAGCCTCAGGAACCGCGTGGATGCGCCCCGGTAAATGCGGCCGTCCTCGCTCCTGATCGCGCTTGTTCTTGCCATGGCGGCGCTGACGGCCATCGTCAGCGTGTGGTGGCGCGACATGAGCGTGCCGCTGCTCGTCGCCTGGGTGGTGCTGGCGGCCGTCACGACCGGCGATCTTGTCATCTCGGCGCTATCGGGCGGAATGGCTGTCGATGTCGATCTGCCGCCGCAGGGGTTTGTCGGCCACTCGATGCCCCTCACGGTCGGCATCAGCAGGCAGAAGGGCAAGCTGCCCGAGGGTATCGACATCAGGATCGATGCCGCGCCCGAACTCATTATCGGTGAGCGGCGGATGGAGCGTGCCTCGTCCGGGCCGGTGAGGGCGTCCTTCGATCTGCAGCTGACGCGGCGCGGGCAATTTTCGGTGCGGGAGCTCTGGCTGAAATGGCCATCACGGCTGAAGCTCATCGACAGGATCGTGCGCCTGCCGGTGGCGCGCGAGATCTCCGTCATTCCCGATATCTCGCCGGTGCTTTCAGGGGCGATCAAGACGCAGATCCTGCCGCTGGAAGCCGGCCAGAAGGATTTGCGGCTGCGCGGCGAGGGCTCGGAGTTTCACCAGCTGCGGGAATTCGCCAGTGGTATGGACCCGCGCAGCATCGACTGGAAGCGCTCGGCGCGCATGCGCAATCTCGTGGTGCGCGAGATGCGGGCTGAGCGAAACCACCAGATCATCCTCTGCATCGATTCCGGGCGGCTGATGGCCGAACAGCTCGGCGGCTTCACCAAGCTCGATCGCGCCATCAATGCCGCACTCGCCATGTGCTGGGGAGCAGGGCTCGCCGGCGATCTCGTCGGCTTCTACAGTTTCGACAGCCGTCCGCGCCTTTTCGTGCCGGCCTTGCCGGGGCGCGCCGCCTTTGCGCGGCTGCAGACGGTATGCGCCGAGCTGCGCTACGAAACGCAGGAAACCAACCATACGCTGGGCCTGACGCATCTGTCGGGCCGGCTGAAGCGGCGCTCGCTGATCGTGATATTCTCCGATTTCGTCGACAGCATCACGGCGGAGCTGATGATCGAGAACATCCAGGTGCTCGCCCGGCATCACTTCATCGTCTATGTTGCTCTGCGCGATCCGATGCTGGCAAAGCTGACGGAGCCGGAGGAGACGACGCTCGATGCCATCGCCCGCTCGGTCGCGGCCCGCCAAATCCTCAACGAGCGGCGCGCCGTGATGGAGAAGCTCGCCCGTCTCGGCGTGCTCTGCCTCGACAGCACGCCTGACGCGCTGACCTCCGATCTCATTGCCCGCTACATCGAAATCAAATCCCGCGAGATGATATGACGGATCTGCGCATCGACCCCAGGATGGATAGCGGCGCCACACTTTATGCCGGCGGGGTGCCCAACGATCTGCTGCGCTCGGCCCGCTTCCGGCTGGAGCGCGAGGCGCACTGGCGCCAGCTGGACGAGCTGGTGAGCCGGGCGGAGGAGGGCGGGGCTGCGGCGCTCAGCTATAACGAGGTGCGCAATCTGGCGGCCGGCTATCGCCAGGCGATGAATTCGCTCAGCGTCGCGCGCGATATTTCGCTCGACCGGGCGCTGGTCGCCTATCTCGAAAGCCTCTGTGCGCGCGCCTATCTCGTCGTCTATGCGCCGCAGGAAAGCCTTGGCGGGCTGATGTCCCGCCTGCTGCTCAAGGGCATTCCGCAGGCGGTGCGCCGCTCAGCCTTGCCTCTCTTCATCGGCTTCCTGGCGCTCGTTCTCGGCGCTCTGGCCGGATACAGGCTCTGCAGCAGCGATCCGAGCTGGTTCTATACGTTCGTGCCGTCGGAGCTCGCCGATCAGCGCACGCCGGACGCATCGGCCGATTACCTGCGCTCGACGATCTACGGCAATGAACGGCATGAGAGCGACGGGCTCGCCGCCTTTTCGGCCTATCTCTTTTCCCACAATACGGGGATCGCCGTACTGATCTTTGCGCTCGGCGTCTTCGTGTCCATGCCGAGCTTCATTCTGACCTTCTACAATGGCCTGATGCTCGGCGCCTTCTTCGCGATGTTCCGGCAGAAAGGGCTGGGCTACGACGCCTTCGCCTGGCTTTCCATCCACGGCGTCACCGAGCTTGCGGCGATCTCCATTGCCTGCGCCGGCGGGGCAGGGCTCGGGCTTGCCGTTCTTCTTCCGGGCGCGCGAACCCGCAAAGAGGCTCTGCGCCACCAGGGGCATGATGCCGTCAAGCTCGCGATCCTTGCGGCTCTGATGCTGGTCGCGGCAGCCTTTATCGAAGGCTTCCTGCGCCAGCTCGTCCAGGAGCCGGTCTGGCGGATCGGCATCGGCTGGGGCATGGGTGTCTTCTGGGTCGCATGGCTCTCGCTTGCAGGGCGCGAAGGCAAGGCCAAGCATGGGGCGGGCAGATGAAGCAGCCGGACCAGACGATGGCAGACGGCAAGCGCGTCATGCAGTTCGTCCCGCCAGAGGGCGTGCCGATCAGTTTCGCGATCGCCTCGATCGGAGCCCGTTTGGGCGCGCAGATCCTCGATATCATCTTCACGACCCTCCTTTTCGTCATTATCGCGCTTGCCGTCATCTTCACGGGGGCCTTGCCCTTGAGCGCCATGACGGTCCTGATCACCCTGATGGGCTTTCTGCTGCGGACACCCTATTACGTGCTCTCGGAGCTGATCTGGAACGGGCGCACGCTCGGAAAACGGATAACGGGCATCCGCGTCATCAATGTCGATGGCCGACGCCTGACGCCGCATCAGGTGGCGGCGCGCAACCTCATGAAAGAGGTGGAGATCTTCGCTCCGATGGGCCTTCTGGGCACGATCGGCGAACAGTCGGGGCTGGAAGGTGGATTGACGGTCGTTTGGCTCCTGGTGGTGGTGATCGTTCCGCTCGCCAATCGCCGCCGGCAACGCATCGGCGACATGATCGCCGGCACACTGGTGGTCGACAATCCGCGCTCCGTGCTGCTGTCAGACCTCGCGCTGTCGTCTCCTGCCAAGGCTTCGTCGAGGCCGGCATTCGAATTCCTGCCCGAGCATCTCGATATTTACGGCAAATACGAGCTGCAGACGCTGGAGGACGTGCTTCGCGACACGACGAAGAAGTCCAACACCGAGGAGATCATCAAGATCGTGCGCACGATTACGAGAAGGATTCGCTATGAGGATGCCGTGAAGCCCGGCCAGGAGCTCATCTTCCTGAACGACTTCTACCGCGCCCAGCGCGAGCATCTGGAGAGTCTGAAGCTGTTCGGCAAGGTGCGGGAGAACAAGTATCACGAGCATACGAAAACAGAGGCGAAGAAGCTTGTTTGACGGCGGAGAGTGTGGGGTTCGCCAGCTTATTGCGCCAGAGATTATACTGGAGGGATACTGTAATGAAGCTACGTATTTTTTGTGCTTTTGCGCTTGTTTTTGCTGCTACGGGTTACGTTCAGGCTGGCGATCGCACAGCCGCCGCGGCAATCTACTTTCATGGAATGACGAAATCGGCATGCGGCTTCAAGATGACGCCAGAGTCGGCAATGAAAGCTGCAACCACTCTTGGAATGTCGAATCCTGTTGGCGAGCCGTTACTTTCGGCGTTGTTTGCAGTTTGCGAGGAGGTGAAAAAAGGAAACAAAGGCAAGGTCATCGAGATCCGGGTTCGCGACAGCCACAATGTGCTGCGCAAGGTCACGCTTGAAAAAGCCAAATGGTGGCAGTGATGGGCCGCTGGGATTGATAAGTCGGCATCAGATCAAGACAAAGGAGGCCCGAAGGCCGAGATTGATAAAAAGTCGCCGCTTGAACAGCCTGTGTATTATGGCAAATGGAACATGCTTGTTGCGCGTGCCTTGGAAGAAGGTTTCAGGCTTGTCATGAATGATTTCAAAGCGTGGCGCGCCGTGACGAAAAATAAGCGTAAAACTCCGCGTTAGGCCGTCTAGATCGCGCCGAGTCTGCCGCCATATCAGCCGTTGCCGCAATCTTCGGAGTATCCGTGCGTCTATTCGGACGCGCAAAGGACGCCCCAATTCCTTGATCCATGCACAGCAGAGACGGAATGGGAACGGCCCGGGTCCGCGACGGACCCGGGCCTGATCCGGCTACTTGACCTCAGTCACGGTCAGCTTGCCGTCGACGCGGTCGGCGACGAACTCGATGTTCTGGCCTGCCTTCAGTTTCTCGAGCACCGCGGCATCCTTGACGCGGAACACCATGGTCATGGCGGGCATGTCAAGATTCTTCAGGTCTTCGTGCTTGATCGTGACCTTCTGCGCCTTGGCGTCGACCTTATTGACGACGCCCCTGGTGTATTCCTGTGCGATTGCGCCTGCTGCGGCGCCGACAGACAGCATGAAGGCGAGGGTGATCTTGATTGCAGTCTTCATTTTCGGTCTCCTCTTTAGATGTGTCATTCGGCAGCGACGGTGACGTCGCCGTGCATGCCGGCCTCGTAGTGGCCGGGGATTAGGCAGGCGAACTTGAATTCGCCGCCGGTGGTGAACTTCCAGACGATCTCGCCGGACTGGCCGGCCGTCAGGCGGAGCGAGTTCGCGTCGGCATGTTCCATCTCGGGGAATTTCTCCATGACCTTCTTGTGCTCCAGGATCTTGTCTTCCTGGTCGAGCACGAATTCGTGGTCGCTTTGCCCGGCATTCTTGATGGAGATCTTGACCGTCTGGTCCTTGCGAACCTTGATCACGGCGGGCTGGAACAGCATCTTGCCGTCCTCGGTTTCCTTCATGCTGACGCGAATGGTCTGGGTGACCTTCGACTTGTCGCCGGGTTCGCCGACCGCCATTTTTTCACCGTGTCCGCCAGCGTGGTTGCCGGAGGCCAGGGCAGGGCCGGCGATGGCCGCAAGAGCCAGTGCGAGAGTATAAATTTTCATTTCAGGTCCTTTGGTTGCTGGGGATTTGCGTCAGCCGTGTTGCATCGGCTTCGGCGTGATGGTGGTGTTTGCGTCTTTGGCTTTGGTCGCGTCCGGCAGTTCGCCGGTCCACTCCCAGGCCTGGGTGCCGGGCGGGTTTTCGTACCAGCCCGGATCGGCGTAATCGTCCGCCGAGATACCCTCGCGGACTTTCACGACGGAGAACATGCCGCCCATTTCGATGGGGCCGTGCGGACCCCAACCGGTCATCATGGGGACGGTGTTCTCGGGAATGGGCATTTCCATTTCGCCCATATCGGCCATGCCTTTGGTTCCCATCGGCATGTAATCAGGTTGAAGCTTGCGGATTTTTTCGGCGAGTTTCGACTTGTCCGCCCCGATGAAGGTCGGGATGTCGTGCCCCATCGCGTTCATCGTGTGGTGCGACTTGTGGCAGTGGATCGCCCAGTCGCCGAGATACTTGGCGTCGAACTCGTAGGCCCGCATCGCGCCGACGGGAATGTCGATGCTCACCTCCGGCCAGCGTGCTTCCGGCCGCACCCATCCGCCATCCGTGCAGGTGACTTCGAAGTCGTAGCCATGCATATGGACCGGATGGTTGGTCATGGTGAGGTTGCCGACCCGCACCCGGACACGATCGTTCTTCGAGACCACCAGCGGGCTGATGCCGGGAAAGACCCGGCTGTTCCAGCACCACATGTTGAAGTCGGTCATTTCCATGACACGCGGCACATATGAGCCGGGATCGATGTCATAGGCGTTGAGCAGGAAGACGAAGTCGCGGTCGACGCGCATGAACGCGGGATCTTTGGGATGAATGACGAAGAAGCCCATCATGCCCATCGCCATCTGGACCATCTCGTCGGAGTGCGGGTGGTACATGAAGGTGCCTGACTTCACGAGGTCGAACTCGTAGACGAAGGTCTTGCCGACGGGGATGTGAGGCTGTGTCAGGCCGCCCACGCCGTCCATGCCTGATGGAAGGATCATGCCGTGCCAGTGGATGGTCGTATGTTCCGGCAACTTGTTGGTGACGAAGATGCGAACGCGGTCGCCTTCGACTGCCTCGATCGTCGGTCCCGGCGACTGCCCGTTATAGCCCCAGAGATAAGCAGTCATCCCGTCGGCCATCTCGCGCTCCACCGGCTCGGCGACGAGGTGGAATTCCTTGACGCCATTGTTCATCCGGTGCGGAAGCGTCCAGCCGTTCAGCGTCACGACCGGCTGGTAGTCCGGCCCGGAGGTTGGATGCAGCGGGGGCTGCATGTCGGCCGAGCCCATGGCCGGGGCATCCGGCAGGCCCATTGCTGATGTCTTCGTCCAGGCTCCGGCCGCCATCAGGGCAGCGCCGGCACCGAAAAGTTGTCTTCTGTTGAACATGTGAAAATCCTTTCTCAATGACCGCCGCCGCTCTCGGACGACGAGGCGACCTCGGTCCCGGCCGATGCCGCGGACGTGCCGCCGCCATAGACGGCGGGCGCGAGGTTGGCGTCCGCGAGCCAGAAGTCTCGCTTGGCGTTGACGGAGAGCAGGATGGAGTTGATCTTGTCCCGCGTGTCGGTGAGCAGCTCGAAGGTGTTGGTGATCATCCCGTTGTAGGTGAGGAGGGATTCCTCCTCGACCTTGGTGCGGAGCGGGACGACGCTGTTGCGGTAATGGCGGGCGATGTCGTAATTCGACCGATAGGCCTCATAGGCCGATCTCGCTTCCGAGCGGACGTTCACGGCCTTCTCCGCCAGCTGATTGGCTGCACGCATGTAGCCAAGCTCGGCCTTGCGCATGCGGGCCTTGCCGGTGTCGAAGATCGGGATCGCGAATTCCAGCTCTCCGACCGCCGTCGTCTCCCACTTTTTCCTGCCGTCCTCCCCGATCTCCCTCTCGGACTCGGCTCCGGCAAGGATTTCGAGATCGGTGACGTATCGGGTCGCTTCGGTCAGGCCATAGGAGCGCGCGGTGGCTTCCAGTTCGAGCCTGGCGACCTGAAGATCGATGCGGTTGCCGAGCGCTTCCGCCTCGATCGTATCGCGTTTCATTGTTGTCTTCGGCAGGGGCGGCAGGCTGTTCGGCACCTGGAATTCGGCATCCGAGCCCCACAGGCCCATCTGCCTTGTCAGCTCTTCCTTCGCCAGGCGGGCGGCCAGGCGGGCTTTGGCGGTTTCACCGGCGAGTTCGGCTGCGAAGACATGCTCGCGAGCCTGTGCTCCCTTGGCCATCGCCCCGGTCTCGCCAAGCTTCTCGGCAAGCTCGGAGGCCGCATCGGCGGCGGCCTGTGCGCGCTGGAGCTGTGCCACATTCTCCCATGCGGCGACCGCGTTGATCCAGGCGCGGCGGGTATCGGCTGCAAGCTGCAGCGTGCGCACCGCAGCGTTCAGCTGCGCTTGGCGGAAACGCGTATCGGCAATCTCGATATCGCGCTTCTTTGTCATCAGCGCCAGGAGGTTGGTGGTGATCGCGCCCTCGATCGTCCGGAACGCTTCCAGTTCCGGCGTCCCGATACCGGAGAAGCCAACCGAGACCGTCGGGTTCAGCAGCATCGTCGACTGCCATGCGTCGGCAGCACTCTCGCCGAGATCGGCGTAGGCGGCCTGCAGGCCCTTGTTGTTGATAAGGGCGATCTGCACTGCCGTTTCAGCGTCCAGCGTCTTCCCGCGCGCAAGAAGCGCCTTCACCTGAGCGGAGGCCACTTCGGCTTCCTGCCGGTTTTGAACCCAGACGGTCTGTTTGGAGGCAACCCCGCCGACCTTGGCGGAAACTGCCGCGAAACCGGCCTCTTTCGCCGCATATTCGGTACTGCTCACGCAGCCTCCGAGGACGAGGGGCAAGGCGGTGAGGGCGAGTAGCTTTCTGACGACGGTCATGAAGCGTCTCCCTTTTGCGGAGACTGCTGCTCGTTCTGTTGTCGCCAGGGCTTGGGATCGACCGGCTGTCGGGCAACAAATCCCGAGATGGGCGAACGATACTGGAGCGGCCGAACGGAATAGGTCTGCTCGACATCCACAGGTGCAATGACATCGGGAGGAAGAGTGGATGCGCAGCCGCCCGCAATAAGCGGCAGCCCCACCACCAATATGGAAGGTTTCATCTTAAAAATCCGAATAGTAGAGTCTCACGGGCAGGCGCGGTTCACCACGGCATGCCTTCGGACCCGCAGACGCGGGGACGACAGCTATTCAGATCTTGGGCGGACGATGAAGAGGCGGCACTTCGCCCAGAATGCTCTGATCGTCGACGAACTGGCGGATTGAAGAGATTATGGGTCCGCCGACCTCGTGAGCTTCGCAGACGATACCGAAGCCGCCACAAAAATCCTTGCAGCATTGCTGCTTGGAAAGTTGCTCGTCATCGCTCGCGGACGAGCCGTGATCATGCCGGTCGGCAACACCCTGGACCGTGACGTCTTCGCTCGAAGCGGCATGATCGTCGCCTGACATGGCATGGTGGTCATGCGCGCCAGCCAATATCGCCGGCGACTGCAAGTCGGAGAAAGCCGAACCGTGCATGGCGGCATTCGCATTGGACAGCGAGTATCCTGCCAGCGATACGATGATCACCAGCCGCACGAAAAGGAGCAGTCTGCCCAGTGCGTTCAGATACATTTTGCCCATAACCCCGGAGCTGCGATCAAGGCAGCTCCGCTTCAATATCCTCGACAGACCTTCCAATGATTCGCGACCTTTGAGAGGCTGTTCGGATGTGCGTCTAAGGCTTCCCCCTGCTGGAAGGTCAATATCTTTATCGCGCTCGATTGCGATTTTATCGGCATTGGCGATTCAGGTCACCGGCTGGTCGTCACGCGGCAGGATCATCCGGTCGAGCGTTCCGTCCCGCCTGATCGACGGTCAGCGGATTTCCGATATTGGGCAGCAACTGCCACCAAAGCCCGTTGGCGATCAAACGCCGTCAGGAGGCGCAAAGAAACAGTTCATATGGTAGCGTCCGCCTCGTCCTATCCCATCCGCCTCATTGGGTTCGTCCGTCGGTTGAAGGCAGATGTGAAAATCGCCGTCTCCGGATGGTGACTCATTTCCATAAGGGATCAGGAACGACTGGTTTCTCGTCACCAGGTGATGGTCTCCCGGGTGAAGGATAACGGAGAACGCTCCGGGACTCTTCCTCACCCGGGATCGAGGTATAGCCTCGCAGTCTCCACCGAAATCTTTGCCTTTGCAGCACGAGGGCGGGTATGCCCAACCGCTGCCGGATTGATGGGCATCGCTCTGTGCGCAAATGCTGACCGATATGACGGCGAAAGACACCATGGACGCTGTTGAAGGTGTGAAAGCCATCGACGCCTCCAAACGGACATTCCGGCCACCGAAGAACGGAATTCTGCGTTGATTATTCAAGCGTGTATTGAAAAGCTTCCAAGCCTATCCTTTGTAGCAAAATTGCCGTTCAATTTCTAGTAGCGCAATGATGGCGGCATTTGCTACCGGGCGTCGCCACTCTCCCCAACCAGCTCCCACAAATCCACCTTCTCCGCGCGCCCCTTCACCTGCACCAGCCCCAGCGGCCGAAACTCAAACCCGTCGCCAACCGCGTCGTGAATGGCCGCACTCACCAGGATCGACGTACCAAAATCCTTGTTCAACCCTTCCAGCCGCGAGGCGACATTGATCGTATCACCCATGGCCGTGTATTGCTGGCGCGAGATGGCGCCGAAACTGCCGACGACGGCCGGGCCGGTGTGCAAGCCGAAGCGCGTGAACAGGGCGGGGTGGCCGTTTCTGGTGTTCTCCTCGTTCAGGCCGTCGACCGCCGCTTTCATGGCGAGCGCGCATCGGCAGCCGTTTTCGGCATGCCTGTCGTCCTGCACGGGGGCGTTCCACATGACGAAGATGGAGTCGCCGAGATATTGCACGACCGTGCCGCCATTGCGCTCGGCGATGGTGTTCAGGAGTTCGAAATAGGCCGAGAGCGTATCGACCACGTCTTCGGGCGAATGCTGCTCGGATATGGCGGTGAAATCCCTGATATCGGTGAAGAGCACGGTCACATCCTGCCGCGTCGCCTTGACGACCGTTCGCCCCTCTGGGCTGACAATCCGCCGGACGACTTCGCGCGGCACATAGAGGGCAAACTGGCCGATGGCGTGGCGGCTGGCCGCAAGCGCAGTCGCCAGCGTGTTGATCTCCGTTATCCAGGAATGCGATACGGCTTTCTCGCCGACATCGAGATCGCCGATCCTGCGCGCCTCGTCGGCCAGCCGGTTGAGAGAGCGGCTGACCATGCGCGACAGCAGCACCGATGCCGCGACACCGGCTGCCAGGAGGGCTCCGGCAATCAGGAGATTGTGCAGCAGCAGCCGGTGGGCCTCCGCCACCAGATCCTCCATCGGCACGATGATTGCGGCGGCACTTCCCTCAAACAGGCCGGAGACGCTGACGGGCGCGATCTGCACGAGCTGGCTTTCGCCATCGAGCTCGACGCGTGCCAGGCCGCCATTGGCAAAGGCGGGATCGCGCCTGAGCCTTGCCACGGTTTCGAGGCTCGAGTCGAAACTGTTTGCCGTCGCAACAAGCGAACCTGACGTTCGCGACCATATAGCGATGATCCGGTTCATGATATCAGGGTCGGAATGGGCGATGAGATCATCGCCGGCATCGATGATGTAGGCGCGCGCCCGCGGGGAAATCTCGCGCGCATCCAGCAGGCGGCTGATGGTCTGCAGGTGAATGTTGATGCCGACGACCACCTGGCCGTTGTCCCGCATGGGTGCTGCGATCGTCAGCGTCGGCACACCAAGCGTTCCGGTGATATAGGGGCCGACGGAAACCGTTGCGCCATCCTGAACGACGGCCTGATACCAGGGGCGCTGGCGCGGATCGAAGGATGCGTATTCGACCTGCCGCTCGCCGATCGGCCTTGCCTCTATATCGAGAAACTGCAGCGTCGAGATGACATTGGCGCTCTGTCTGCCAGCGATCGTCCGGATCGCGAAAGCCGTGCCGTCAGGCGCTGCAAGCGTCCGGGAGATATCGCGCCTTTGGGTGTTGATGACCTGCAGATAGGAGCCGTCAGGATAGCCGGTGTAGATGCTCGTCGCATTGGGGACGTTTCGCAGAATCTCCAGAAAGAATTCCTGCTTTGCCTTGATATCCTGAGGCGGCGGAGAGGTGAGCAGCGGCAGGGTAGAAGCGAGCGCCACCGCCTCCGTGCCTCCCTGCAGCGTGTTGCGATATCCCTCGATCAGCCGCACGCTCATATCGCGCATCTGCTGCACGCCGGCGCTCACGGCAGCATCGCTTCCACGGCTGAAGGCCAGCCAGATGATCGGCATCGACGTGAACAGCAGCGATGCGACGACCAGGACGCCGAGATGCAGCCTTAAGGGTTTGGACCAGCGCACGAGACTTTCCTCGAAATGCGGGCGCGTTCGGCACAGGTTTCATCTCAAACTTGTGTGGTTGTGCAGGAATGAGCGTACCCAACTGTCGCAGCTAACCGCTTTTTGAGGGCTTATACAAGCCGGATGCGGCTGTCACACATGCCACGTTTTCGCCGGTCGTTGGGGCGCGAATGAAAAGCCCGCGATTGAATGGCCCCCAAGCCTCTCGAAAATCGCCGACACACTTCTATCTGCGCCATGGGCGGTATTTCCACCGGTTCGCCATTGAGGGCGAGGAGCGATGATTTTCGAATGGGGGCGTTTCATTGACGGACGATATCTCTCAGCCTGCCGGCGGGGCCGAATGGACGCTGGCCGATTTCCTCAGCACCTATCGCTACTGGGCCTTGTTTCTGGCCTCGCTGCTTCTGGCCTTTGGCGGGCAGGGGCTCACCACGGTCTTTCCGCTGATTTCGCGCGAAGCCGGAAGCAGCTTTCAGACGGTCGGGATCTTCTACCTCGGCTCCAATGCCGGCTGGGTCATCGGTGCCTTCCTGGCCTTCGTCGTCGCCACCCGCCATGGCCGGCCGGCGCTGATCGCGCCGCTTGTCGCCTGCGCCCTTGTCGCCATTGCAGTCATCCCGGCGCCGGCGCTCTGGGCTTCGCCCGCGTTCCTGTTTGTCTTCGGGCTGTTGTTCGGCACGGCGCGGGCGGTTTTCCCGCTGGCGATCGCGATCTTCCTGGTCGGCGGGCGGTCCGGCAGGATTGATTTCGGCTGCGCGCTGACACTGATGTCGACCACGATTCTAACCTCGGGTCTCGCGCCCGTCGTCGCCTCCTGGCTCTATCAGGCCGGTCAGGGCGGGGTGCCCCTGACCCTCGGTTTTCTCGCCTGCCTGGTGGTTGCCGTCCTCCTGCTTCTGCCGGCGCAGCCTCTCGCCTTCGATGACGCGCCGCGTCAGCGCCACAGGCCGATTGCGCCGCAAAAGCGATCGCCGCTCATGGTTGCCGTGATCCTCGTTGTGCCAATGGTGCTGATCTTCCTCCTCAGTCTCGGGATCTATGGCCTGCAGGGCGGGGATATCGAGGCGGGCGGCACTTTCGAGTTCACCCAGCTTCTGGCGCTCGCGGTGCTCGTCATTGCGATCGCGGCGCTCATCTATCTCGCCTGGTGGTGCTATCGCATCCATGGAGAGCTTGCGGGGGTAGCACCCTCGCAGCGCCTGCTCACACCGTTTGCCGCGATGCTGATCGCAGTTTTCGTGCCGCTCGGTCTGCCGGTTCTGCTCATGACGCTTGGCGATCTCCTCAATGATCGCGGCGGCGAGAGCGGAAAGAGGCGCCTGATCTCCATCGCCTGGCTCGCCTTCTGGAGCTTCCTCTTGCCGCCTGTTGCGATCGCACTGGTGCAGAATGCAGCAAACAGGAGCTATGACGGGGAGGTGCTGCAGGCCGGATAGACCGGTGGGTATCGATCGGACAAGCACGCCCATGGGCCGGCGAAAAGAGCGCTCTATGGAAACGATATTGCGCAGTGTGCCGTGTCACACACTTTTCACGCGACTCTTGCTTCCATCTATGATTATTTCACGCGCTTAACGCGTTTTGGCGGACTGAGCAGGTATAGAGGCTCGCGGACGTATTGCGTGGCGAGCCCTATAACCGGCCTCAAATTCTGAGGAGGTTTCGGCCCTTTTGGGCCTGGATCGCTCGCAGGCTCAGCGTCGAAACCATCTTGAAATTGCGTTGGCTAAAGCCTGTCCGGCCGTCGACCGGACTTATCGCTTTAACGAAGGGCGGTTTCCATGCGGACTGCGCCTCCTTCGTTCTCCCATGATGCCAGGGCTTTCTGGTCGGGGTTCAGCTTGCGCCGCCGGGAAGCCGGGTAGCCAGGGCGAGGGATCGTCACGTCTTTCATGTGCCGGATCACCAGCGCCTCTTCATGATGTTCGCCGCTTTCGGGGGGCCGGGGATCGGACGACGCATAGTCTGCGCGCTTGAGCCCGCCCAGCAGACGCCAGCGCTTCCGGCTCGCTGCAGCAGTTCCGTCTGGAAGGAAGATCTTTACCATGGCCAACCGTTCTCGCATGTCGCGATTGAGTGTTTGAAGGTGGAAGATTCTCACCTTCCCTGGATCGGAGCGAAGGGGCCTTTGTCTGGCTGGGCCCGCTTCGTTGACCGCCGAATAGCTGACTATGCGCTTCCATTGCGCTTTATCCAAGGCGGGAGGCCCCGGCGTTCAAGGCTGGTCAGGCTGTCGTGGAAAGCCGGCGTCACTGCCAATCGAACCGCGCCGGCCGTTGGCCGAAGCGCACAACGCTATGCAGGCTGGGGTCGTGTCGACCGGGTTCAGGTGGGTCGGGCTGTATCGGCTGGGACTTCACGTCGAGGACGTCTTCGATCCGCTTCAGATGGTAGAGAACCTTCCTCTGGCGATCGTAAAGCCTGCCAAGCAACGCATAATCCAGATCCAGCGGCGCCCCGATCATGCGCAGCCTTCTAAGGACGATTTCCTGGCTGGTGATGTGCCGCGCCGCCTTTGCGGCGTGGAGCCGCGCGAACTCCAGATCTTTTTTCTTATATCGCACCGACTGCATCTGTTTCGCCAATCGTTTCCGTTATTCGCGCCGGGCCGGGACGCTGTTCTCCAAGGCTCTCGGCTGTTGTCGCGGAGGTTTCGACGGCACGGCCGCTGTGGCCACGAGTCCGCAACAGCTCCTGCGGATGCCGACTGCAAATCAAATTCGGAGCTTTCAAAATAACCAGTAGCATTCTCACCGCAGGCTTTCAAAATAATAAAATATTTTTTGATAATAAAAATGAAAAGTATGACTTTTGTCATTTTGAAAATAAATAAAACCGGAAAAATACAACTTTATTACGAGATATTTTCTGAAGTTTTTGGTATTTTTATTTGAAAATATTTCCATAGTAATTTAGAAGATGCTATCTGTCTGCGTGAACGTAGGATGAATTTTCAAGCATTTATGAAGTAGCATCTTCTAATTAATCGACAGATGAGCAGGGACACGGAACGAAGGCAGATCAAAGCCGGCTCACCATCGATCGTGACGTTCCTGCCACTTCTTCTCCGGTGATGTGTGCGGCCGCGGGCCGTGGCAATGACGGGGCAGGGCGCTGCTCACCACGGCGAATGACAGCAGACCACGGCATGGAACAATAAGGCTGCCGGATGGTTATATGAGGCTAGGCGACGGACATTCCCGTTCGTCATTCAACTCCCCAGAGCCTGCTATCTTCATACTGGAGCGGCTGCCTCTTAAAGCGGAAAGCAGGAGGCGGTTATGTTGAAGGTCAACCCCGGGAATATGCCGACGACAAAGTGGCGCACAGGCATCAGGTCCAGTGCGGGATTTAAAATCTGCATTTGGATACTCATTGCGGCTGCCTTTGCGATGCTTGCATGGAGCATCATTCTTGCATGACTGCAGTGACCCCGGGTTTTCTGCCCGTCTGCAAAATCCAATCAATCTTCAAGGAAGGCCATACATGTCACCTCAAGACGAGGAACGTGCTCTATTCGATCGTGTCTGGGCCAAAGGTGCTTTAGTAGCAACAACCAATCGAGACCCAGTGCTCGCCGAGATCGCCAGCAGCAAGCCGACGCTCGAACAATATCGCAAGACCTACGGCTCTCGAAAAACCGATCTCATCAGGATCATAAAACTCGGTATCTCGCAGCTCCACGCTTCCGGTGAACTGCATGAACCGTAAATTACTTCCTTTGGGTGATTACATCAGGACAAGCGCCTGGCTCCGGTAGAGCCCATGGCTGCTGCCATGCACCGGTTCGCATCCGCCGCTAAAACGGCATAATCGAAGGGCTCCCACTCAATACTCGGCAAGCCCCCCACATCGGTTTCGGTCCTTGTAATCCTACTACCGCCGCTTAGCTACTTTGGTCGCGTCGCGGTCGATTCGCAATTCATCCAAAAGGGTTAGGGGGGAGAGCCGCTCATTCGTGCTGACGGGGCCTCACGATAGCCGTCCCGCCACAGGGCGACAGGTGCAATGGCCCTGCCGGCCCAAAGCCGATGCTCTCCTCCATCCGCGGGTCAAAAGACCGTCCTCGCCAGCACAAGGCCACCGGCCGCGCCCAAGAATTCTTCTGTGGTTGTTCTTGCGCATTACTCGCGCCAGGCGGGCGGCGATGTTAGAGATCACCTGCTAACTGGGGTTATCTAATGAAAAAACTCATTCTCGCCGTGGCGCTTGCCGCAGCGCTCACGTCCTGCGCGAAAAGACCTGACGCCATCGTCCAGGCCGATATTCCGATGCAGGCCTACACCAATCTCAGCTGTCCGCAGATCGCCAGCGAACATGCCAAGGAAAAGGTGAAGCTCGACGGCCTCTCGAAGCAGCAGATCTCGGCCGCCAACGGCGATGCGTTTGGTGTGTTCCTGGTCGGCGTGCCGATCGGCAGTGTGGCCGGTGGGGATAAGGAAGGCGAGGTTGCGGTGTCGAAAGGCAAGGTCTCGGCGATGGAGAGCGCGGCGCTGTCGAAGGGGTGTAAGTTGTAGATGAGGGGTGGGGAGTGCAATGCAGCCGTTTTCTGTGAGACACATTACGATGGCTCGCAGCAAACATTGAGCTTATTGCCCTGTCGACTATATCGCTGGGGCGTACCGCCAATCTGTGAAGGCTCTGGTGGCAGCTAGAGCCAAGTGACAACGGTCTTATTGAGTTCTTCGATCATGTCGTCTCGAACCTTTTTAATTTGGGATCGAGAGCATTCAGACCTGACAACGGCGTGGCTGGTAAAGGAATCCATTCCATCGTCTAGGACGGATAAATCCCGCGAATGCAACCAAGACGCTTTGATTGTTGCATGCCCAAACGCTTCGCGCTTGACACCACCAGACGTCGGCTTGGATGCGATTTCTGTGATAATCTTCTTCAATTCTTCGACACCAAGCGAGTTTCCAACGCGGGCAACCGAGAGGCCGGAGGAATTCCCGCATTCGTCATGATGAACTTGCTTGGAAAGATAGTCTGAACGAAGAGCTTCCTTGGTGATCTTTCGAGTCACCTTATCAATAAGCTCCGGAGAATAAAGTCCTAGCGCTAGCGTTTCGTCTGCCTTCACCGGGCCTGGAGAAGCCGGACAGCGCCGCCCATCATCATGCGCCGCTACCGTCATAGATATCGAGTGCTTTCAAAAGATCGACGTTCGCTTCAAAGTGTGTGGCGTCAAAACCTTCATCTCTGAAGATTTCACCCGTATCGTCGCGGTGATACCAGCTAACCGACGCGTCGCCTATAAACCCAACTTCAGTGAAGCGCCTCTTCGCCTTCCATTCGAAATTGATCTCACCGTCTCCAGGTGCGAAAATCGTATGGGGTAACGAGCAATGATTTCTGAGAAAGGCCAAAAACGCCTCAGCGTCTTGCATGGCGCGCTGAGATGGCGCCTTACCATCGGCACCGTCCCAATTCGCCTCCCTAGTCGCTATCCTTTGTAATTGCTTTTGAAACTGGGAATAGCGCTGTTCAATATCATCGGCTAGGCGAACCGCGGTAACTCGTCCTTCAGTAACAGTCGCTATGTCGTCGGACATAGTTTCAGGCACAGCCGTTGGTGAGGGCCTTGCCCACTCCATCGCAGTAACCTTCAACATTCCACGTAAGACTGCGCCAAACACCATTGTCGGTGTACTGGCTCCCTGAGCAACTTGGCTAGGTGGGGCAAATTCAAACGTAGCTGGGGCGGCGGTCATAGTTGGAACTCTTTGGCGTCCAGATTGATTTTTTTAGCCAGCTCATCACTTATAATTGCGCCGACTATGCTTTTAAGTTCAGTGTGCGCCAAGTCAACAGCACCCATGCAGGTATCGAAATCCGGATACACTCTCTCATTCTCGTATGTTGCTTGCGCAAGCGTATAAATTCGGCACAAAAGACTTGCTCCTGCGGGAACGGATGGGAACGGATTTCCGTTCGCTAGCGCGTCCTTTGCTGCTATAACATCCACATTTGCGTTTAACAGCATCTTAACGTTGTCAATCGTCTTAAAGTATCCGACGTGCGAATGCCAAGAGCCATCGATACTTTTGAACGCGGGGCCAATAATCTGAGTACTTGAATTAACGAATGTTGGTCCGGCTGCCTCTTCTCGCGTGAACCGATCCCAATACTCAAACTTTACGGTATGGATGCCATCAATATTATCATTCAGGTATTGAATGCCAAGCTTGAGGCATTCGACAATTCGAGGGAAGATTTCGTTCCATCCCGTGTATGCGTATACATTGTAAATAATAAATTCGGGGCCACATATAACCTCTTCTTCCACGCGATCAGCGGCAATACGCCGGAAACTGCGAGCGGCTAAGGTACTAGGTGCACCTGCAACGACCTGCGCGCCCATCTCTCCGATCACTTGAAATGTTGGCTGTGGCTGAAAGCTAAGAACATCATCCAGTCCCAGCTTTGCCGCCTCCACCTTGATTAAGCTCATTAACTTTTGGAGAGCTTTTTCCGGCAAAGATGCATAAAGGAAGGAGACGGACGCGCGGTCGATCGCGTGATCCGGGTTTGCGGTGTTCCATGCCATGGCGGCCTCGATCCTCTTCTGCACTCGCAATGTGGGCAATTGAAAGTGTATGTCAACAGGGGTTACCAAGTTCCCGTTAACTCGCTGAAATTGCTTTATGCAATGGGTTCAAATGCCGTTTTAGATACGCTTGGATTAATGAACACCAGAAGAAGCGCGGGAGCAACGGTAGAAGATTCGATGCGAGCGGGTCTTCGAACGACCGATCACACTAGGGGAGCGCGATAGTTCCTGGCCGGATTATTCCAACGTAGGCGCGCAGGTAAGTCTTAGCTATAGCTCACGCGCTTCACTTGATATCGCCACCACCCCTTACAACCGCGCCACCCTTCTCAAATGCTCCGCCGTGGTCGTCGCAAACCCAAAAAACTCCAAATAAGCCGGTATCTGCTCAAACAGCATATCCGTCCCCACCTGATACCGGCATCCTCTCTCCCGTGCGGCCGCCAGAAACGGCGTGATCTCCTCCTTCATCACCACTTCGCCGACGAAGGTACCGGCTGAAAGCCTGTTCACATCCAGCGGCAGCGGGTCATCCTTGCGCATGCCGAGCGGCGTGGCGTTGATGACGATGTCGAATCCATCCGGGTCGTTTGAGCCTGTGGTGACCCTGGTTGCGGGGTAGTAGGTGTTGAGGCGGGTTGTCAGGCCTTCGAGGGCGGCCTTGCTGTCGTCGTAGAGGGCGAGGTGGCCGATGGCGGCGGAGGCGAGGGAGGCGGCGATGGCCGAGCCGACGCCGCCGGCGCCGATGAGGAGGGCTTTGGCGCCGGCGATGGTCTGGCCCTTGCGCTTGAGGCCGCGCACGAAACCTTCGCCGTCGAACATGTCGCCGATCAGTCTGCCGTCGGGGCCGAGCTTGACGGCGTTGCAGGAGCCGGCGACGCGGGCATTGGTGGAGATCTCGTCCAGCAGGCCCATCGTGGTGATCTTGTGCGGCATGGTGATGAGGGCGCCGTGGATGTTTGACAGGCGGAAGACGAGCTTCAGGAAGTCAGGGTAATGCTGCGGTTTGCAGCCCATCGGCACGACGACGGCGTCGATGCCCTGTTCCTCGAAATAGGGGTTGTAGATCAGCGGCGCCTTGAAGCTTTCCGTCGGGTAGCCGAGATGGGCGATCAGCCTTGTGGTGCCGCTAATCATGGGGTTTTGCCTTTTAGGAATATAGTCCTTCCCGTGCTCGCGGATGCCTTGATCGCCTCGATGACCTCAAGTGTCGCTAGCCCTTCACTGCCGCTGACGAGGGGTGTCGCCGTGCCTTCGATGACATCGCAGAAATGCTGGAGCTGCAGGGTGAGCGGATCAGCCGGTGAGACGGGCAGGCGTTCCTCGGTCAGCTTCTCGCGCCAGTCGGGGCGGCCGGTATTGCTCCAGAGGGTGAGATCGGGGATCGTCAGCGCGCCCTTAGTGCCGCCGATCTGGTAGCAGAACTGGTCTTCCTGCGGAAAGCCGGGGTTTTCGCCTGATGTCCGCTCCCAGCTCCAGGGCGAGGGCACGGCGTCGGAGGCGCTGAGGGTGGCGAGCGCGCCGCTTACGAAACGCAGCAGTACGACGGCGGTGTCTTCGACCGCATGGCAGCGGGCAGCATTGGATTCCATCGCATGCACGCTTTCGACTTCGCCGAGCAGGTGGCGGAAGAGATCGACATCATGGATGAGGTTGATGAAGATCGGCCCGGCGCCTGGTTCGCGCCGCCATGTCACCTCGAAATAGTCATCGGGCTTGGCGACCCAGAAGCTGCCATGGACGGAGCGGATGCGGCCGAGCCGGCCGCTTTCCATCAGGCGCTTGGCCTGCCGGATAATGGGGTTGTGGCGGCGGTGGTGGCCGACGAGGATGGGCACGCCTGATGCTTCGGCGCGGCGCACGAGGCCTGCCGCTGCCTCGGCATCATCGGCAACAGGCTTTTCGATGAGGACGGGGATGCCGGCGGCTACCACATCCAGCGCGTTTGCCACATGCAGCTGGTTGGGTGTGGCGACGATGACGCCATCGGGCCGGGTGTTTGCCAGTGCTTCGGCGAGGCTTGCAAACCAGGGCAGGCCATTGGCGCGGGCCTCGTCGCGGGCGGCGGGCGAGGGGTCGATGATGGCGGCAAGGGCGGTGCGCGGCTCGGCCAATGCGCCTTCGATGTGGCGCTTGCCGATCAGCCCGGCGCCCATGACGGCTATTTCGAGGGGGCGTGTGCGCGAAAGATCCGACATTGAAACTCCTTCAGATCCTAGTTGCGCAGGATTTCGCCGAGGAATTTGCGGGTGCGCTCGTGGCGAGGATTGGTGAAGAATTCGGCCGGTGCCGCCTCCTCGACGATCGCGCCGCTTGCCATGAAGATCACCCGGTTGGCGACCTGGCGGGCAAAGCCCATTTCATGGGTCACGCAGATCATCGTCATGCCTTCCTCGGCAAGGCTGATCATCGTATCCAGCACTTCCTTGACCATCTCGGGGTCGAGCGCGGAGGTCGGTTCGTCGAAGAGCATCACCTTTGGGCGCATGCAGAGCGCACGCGCAATCGCCACGCGCTGCTGCTGGCCGCCCGAGAGCTGCACCGGATATTTATCGGCCTGTTCGGAGATCTTGACGCGCGCAAGCAGAGTGCGGGCGCGGTCTTCGGCTTCCGCTTTCGTCACGCCAAGGGCACGCATCGGCGCCAGCATGCAGTTCTGCAGCACGGTCAGATGCGGGAAGAGGTTGAACTGCTGGAAGACCATGCCGACCTCGCGCCTGATCGCGTCGATCGCCTTGGCCTGATTGCCGAGCAATATGCCGCCGACGCGGATCTCGCCCTTCTCGTAGGTCTCCAGATGGTTGATGCAGCGGATCAGCGTCGATTTTCCGCTGCCGGAGGGGCCGCAGAGCACGATGCGCTCGCCCCGGTGCACATCGATATTGATATCGTGCAGGGCCTGAAAGGCGCCGTACCATTTCTCCACATGGCTCATGGTGATCATGGTTTCAGATGATGGGGCGGGAACGTTGGTCATGGTCTCTGGTCCGTTTCGCTAGGGCGCGGCATCAGCGCGCGTGCGCGGCGTTGAAGCGACGCTCAAGGCGCGCGCCAAAAATGGTCAGCGGGCAGCACATCAGGAAATAAAGGATGCCGACGATGCCGAAGACGGTGAGCGGCTGGAAGATCTGGTTGGAGATGATGTTGCCGGCGCGCGTCAGCTCCGTGAAGCCGACGATGGAAGCAAGCGACGTGCCCTTGATGAGCTGCACCAGGAAGCCGATCGTCGCCGGCAGGGAGATGCGCAGCGCCTGCGGCAGGATGATATCCTTCATGCGCGAGACATATTTGAGGCTGAGCGCCTTTGCCGCCTCCGTCTGGCCGCGCGGCACGGCCTCGATCGCGCCGCGCCAGATCTCGCCGAGATAGGCGCTGGCATGGAGCGTGAGGCCGATCGCCACCGCCACCCAGGCATCGAGCTTGAAGCCGATGAGGGCGAGCCCGTAATAGGTGACGAAGAGCTGCATCAGGAGCGGCGTGCCCTGGAAGACAGCGATATAGGCCGATGTCAGCCGCTCCACCCAAACTATGCCGCAGGTGCGCGCCAGCGCTACGCCAAGGCCGGCGATGCAGCCGCAGACGAAACCGACGGCCGAGAGTAACACGGTCCATTTCAGGCCGATCAGAAGGAAGGTGAATTCTTCGCTGCCCATGGCGCCCTCACTTGACCGGATAGGTGAAATAACGGGCCGAGAAGAGCGCGAAGAGGCGCATCATCAGCCAGGAAATGATGAGGTAGAACACCGTGACGGTGAAATAGACCTCGAAGCTGCGGAAACTGTCGGATTCGATGCGCTGGGCGACCGAGGTCAGCTCGTAGGCCGAGATGGCCGAGCAGATGCTGGTCGACAGCGTCAGAAGCACGAACTGGCTGGTCAGCGAGGGGTAGATCGCCCTCAGCGCCGGCTTCAGGATGATCAGTCGGAAGACCTGCACCTTGTGGAGGCCGAGTGCCAGACCGGCCTCCATCTGGCCGCTCGGGATGGATTGCACACCGCCCCTGATGATCTCGATCGCATAGGCGCCGCCATTGATGCCGAGCGCGATGATGGCCGTCGGTGTCGGGTCGAGGCGGATGCCGATCAGCGGCAAAGCGAAGAAGAGAAAGAAGATCTGCACCAGGAAGGGCGTGTTGCGGATGAGCTCGACAAAGCCGATCACCAGCCAGCGCAGCGCCYTGATATGGGAATCCCGCAGCGCCACGCCGCCGATGCCGATGACAATCGCCAGGGCCATGCCGCAAAGCGCCAGAAGAAAGGTGCCGAGACAGCCGAGCAGCAGGCTCGGCAGGCCATCGATGACGGGCGTGAAATCCAGCTGGTAGTTCATACCTTCGCTGCTCCCACCATGCCGGACATCGCTTCGATGGCGAGCTCATAACCGCGGGCGCCGAAGCCGATCATGATGGCGGTGGCGACGCGCGAGACGAGGGATTTGTGATAGATTTCCTCGCGGGCATGGACATTGGAAATATGCAGCTCGATCTTCGGCGCATCGAAGGTTTTCAGCGCATCGAGCAGTGCGATCGAGGTGAACGTATAGCCGGCGGGATTGATGATGATGCCGCAGGCGTCCTTGCGGGCCTGATGCACGCTTTCCACCAGTTCGCCCTCGAAATTGGTCTGGCGGAAGTCGACGGAAAAACCGAGGCTTTCGGCCTTTGCGAGACACATCTGCCTGATATCGGCAAGGGTGGTCGAGCCGTAGATGGCGGGCTCGCGCTCGCCGAGCAGGTTCAGGTTCGGTCCGTTGAGGACGAAGATGGTTCTGGTCATGTCGCGCACCTCAAACGGGGCAGGGCCTTATGCCGTGGTTGGGCATGGCTGTTGCGTTGACGGGCATTGGCATGCCCGCCCTTATTGCTGTCATGAAAGAGAGCAGATCGCTCAGTTTACGGCGAAGGGGATGCCCTCAAGCTTTTCCGGGAATTCCGGAACCGGAACCTTCATCCACTTGTCGTAGATCTTCTTCAGCTCGCCATTAGCCTTGATCTTGTCGATGAACGTATTGATCGAGGCGTTGATTTCCTTTTCGCCCAGACGCGTGCAGGCGCCGTTGTAGAGCTTCTGGAATTCAAGCTTGTTTTCGAACTCGCCGGGGCGGGCCTTTTCGACGCGATCCATATAGAAGATGTTGCCGCCGAGCGCCTGCACCTGGCCGGAAGCCAGCGCCTGCACGCTTGCCGCGTCACCATCGAAACGGCGGATCGTGGCGGTGGACGGCGCATTCTTCGTTACCTGCGTATCCTGCGCGGCACCCTTGGCGACACCGATCGTCAGGTTCGCCATATCCTCATTGGTCTTGATCGAGGTGGACTTGGCGCCGATCAGCACGATGGCATTGGCGACATAGGGCTTGGAAAACTGCACGGCCTTGGCGCGGTCCGGCAGCATGGCCATGGTGGCGAAGAGCACGTCGACGCGGCCGGTGGTCAGCGCCGGAATGCGGTTGTTCACTTCCAGCGGCACGAATTCGACTTCGACGCCGAGTTCTTTGGCATAGAGCGTGGCGATATCGGCATCCAGGCCATCCTGCTTGCCGGCGCTGGTCACGAAGCCCCATGGCGGGTTGTCGCCCTGGATGCCGACGATCAGCTTGCCGCGGGCCTTGATTTCTTCCGGGGTGACGGCGGCGGCCGGGTTTGCAAGCCCGATGGCGGCCACGAGAGCGGCGGCACCCAGCATGGCGCCACGCCGCGTCAGCAACGATTTCAGCATTGGAATTCTCCTCCTTTTTGGCGGCCGTCAAAAACGGCCTCACAGTCATCCTCTCCCGACTGTTCACATCATGTTTGCCAGAGGGGCGCTCATAAATCAACATAGTTTTTGAAAATCATATGAGACTTTTGATTTGATCAATTGAATTGCAATCCTAACGACGTTTGCCATAATGCCATGAGGAGGGTCGCTGGTTTCAGCCATCGCGCCCGATAACGAGGAGGATTTGCGAGCCATGAAGACCTCGATTGCGACGGTGACGCTCTCAGGCGAATTGCCGGAAAAACTCGAAGCGATTGCGCGCGCCGGCTTCGACGGCGTGGAGATTTTCGAAAACGACTTCCTGGCCTTTGACGGCAGCCCCGCCGATGTCGGCCGCATGGCGCGGGATCTCGGCCTTGTTATCACGCTCTTCCAGCCCTTCCGCGATTTCGAGGGCATGCCGGAGGGATTGCGCAGCCGCACCTTCGACCGCGCCGAACGCAAGTTCGACATCATGCAGGAGCTCGGCACGGACATGGTGCTCGTCTGCTCCAATGTCTCGCAGGCAGCCCTTGGCGGCATAGACCGGGCAGCGTCCGATTTCCACGAGCTGGGGGAGCGGGCGGCCAAGCGCGGGCTGAAGGTGGGTTACGAGGCGCTTGCCTGGGGCCGCTATGTCAACGACCACCGCGATGCCTGGGAGATCGTGCGGCGCACCGATCACGAGAATGTCGGGCTGATCCTCGACAGTTTCCACTCGCTGTCGCGCAAGATCGACACCACGTCCATCCGCTCGATCCCGAAGGAAAAGATCTTCATCGTGCAGCTTGCCGATGCGCCGCTGATCGATATGGACCTGCTCTACTGGTCCAGGCATTTCCGCAACATGCCGGGCGAGGGCGATCTGCCGGTGACGGAATTCACCGAGGCCGTGGCCTCCACAGGCTATGACGGCTTCTTCTCGCTGGAGATATTCAACGACCAGTTCCGCGGCGGCTCGACACGGGCGATCGCCGCCGATGGCCACCGCTCGCTGATCTATCTGGCCGACCAGATCCGCCGCAAGGTGGAGACGCCAGTCGGCATCGATATGCCCCCGCGCGCGGCCGTCAAAGGCGTCGGCTTCATCGAATTCGCCACCGATGATGAGGAAGCGGTGGAGCTGGTCGGCATTCTGGAAGCGCTCGGCTTCCGCAAGACCGCGGTGCATCGCTCCAAGAAGGTGACGCTCTTCCAGCAGGGCGATATCCGTATCCTCATCAATGTCGATCCCGAAGGTTTTGCCAATGCCGCCTATGCCGTGCACGGCACATTCGCCTATGCGGTGGCGCTTATCGTCGAGGATGCGGCGGAGGCCTATGCCCGCGCGCTGGCGCTCGATGCCGAACCCTTCACGCAAGCCGTCATTGAAGGCGAGTTGCAGCTGCCGGCGATCCGCGGTGTCGGCGGCGGGCTGATCTATCTCATCGACGAGAAAAGCCCGCTCGGCCGCTTCTCCGAGATCGATTTCGAACCGGCGGAACAGGCGGGCGAGGCCGAAGATGCTGGCTTGCTGCAGGTCGATCACATCGCCCAGACCGTCGCCTATGACGAGATGCTGACCTGGCTGCTCTTCTACACCTCGATCTTCGAGACCCGTAAAACCCCCATGGTCGATATAATCGATCCCGCCGGCGTGGTGCGCAGCCAGGTGATCGAAAACGAGGCGGGGACACTCCGCATCACCATGAACGGTGCGGAAAACCGCCGCACGCTCGCCGGCCATTTCATCGCCGAAAAATTCGGCTCCGGCATCCAGCATCTGGCATTTTCGACCAAGGATATCTTCGCTACCGCCGAGCGCTTACGCGCCAAAGGCTTCAAGCCACTGCCGATCTCGCCGAACTATTACGACGATGTGGAGGCCCGCTTCGGCCTGGAGCCGGAGCTGACCGAACGCCTGAAGGCGGAAAACATCCTCTATGACCGGGATGGTGAGGGCGAGTATTTCCAGCTCTATAGCGGGACTTACGGGGAGGGCTTCTTCTTCGAGGTGGTGGAGCGCCGCGCCTATCGCGGATACGGGGCGCCGAACGCGATCTTCCGGATTGCGGCGCTGAAGAAGCAGATGCGGCCGGAGGGGATTCCGAGGGATGCGGGGTGAGGTGGGAGTCGCTGGACGACGCCATCATCTCTTTCGTCATCCTTGGGCTTGTCCCGAGGATCTGCCGTGGTCTCGACACACAGTTGGTATCGGGTAGGAGCCTGACGCGATTTCGCCATGGCTATCTGCCACCTCCCGATATCATTAGATCCTCGGGACAAGCCCGAGGATGACGTAGAGAGTGAGCCGAAACCCTTCGCACGACCTCGCTGATCCAGCATGGCACAGGCGTGAATCCCAACCTCTGCCGTCAGCTGATCCGCCCGCTTTTCAGCACATGATCCACACCGCTCTGCACATGCCTGCGGATCACGGCTCTTGCCCCTTCGACATCGCGTTTCAGCGCCAGCTCGAACAGCAGCTTGTGATCATCGACCACAGCCTGCCCGCGAAAGCTTTGCGCCAGCATATGATAGCGCAAGAACTGGTCGAAGACCGAGGACAGCGTCGCCATCAGCGTCGCGGAATTGCAGGCGGAAACGATCGCCTGATGGAATTCCCAATCATAGCGCACCCAATCGACAGTGCGAGAGGCGTCCCCCGCCAGAAGCTTCCGCTCGGCCGCCGCCAGCTTGTGGTGGGCGGCGACGATGCGGCCTTCCCATTCCAGGTTTCCGGCGGCAAAGGAAAGACCGATCGCGTGGGTTTCGAGCACGGTCCGCAGATCGGCAAGCTCCTCCAGCTCCTTGACTGATGCCGGGCTTACCTCGAAGCCGCGCTGTCCCTCGGCAAGCACGAGATTTTCCATCGCAAGACGGCTCAGGATCTCGCGCAGCGAGGATACGCTGATCGAATAATGTTCCTTGGCCTGTTCGAGCTTGATCTTGGCGCCGGGGGCGAGTGCCCCGGATATGATATCCTGCCGGATCTGCCGGAAGACGACATCGCTGATCGTCTCGGAGGCTTCGCTCGCCATCTTCGGCATGGGTTTTTCGCTGCGCATCAGGCCGTCATCCCCTGGCCTGCGCGGGCAGGGAGGACAACAGCCCCCTGCCGAGCGCATGTTCGACGCCCGCCTGAATATGGCGCTGAAGGATTTCCTTGGCGGTCTTGCTGTCGCGCTTGAGGGCGGTCTCCAGAAGCTGCCGGTGCTCCTCTTCCGCTACGCTGCCGCGATAGGAAAGCGCCACCATCTGATAACGCAGATATTTGTCGAAGACGGCCGAATGCGTTTCCATCAAAAGCCGCGAGCCGCAGGCTGCAATCAGCGCCTGGTGAAACTCCCAGTCATAGCGCTTCCAGTCCTCGGCTTGGGCTGTATCGCCCGTTGCCATGACCTTTTCCATGCGCGCCAGCTTGTAATGGGCGGAGACCAGCTGCGCCTCCCATTCCACATCCCCCTGTTCGAAGGATTGTTCCAGCGCATGTTCCTCGAGCAGCAGCCGGAGCGCCGCGATCTCCCGGAGATCGGCAACGGAAACGCCGGCAACCTCAAAACCCCGCTGACCTTCGGCCACGACGAGGCCTTCCGAGGTCAGCCTGTTGAGGATCTCGCGCAGCGTGCTGACGCTCGTGCCATAGGCGCCTTTGAGATTTTCGAGTTTCAGCTTCTGCCCCGGCGAAAGCCGCCCGAAGATTATATCCGCGCGAATCTGCCTGTAGCCACTCTCAGCGACGGACTCCTCGATATCTTCCTGCCGCATGCTTGTCTCCGAGATTTTGCGTTTTCTCCTATATAGCTGGAGAAGTCGGGTGCGTTCAATGGAAAACGGATTTTGGGTTAAGGGGCAGGTGAGGCGAAATGCTGCATGGCGGCAATCTGTCTGGGTTCGGCGCCTTTTAGAGCGGCATTCACGTAAGGCAAGGTTTATGAGGTAATGTGTCCCGAAACATTACAAAGGCTTGACTATTATCCCAACCGGGGTTCCATTGTGCGACGCAGCATAGGAGCAACGATGGAACTTTCGTCAAAACTCGTGAAATCCGTTGCCTACGACCCGTCGACTGGGGTCCTCGACATCGAGATTCGCCTCAAGGGCCACCGCAGATATTTCAACGTGCCACTGGTCGTGTATGAAAACCTGGTCACGGCTACGTCCCCCGGCTGGTATTACACGCGCCATATCCGCGATGCCTATCCACGCTCGGCCGAAGGTGCCGAAGGACGCGCGAAACAGGTGCTTCGCATGGTCACCGGCAAGCGCGGTCAATTGTCCTGATCGTGCCTGCAAGACATTGAGATGATGCAGGCCGGCTCGTTCGGTCCGGCCTGCAGGCCCTTGTGATCAGGGGCTTGCGCGCTGCGGCGAATCCGGCGAGCATCCTGTTATGCCGACCCTCAAACAGCTCTCTATCGCCCTTGGCCTCCTGACCAGCGACCATGCCCCCGTTCCCAACGAGGACGGATGGCAGAACTACGTCTGGCGCGTGCACGCCGCGCAGGAATGTCTCTCCGTCGAGAATGGATATTGCAAACTCGTCGAGGACAAATGGGATTGGAAGCGGCCGCAATATTACAGCTTCGCCTTCCGCACCGACCCGAAGACGAACTCCGTCACCTCGCGAATCACGCTCAGGAACGAAGACCCAGATGATGACGACCAGGTCTGCGTCGTCGCAGGCTTCCTCAATGCGGCCGGCGAGGAGGTGGGTATTTTCTTCGTCAACTGGCGCGCGCTTCCCGGACGCTCTTATACGCGCGAGGCGCCGATCTGGCTGACCACCGATGTCCGCGATATCGTCACCGTGGCCGTCGGCACGAAGCAATGCGACGTGAAGGCGATGGCGGATGCAGAGAATTTTTACAGGATCCGGCTCGAGCTGAAGCAGCGCTGACGATGCAGGGCAGGTGTGCCGGATGGGGGGGAAGTGACCTATAATTTCAGATTTTCTCTATTCGCCGCAATTCTTGCGATCGCTTCTGCAGGCCTTGCTTCTGTTGACTGGGCCACCGCGGCGGAGTTGCCGGCCTTCTGGAAGAAATCCATGACGAACGATCCGGCGGCGAATTATTACGTCGCCCAGGCGATGAAGCCGCTCGACAACCCGGATGCCCAGACATTGAGGGTCGTGAAACTCGCAAGTTCGCTCGCCACTCTGTGCAGCGGTGCATCGCTCAACAAGAAGGCGCTCTACGCTTATATGACCGAGACCCGCTTTGCCGAGATCAAGGGCAAGGCCTATAACGAGGCGGCTTTCCTTGCCGACAGCACCTTCCGCTATTTCGACTATCGCGCGCTTGCCCATCTCTGCGCGGGAAGCGCCTATCTCTTCGGCCCGAACGGGCATCTTGCGCCGGGATTGCTCAAGGTCGGAAAGGGCAAGCCGAAGATGAGCTACGATCCCGACAATCCCTTCATTACCCTGCCGCCGCTGGCGCGCAGATCCTGAGAGACGGCCCGAGCTGAAGCAGCGCTGACAGCGGTGGGCGAGGGGTGGCCACAGTTTGGGCAATTCTATTGAAAGTCGCCGCCTGGTTGCGGGGGCGGAAGCGTGTAGCCGGGATTGCCGATCCTGCCGCCTTTTTTGACACCGATCGTTCCTGTCGAACGCGGGTCCGCCGGCTCATGATGGAATGATGCGGCGATCATGAAAATCCCGAGCGCAAGCGCAATGAGCGGCGGCGCAACGAAGATGATCAAGAGGTAATGCTGTGGCTTCATCGCGTATCGTAGCAGGTGAGCTCTTCACCTGAGCAGCGCTTTCTTCGCTCGGTTGCAATCCGCAAGTTTCAGTAGACTTTCCTGCTGCCCACTCTCACTTGCCCGCTGCCGATGCTGCAAACGCAGCAGGAGACGAACCTGGATCTCTCTGCCATCTCCTACCCCGGCTTTCAGTCAAAAGATATAACGACTGTCACATCCTGGTTGCAAACCGGGGGCGGGTGGCATTGCGGCTAAATAATTGTTCGCAACTAACTATTATGGGCAATTTGTCAAGATCAGCGTCATGTATGACTATGTAGCCAGCCTGGCTATCGCCTAAAGCGAGCAATAGTCTTTCACATCGGGAACAATTCTATTCGGATGTCACAATGACCTGGACTTCCTATGAGTGTCATAAGGTGCGGAAGGTGAAGTACAATGAGAGCGACCGCACCCTTGAGATCCAATACGCCGATGGTGGCAGCGCCCAGGCAAGCGGCATCACGATATCCCGGTACGTACAACTGATGTCCACGCGACCCGAAGACCGGGACATCTTTTTCCAGAATATCATCGAGCCCTATATCGTCGCGCGCAGGAAGCCACCTCCGTCTCCAGCCACGATCCTGAAGTTCGTCGCCGCGGCGCTGTTGCTGGCCGCTTTTTTGTGGCTTCTTTTCTAGTTTGTCGACCACATCATAATCACGGCAAAATCCGCACGCTAAACTGTGCCGCGCGAGACCGCGCTGCGGTTTTGCGATCACGACATGCGGGAAACAGAAACCTGGAGCGTGGTCAGCGAATCCCTGGGATCGCGACACGCTTTGGCAGCGAGGCTCGAAATGACGGATATTGTGACGCGGTTGCTCCCTTGCGCGATCGCCGGACTATTGCTCTGGGCTGCGCCCCAGGCGAGTGCCGCTCCGGCTTGTGATCCCGTCCAGGCTCTGGTCGCGCAAACCCCTGTCATCGAGCAGTCTCCCGTCCGGGTCATGAAGGCGAAGGAGCAGCAGAAAATCTCCGGCGCGCTCGATGTGGCGATCTTCGGAGATTCTCTGGCGGAGAACTGGGGTCCGGATCTCAAGCGGGATTTCGGGGCCGCGACCGTCGGAAACTTCGGCATCTTCGGCGACCACATCCAGGAGCTCCTCTGGCGCCTCAAGGAAATGCCGCCGGCAATCCAGCCCAAAAACATCGTCCTCATCATAGGAACCAACAACCTGTGGGATGGCTCCTTTGCCCCCTGCGGTGTTTCGCAGGGTGTCGTGGCGGTCGTCGATGAGCTGAAAAGCCGCTGGAGCGACAGCCCGATCTATGTCGTGCCCATCCTTCCGCGCGGATCGGGCTTCACCTTCCGCGCCAAGGATCGTCTTGAGGTGAATGCAGACATCGAACGGGACCTGGCTGGAAAAACCGGTGTGACGCTTGTCAAGATCGACGAGGATGAACTGACATGCGGCTTCGCCAAGCAGGGATGTTCGAATTTTACAGTTGATAAACTGCATCTTTCGCCGGACGGGTACAGTATCTTGAGGTCTTCGCTTGCGGAGGCTGGGCTGCGCTGAGCAGGGCGGTAGGACTTGTCTCGGGCTTGAGCTGAAACAGTGGTGGTGATGATCGGAATTTGCGTCTTTCGGGCGCAACATTGCTGTATTTCGGCCCCGCGGGAAGCCGGTTGCCCGTCATTTTTATGGGCGAGGTGGCGCTCTATAGTATCGATATATTTGTATGATCTAATATATTGCCGCGCTGCAACAGTATTAGGTATTTATTAACTGATATTTTGACTTCTGGTTGTGCTTGTGGAAGAAATCCCCCGTTCGCAGAATTTTTAGGGGGTTTTTATGGGAACGCTTGTCCTTACTTATAGCAATATCAATAACTCATATCTCGGCCAGTTTATTGACGGCACGACGTTTACTGGCGGAACAACCGATCTAACATTCATGTCGATCGGATCTTTTGACACGTCTCTGGGCGTTGTTCTCGGGTCGCAATCCTCGTCATCCCCATTTTTCTCCGGCTATAGCGCAATGTACAGCGCCTATGCTTACGGCAACGTTTCCAATTCACCGCTAAATGCGAATGTGGCTGCTCAGACGCTATTCGTGTTCGGAGGCAATGGTGATGATCACGTCGAGGCAATAACTTCGGCGTTCGCCTCCATCGGGACGGGTGCAGGCAACGACTACATTTCCGTCGTCGGCTCCTCTGGATCCGTCTCCATAAATGGTGGTGCCGGCGCCGACATAATGATCGGAGGATCCGAGTATGACACCTATATGGTCGATGATGTTGGCGATCAGGTGATCGACCTCGGCGGCAACTTTGGTTCTCACGATAGCGTTAGCACAACACTCCTGACCTATACTCTCGGGGCGAACATTGAGGACCTCGACCTGCTGGTGGGGGACGCATCGGGTTATGGCAACGAACTCGACAACAACCTCACCGGAAGCGATGGTAATAACATCCTCAACGGCTTCGCAGGCAATAACGTGCTTGAGGGCAGAGGAGGCAACGACAGGTTCCTCGTCACAAGCGACCAATCGCGCAACGCAATCTTCGGCGGCACCGGCGACGATACGCTGGTCTACAAGCAGGGTTTGGGCGGCGGAGAGCTTCCCTGGGCAATCGACCACGGCCAGTCAGCCAATTTCGACGGTGAAGACGGCAACGACTCTGCCGCGCTGGACTTCTCGCTCGCCCAGCAGGTTACCGCAACCGTGAATGGCGCTAAGGTCGTCTACGATATCCTTGGTGCCGACGGTTACCACTCGAAGGTCTCGCTGACTTCGGTGGAGCGCGTGACGATCGTCGGTTCGGCCGGCAACGACACGTTCTACGGCACATCGGGCAAGGACTGGATCGACGGCGGTGCCGGTGCGGACACGGTCCATGGTTCGGCTGGCGATGACGGCTATGTCTTCGACAATGCCGGCGACCGGGTCGTCAATGAAGCGGCAGGCGGCGGCACGGATACGATCTGGGCTTCGGTCAGCGTCAATCTCAACGACAATGCCTTCGTCGAAAACCTCCGGCTTTCCGGCGGTGCCATCAATGGCACTGGCAACAGCCTTGCCAACATGATCACTGGCAATGCCTCGGCCAACGTCATCGCCGGCGGCGCCGGCAATGACAGCCTCTATGGCAAGGGCGGCGCCGATACGTTCCATTTCAATGAAATGGGCGCGGCCAACAAGGATTCGATCTGGGACTTCGATGCCGACGACAAGATCTCGCTTGGCTCCGTCTTCACCGGTCTCGACAAGGACAATAACGGCATCGTCGATGACGACGCCTTCCTCGTGCTCGTCAAGAACGGCCCGAAGGTCAGCGGCGATCATGCGGTCCTGACCTACAATGCCGCCACCGGCGTGCTCTCCTACGATCACGACGGAGCCGGCAAGGATGCCGCCCAGGACATCGCCTTCGTCGGTGTCAACAGGGCCTTCTTCGACCATAGCGATATCCTGATCAACAGCTCCCTGCTGGTCTGAGGGGCGCAATTACCGCATTGGAGACGGCCGGTTTTGACCGGCCGTTTCTGTGGGACGGGTAGGCAGTCGACCCGCCATCGCGGCCGGGCGAAATGTTTCACCTCACTCCCTTTGCAATAGCTGTAAGATTTTCCTGCCTGACGCTTTAGGTTGTGGTTGCGACCGCAAAAAATCCCTCGTTCATAGATTTTTGTGAGGTTTTAATGGGAACGATTATTCTTACTCAGACTGACGACGAATATTTCGGTCAATTTATCGACGGCACGACATTTACGGGAGGGTCCGCCGATACTGCGCTGGCGATAGGTTCTTTCGACACCTCGCTGGGACTTACTCTCGAATCGGGGCCTTGGTCGCTCTTTTTTGACGTCGACCGTGTATTGAATCAGGCATTCTTTGCCGGTCAATCCTCGAATGCGCCGCTGAACACCTATGACGTGACTGCTGACTTCCTCAATATTTACGGGAGCAAAGGCAATGATCACGTTGAAATCACGAGTGTAGGGTCCGGCAACATCCTGCTGGGTGCCGGTGACGATTACATCAAGGTGAGCGGTGGCGGAGTAGCCTTCATCAATGGCGGCGCCGGCGCCGATACGATGATTGGTGGGTCCGAGCACGACGTCTATTTCGTCGATGATGTCGGCGATAAGGTCATCGAGCTTGGGGGCAAATCCGGTTCTGGTCCCGATACCGTTAACACGACGCTCTTGACCTACACTCTCGGGGCCGATGTCGAAAACCTCAATCTTCTCGGTGGGGATGCTTCAGGTTACGGCAATGACCTCGACAACTGGATAATCGGCAGTGAGGGCAACAACACGCTCGATGGCGGCGCGGGCACCAACTATCTCGACGGTTGGGGAGGCAACGACAAATTCGTTGTGACAAGCGAGCTGTCGCGCAACTTCATAACCGGCGGCACGGGCGACGATACGCTGGTGTACAAGCAGGGCTTGGGAGTGGGACCGTTGCCCTTTCCATCCGTCCCTGGCCAATCGGCCGACTTTAACGGTCAGGACGGCATCGACAACGCCGCTCTCGACTTCTCTCTCGCCCGGCAGGTGACCGCAAGACTGAACGGCGATGCGATCATCTACGATATTACCGGCGCCGACGGCTATCACTCGACCGTCACTCTGACCTCGGTGGAACGCGTGACCATCGTTGGTTCGGCCGGCAACGACAGGTTCTATGGCACTTCAGGCAATGACTGGATCGACGGCGGCGCCGGCGCGGACAGGATCTACGGTTCGGCAGGCGATGACGGCTATGTCTTCGACAATGCCGGGGACCGGGTCGTCAATGAAGCGGCAGGCGGCGGCACGGATACGATCTGGGCCTCGGTCAGTGTCAGCCTCAAGGACAATGCTTTCGTCGAAAACCTCCGCCTTTCCGGCAGTGCCATCAACGGCATCGGCAACCAGCTGGCAAACACGATCACCGGCAATGCCGGCAGCAATCTCATCGCCGGTGGCGCCGGCAATGACAGCCTTTATGGCAAGGGCGGCGCCGATACGTTCCATTTCAACGAAATGGGTGCTGCCAACAAGGACTCGATCTGGGATTTCGATGCCGACGACAAGATCTCGCTCGGCTCCGTCTTCACCGGCCTCGACAAGGACAATAACGGCGTTGTCGACGATGACGCCTTCCTGGTGCTCGTCAAGAACGGCCCGAAGGTCAGCGGCGATCATGCGGTCCTCACCTACAATGCCGCGACCGGCGTCCTGTCCTATGACCACGATGGCGCCGGCAAGGATGCCGCCCAGGACATCGCTTTCGTCGGTGTCAACAAGGCGTTCTTCGACCATAGCGATATCCTGATCAACAGCTCCCTGCTGGTCTGAGGGGCGCCGGTGATTGCATCTGAAACGGCCGGCTTTCGCCGGCCGTTTTCTGTCATTCAGCCATGCGGCCAACGGCAATTGCCTAACCGCAGCGTGCATCGGCATGACTTTTGCAAGGTTACCGATATGTTAGTTCGTCGGGAACCAAGCGTAATGAAATGGGACACTTCTGCATCGTTCGATCCGGTCATCCTTGTCTTCAAGGACGAGAACAGACGTTTGATTGTCCGGACGGTCGGGGAGGCTGCCAACGCGCTGATGAGAGAATGGCCATCCGACGATGGCGAGGAGTTCCTGTCTGCCGTGAAAGCCTGCCTGGACGTGATGACCGGTAAAGCCGGAGCCGACGAGCTCAGAGCGGCCATCATCCGGGCCGCAGACGAAGCTGGTGTTACAGCGCTTACCGTTCTTCATTGACCCCAAGGAACGCTCCGACGATTGACGAGCAGCGGCGATGAGGGTAGTGGACCCGCCGCCATGCTCAGCACTGACGAGGTGGTGATGGGGAGGCCTGGTCAGCACGAGGGGCCGGGCCTCTGCCTGCCCGCAGATTCTGGCGAAACGCGCTTGAAAATCCGCCATCCGAAATTATCTCGAATCCCGATTTCCAATGATGGAGGGATCGAATGATTGAACGTCACATAAGAGGGCGCGATCAACCGATGACGTCGGAAGACCTCGCCATTTGCCAGCGCGTGCTGGATGCCGTGCAGGCGGAATTTCAGCTTGCCAGGGATGATGAGGAGACGGCGCGCATCGCCGCAATTACCATCGAACTGTTCCGCGAGGGCGTGCACAATTTCGACCAGTTGAAGGTTTTGGTCTCTGCCGCCAGAGGCAAGGTCTGATCGGAACTTTTAGATATTGGGTCAGTTAAGGTGGCATGGACCACGCGGCGGATGCACGTCCGCTTGACCCTTCAATAGCCTCGGCCGCGCTGTCTGACCTTTCCTCAAAAAACTTGCCCGCCTCGGCGGGCCTCATTTTGCGATTTCTCCGTCGCTGCTTTTATTTGTCAGAGGAACGTCGTTTTCAAAAACGGTCCCGATTAAACGCACAAGGGCGTCGAAATCAGAGCAAAGGTATCGTTACAGAGAGGACAGCAACGAGCGATGCGACGAGAACGGATGTCTCGATCATGAATACGACTATCTGCCTCGTAGACATTTCAGGAAAAAGCGATTTCATGATTTTACCTCTATTAAAATATTATTCTATCAACTGTCATCGTATCATCAAATTGCACGAATAGTTTTTTATTTTCGAATTTTCTAAAGTTTTTGCGTCTCGCGGTTCGCCACATCGAATCTCACCCGCTTTACCGGTTCGGATGAGCGGCCGTGCAGGAGGGTCGGGCGCGGCGTGTGGGACTTTAGTCCGATTGAAGACCGCGATCTGCCCGCTAATTTCTGTTCGGCTGATGCCTCCAGAGTCAGCACGAAAAGGGTGTCTCTTTCCTGACCCCGAGCACCCTTTTCAACTCTTTCTCCTGGGAAGTTCGCCAACACCCTTTGGCGGGCTTCGTTTTGGGGTGGCGGGTCAGGCCGCCAGTTCCGAGACAGCTCTCGGACTGCCGATCTTGCGGATGATCGGCGCCCCGATTTTAGCGACCCCGGTGCCGCACGTGTTGCAGAGGTGTCTTGGGATCAGCAGGTTGTCGAGGCGGATGTTCGTCATCGTCAGCCTAGGCGGAGGCCAGAGTTTCGAGCCGCGGATATGGAAGGTATGGGACCTTAGTCCGATGGCAGACCGCACGCATTGCGCTAATTTCTTTACTGCTGGCGCCTTCAGAGTCGGCAAGAAAAGGGTGTCTTTCCCTGACCGGGAGGCACCCTTTTCAATGGACCGCAGAACCATATGCCTTCATCCACCGTCGGCCTCTCGCTAGCCTGTACTGCATTCGATACTACCTGCCGCGCCTCCGTGATCTTCGACGGAGGGATCAATCAAACTTAGCGTCATCCTACTGGATAGAGGCGTCCCACTTATGAGGTTGGGGCTGGTGGTATTTAACCTTACCGGTTGACCTTGATCTGATTTTCTCTCGGCCTTGTTGCATTGCGCGATTTACGTGCAATTTCCAGCCTGATACCGCTCCCTTCGGGTTGAGCTTCCAGGGTCAAGTGGAATGGGCATCGAGCAGCTGTTTGAAGAAACGCAGCAGGTTTACGACATAGACGAGTTGATACAGACCGTTGCTGTGAACAAAGGCGACGTTTCCAATATCGCCAGCTCAAAGGACAAGGTCTTCAAAGAAGCGATTTCGCCTCGGAGCGCAGGCGTCCGGGAAGGCGATGGTTGGTCCATGAGAGATGAGATCCATCTGACACCACGTTCCCGCCTGAAGGTGGGCCTGCAGCCGAGCATTCGCCGGCCCTCTGCCGCACCCGTTGCATTGCGCGTGGCAACGGCTCTCATTGCGAGGCTCTTCGGCAAGAAGGTCCTCGCTAGCAGATGAGGGTAGCGGATGCCGCAACCGATCGCCTGATGTCGGTGGAACGGCTGTTTTTGGCCTTGGCTACTCGCCGCTTGAGCGATGCGCTGGCCGGAGGCATCGAATTAGTCGGCGTCGGACTTTGGTCCGATTGCAGACTGCGGTCTGTCCGCTAATTTCTTTCCTGCTGGCGCCTTCAGAGTCGGCAAGAAAAGGGTGTCTTTCCCTGACCGGGAGGCACCCTTTTCCACGCGGGGTCGCCACATCAGACCTTGGTCCCTGTTTTCCGTAGTAACTGCTGTCATATTTCACTCCCACCTAGGGGGAGAATGAATGAGCCATGTTCTGGTGGATCTTGTACGCCTACTTGTCCTTGCAGGCCTTCATTTTAGCAGGGATATTGCTCTTGTTGCTGAGGGACAAACTGAAGGCATCCAGGACACCCGCTTCAGATACGGCGGGGGTCAGGTCGCCAGCTTCCATGCGGCCCGAGGATCAGCAGCAAGCTTACGAATGATCGGCGCCCCGATCTTTGCGACCCCCGTGCCGCCCGTATTGCAGAGGTGCCGCAGGATCAGCAGGTTATCGAGCCGGATGTTCGTCATCGTCAGCCCGGTCGGAAGCCAGAGTTTCGAGCCGCAGATGAGCGAGCGGTTGCGCCCGCCGATGTAGTTACCCGTCGTCCAGCCGCCGCTGGTGACCGTCACCGTGTTGCCGATCTGGACGGGGCCGCGGATGGAGCTGTCGAGGTAGTCCCAGCCCGCCCAGTCGTTCAGCTCGACCGGGATCTGGATTTCGAGCCAGTCGCCGGCGACGAGGCCGAGCGTTGCCAGGCTGAGATTGGCGGGCAGGCCGTAGGTCACGGTATGGACGGCGAGCGCGTCGTTGACGGGCGTGATCGTGATCACTTGTTTCTCGTTTCCGGCCGCCACCACTTCCTTGCTGCCGACATAGGTCGAGGTGCCGGTTCCGCGAACCAGGCGCATGCCGGTGGCGACATCGCCGGTGACGTTTGTCTTGGTGCCGGTGATCCCCGGCGTGCCCTTGGGCGGGAAGATGTTATAGGCGGCGAGCGGGTCGAGCGAGCGCGTTTCCCCGGCCGAAACCATGCCCTGCAGGATCGGCAGGAGGATGTCTGATCGTTTTGCCATCAGGTCGGGCCTGGGGTGAAGGCCGTCGACGAACATGGCAGGCGAGATGCCGGAGGCGGGGCCATCGAGCGCAAGCGTGTTGCAGAGCATGACGCCTTCGCGGCCCGCCTGCGCGACGATCCACGCATTGATGCCGTCAAGGATGCCGGGCCATGCCGGATCGTCGGTGCCGGGCTGATCGTCGAGCGTGTTGGTCCAGCTCAGTGTCTGCAGGATCACGTAAATGCCGGCATGGACGATGCGCTGCACCTGGGTGTCGAGGTCCGCAACGATCTGCGCAAGCGTCCTGCTGCGGACGATATCGTTGTAGCCGATGTCGATGTAGACGATGTCGGGTTTCTGGCTCAGCGCATAATCGGTGCGGGCCAGCGTGCCGGGGAATTGCGCTTCCAGGCCGGGCACGGGAAAAAGGCAATCGCCTGATTTTCCGCCCATGGCGCCCGAGAAGGCCGCAAAGGAACTCGGCGTGAAGAACGGATGGTTGAGTTCGGCGAATATGTCGAGGTTGAAGCGGCCATCGGCTGCCTTGATCCATGAGAGGACGGTGCGGCCGTTCTCATAGAAGCCGGTATGGCCATTCGTCGCCGTCTGTCCTGCGGTATAGGTCTGCGCGGCACCGAGGCCGATGAAGCTGTGGCCGAGGCCCATGATCTTTGCGCCTGTCGCCAGAGGCAGGGCGGGAAGCGGCACCACGATATCTGCGCCCTTCACGGGAACGACCGGCGCGTTGCCGTAGAGGCTGCGCCCGTCTGATATCCTGACGGCGCCGAGCACGGGCAGGTCGTTATAAACAGTCGCGCCATCGCTGATGATATCGATGCCGAGGACGGGCTTGTTATCGGTAAACAGGGTGGAGCCGCCCACATCGCGGATGCCGATGACAGGGCGGTTGTTGAACATACGCGTGCCGTCGGGAACGATGACGACGCCCTGGACGCGCTGCATATTATAGAGTTTCGCCATTGGCGCCTTGCCTTCGCTCGGAGAGAAAAAAGAGCGGCCGAGGCCGCTACGGCATCGGCCCGAAAATCGGCATCGATTTTCGGAAGCCCGATGCGTCGAATAAAAGAGCTGGAGCGTCCTTTGTGCGTCCGAGTGGGCGCACGGCGCTCCAGAGGTGGCCTGTCGATCAGCGAGTGTCAGTCGCCAGGCTGGGAGGAGTTCTGGATTTCCGGCGCCACCCAGTCCGGGGCGGGGCCGCCAAGGGCTTCCTGCACGCCGTTGCCGATTGGCTCGGGAGGCGTGGCGGGCTTGGCTGGCTTTGCGGCCGGCTTTTTCTCGGCCGGCTCCGCTTCCGCCCTGGCGCCGGATCGGGCAAGCCGCACCCATTTCGGGCGGTGCTTTTCGTCCTTCCAAAGCGCGTCCGGCAGAGCGAAGCGCTCGCCGGGCTCGCGTCTGGCGCCGCCGAAATAGCCGCGCTCGATGGCGATCACATCAACCATGCGAGGGAACCCCAGCGGTGAAGCCGGCGGTGATCTTGCCCGTGGTCGGCGCAGTACCCGTCACCGTGTAGAGCAGGCGCAGGTAAAGCTCATCCGTGCCACGCGGAATGTGGCTCGGCGGGATGATCTTGCCGGCCTTGAGGTCGGCCAGCGTGAGCGTGGTTGATATGACCGCCTTCGGCGAGGGGAAGGCCTCGTTGTCGTCGGTCTGGATGGTGACGGCGAGCGACGTCAGGTTGTTGAAGCTTTCCACCACCTGCATGAGGAAGGGGATCGGTTCGCCCTTGCCGATATCGCGGGTCAGACCCGTCCTGATCGGGCCGAGATTGATGACATTGGTGCTGGGGCCGGTTGCGGTGATAACCTGCGCGTCCGAAAGCAGCGTCTGCCGGTCGAAAATCATGGGATGTGCCTTTCGTTAAAGAGAAGCGCCCGCCGCCCGATGACGGCGGGCTGATGGAGACGATCAGGCGAGCGCCGGAACGGCGGCTTCGGTGTTGAGAATGGCGTCCGTCTCGCGGATCGGGATGCCGCGATAGAACTTCACTTCCTGGCCCTCGACGAACTGCGTGGTCAGGTGGACCGTGTTCTGCCGGTCGGAGGTCAGCGCCCGGTCGGTGGACTGGACGTCGAGCACTTCGAGCACATCCTTGTTCATGTAGATGGCGATGCGGCTGGCCTTGGCGTTCAGCCGGCGCGACTGCAGGCGGTAGTAGCCCTTGCGCATCAGCGCCCAGAGATCGACGGTGCCTGATATCATGTCGGAGACGTCTATATTGGCGACGCGGGCATTGTAGCGCCAGTCCTTCACGGCAGCGCCGATATGCCAGGTGTAGAGCGTCTCCTTGGCATAGTAGGGGTCGCCATTGGCATCGAGCACGCGCTGCTCGCCCTTGTCGTCGATCTTCACACCGGCCTTGGTGCCCTTGGGGTAGAGAAGGTGGGTGGCGTGGTCGCCCCAGGTGACGAACCAGATGGAGGTATTGTCCGCACCCGTGCCGCCGCCATGGACGACCTGGTTGGCGATGTTCGGTTGCGCGACATTCGGCAGGTTGGGGTTATAGGCGGAGTAGCGGGCAGACAGGCCCTTGAACTTCTCCGGGGTCGTTGCCGTATCATGGTAGAAGAGGCCGGAGGCCATTTCCTGGCTCAGGGACTCGATGAAGGGCATCGTGTCGACGAGGCGGGCCTTGGCCTTGTCGGGCGCCAGATCGAGCAGGCGCATGTCGATTTCGGAGCGGGCATGCACGAAGCCGGTCGTGTCATCCACCTGCTGCATCGTCGCCTTGGACTGCTTGATGCCCTGGTAGAGCCGGCCCCAGGAGACCGAGGGCAGGCCGGTGCGCACCATATGGCGGTGCACGGCATCCATGTTGCATTCGACGGCCATCGCGTCGTCGAGGATCGGGTTCTGCTGGGAGAGAAGCTCGATGACGGCGCCTTCGGCAGAGCCTTTGAATGCGTCAACGAGGTTGGGGTAGTAGCTGCCAATGGTGGCCATGTCTTATCAGCCCTTCGGTGCGTCTTTGGGAAACATCAGGTGCGCGGTTTCGGCTTTCCTGCCGTTTCCGCCCGCGCCGCCATTCGGTGGGTTGTCCTCCTGGATCATCGATCCGACCTTTGCGAAAATTCTGATCATTTCGGGGTGGTTGCCGCCACCGCTGGTATTCAGGTACTCGCGCAGCGCCGGGGTGCCGAGGCGGGAGAGCGCGCGCTGGGCCGAGCCGACGGTGCCGCCCCATTTTGCGCCGCCGATCTCACGGTCCCTGCGCGCCTCCTCGGCCCAGCCCTGAACACGGCCGGCCCAGGCTTCGGAGGCTGCCTTGCCGCGCCGGCCCTGGATCTCGATGAAGCGGTCGGCCAGCTGCTGCGCCTGGCGGTTTGTGAGGCCGAGATTGTGGAAGTCAGGGCCGAGCGCGTCGATCAGCTCCTGATCCACCTCGATGCCTTCGGGCATGGTGAGAGAGTAGCGGCCATCGTCGGGCACGCGGTCGGCAGGGTCGTCGGTGCTATCATCGGGCTTGCCGGCGTCGCGGTCTTCGGTTTCGGCGTGGTCATCACCACCGGTGTCACCATCCGGTGATGGTATATCATCGGGAAAGAGAATGGTTTCCGGTGCAGCACTTTCACTGCTGCCGCTGCCACCGCCGCCGCTATTTGGGCCTTCGGCGCTCATCGCGATTTCCGGCCTGCCGATCTTAAGCATCGCTGTCATGGTCTTCGCCTTCCTCACTTGCGGCGCGGCTTGCCGCCGCTGCCTTGTCATTTGCCTTGAGATCCGCGATCGCCAGCAGCAGGCGCGGGTAGAGTGTCGGGTCGATGCGGTCGAGCTCGGCGATCAGCCTCCGGCCGGCGCCCTGCTTGCCCAGCGTGTAATGCGTGGCGTTGACGAGTTCCCCCGCGTAAGCCTCCTGGTAGATCGCGCACTGTTCCAGCATCCAGAACAGCACGCGCTTGCCGGATGCGGTGGCGAAGACCTCGCGGAAGGCCGCGGTGATCTCATCCCGCTCGACGTTGTGGGGCAGAGACGGTTGATCCTTAAAATGATCCATCAGGCGAGACCCAGCTGGCGCAGAAGCGCTGATCCATTCGGGTTGTCATTGGCATCGGCCAGTACCTGTGCGGCCTTGGCGCCCTGATTGAGGGCAGGCGCCACCTGCGAGGCCATCTGCGCGGTCTGAGCCGCCTGCATCTGCTGGGCCCGCTGCGCGCGGATATCCTCCACCTTGTCATCGGCCAGGATCATCGAGGGCGGGGCGCCGATCGCATCGAAATAGAGGTCGATCGCCTCGTCGACATCGAGCTTGTCGAGCGCTTCCGGCTTGACCGCCGAGACCTGACCCATGAAGGCGACGCCGCGCTCGATCGCACCTGTCGCAACCGCCTGCTGCGCCTGGGCGAGCGTCGAAATATATTCCACCTTCAGCTCAGTGCCCTGCAGCTCCGGCGGGGGCGGGGGCAGCTCGTCGCGGGCGGCGAGAATATCGAAGGTGCGGTCGATGGTCGGCCCCAGCTGGTCGCCGAAGACGTTTTCCAGCACGGGGCCGAGCTGCAGGAGCTGCTCTTCCTTGCGCTGGGTCAGCTCGAACTGGTTGCGCGGCTGCACACCTTCCATATTGGTGATGGCGAAGAAGAGATCGGCAAAGAAGGTCTTCTCGATGCGGTTCTGCACTTCCTGAATATCTTCGCGCAGCTCCATCAGGCTGAGGTTCACCTCCATGGCCGGGCGGAAACCCTTGCCGGTCGGGTCATCGACGTAATTGACCGCGCGCGGTAGCAGCGAAGCGGGGCTGTTCTGCATCGAGGTCGGCGCGTTCATCGGCGGGCGCACCTTCTTGTCGATGCCCTCGAGCTTTCGCGTCTGCTCCAGCTGCAGCATCCTGATGTCGCCGAGCGCCTTCTGGCCGGGCGACAACGCGTAGTGATCGTCCTCGGAAAGCTCCCAGGCGGGCGCGATGATCGGGTTGGAATCGAAGCCGCTTTCTTCCAGCAATTCGCTGCCGATCTCGTCGATCCAGTAATTGGAGAGGAAGGGCTTGTTGCGCTTGTCGATCAGTTTGGGGTCGCGGTCATAGCGTGGTTCGATGGCGTGGTAGACATCGAAGCACTCGCCATATTTCGACGTGTCATAGAGGCTCTGCAGCCGCTCCGGCACGTTGTCGTAACCGAAGCGCTCGATGATGCGCTGCACGGACCAGCGGAAGGTGCGGTAGAGCGTGGTCGCCTTGCCCTTGTGATCCCTCGCGATCCAGAAGCGGCCATGCACCAACTGCTGCACGCGGATGACCGTCTCCTCGTCTTCCACGAGGATAGCCACCGACTGGCCGAACTGGCCGAGATCGCCATAGCCGATATGGAAGGCGCGGTAGAGATTGGAGGCGGAAAAGACCTCGCGCATCTTGTCCTGCACGGCGGCGAGATAGACTTTTACGGAATCCCGCTTCTTCAGATCGGGATCGAAGGTCGTCAGCCGGAACCAGGGCCGCGCCGGCGAAGTGAGGCCCGAATGCATGCCCGATTTCAGCGTCTCATAGGCATGGGTGCCGGTGCTGTCGATGATCTTGTCGCGCGAACGCGGGCCTTCCCGGCCGGAATGGAGCCTGAGCCGCGTCGGCTCGATATGTTCCGATAGAGCCCGCCACTCGGCCTCCCAGGGCTGGCGAACCTCCTTCAGCTCATTCAGCCGCCGGCGGTGATAGGCGATCTGCGTCTCGTTATCGCGACGATGATTTTCCATTGATGTTATCCGCCCTTATTGCCCGAGCAGCGTCTTCTTGAGCGCATTGCCGGACAGCACCGGCGACTGCGTATCGGCAAGCGGCGGCGCGCCCGAGGGCGAGGTGAGGATGGTCGACGGCGCACCCTTCACCTTTTCGGAGGCGCGGCGTGCGGCAGCGGACTGGGCCGCGGCATAATCGGGCGTCTTCTGCTGGGCGTATTCGGGTGGCGCCTGCGGCGGCTCGGCTTTCGGCGGCGAGGAGAACATGCACATGGGGTCATCCGATCGTGAGGGGTGAGCGGTTGGACCGGGTGGAGGAGGGGTGGTGGCCTCCAGCCGGTTCGGCATTGTGGAGGCAGCGTTACGGGTGAAAGGTTGTGGGGGTGTCACACGGCACAAGGCCGGGACTGTCATGGATTCCGCGCGTGAGGCCATGATTGTGAAACGGCACCAAAGTCGAGCCTGGCGGCTCTGCGGTATGCCATTGAAAATAGAAAGATGATGGTGATGTCCGAAGAGGTCTGATCGGCAGTTCCCCCCGCGATGACCACGGTTTCTTGCTACGATCTTGATAGTTCCGCCGCAGATGGTTGGCCGCAACCATACTCGTTGGGCCTAAAATATGATCCAGAATGAATTGATCACTGCAGCGGCAAAAGGCGAGATTTCCGCCACTCCTCGTCGGTACTCAGCGCCCGAAATCGCTGATGAACCACGGCAGTTCCGATTTCTCGTGCTCTGGAGAATACTGACTTTCGTTCTGCGGGCGCGTTGGAAGCGCGGCGTTCTGTTCTGGTTTCGCTTTGCCGCCCATCCGCACCTGACTATCAGCTGGTGGCGCTTCCTCGCAGGTTTTGCCGCAGCACGAGGGTTTCCGGCCCCGCATGACGCGTTGCTGCAGAAGCCACTGTCGAAATTCCTGGTTTACGGAATGCGCAATTCCGGGCGGCTTGCACGTCTCGTCGACCATTTCCTTGTTGCAGAAAGGATCCTGGCCAAGGAAACCATGATGAGGCTGTGGCAGGGGGAACGGCTGGACATGGGCGTCGTGAACGGCCGCAATGAGACCTATACATGCCGTATCGCACTGKCCGATCTTTGTGGCGGACGTCACGAGGGTGCCTTCGCCGTCGAGCTTGTCCGTACACGCGACAAGGCTCTCCTATGCACAGGCAGGTTCACATTCCTTCGCCAGGGCTCTGAGGGCGGCTACACCTTTGTCGTCGGCAGCATGCAGGGTCCTCGCAATGGAAAGCGGCTGATCGTCGAGGCGACCCGCGATCTCCTGGGAGTTCGCCCGAAGGAGGCGATCCTGATTCTGCTGCAGGGGCTGAGCGTCGAAGGCGGCATGCCGCATTTCCTGGCCGTGTCGCGGGCCAGGCAGCCGATCCAGTATCGCCGCCGCAAACGGCGGTCCATGATGCTGTCGGCGATCGATGCGTTCTGGGCCGAGCGCTCTGCCGATCCTGAAGAGACCTATGGGTTCAGGGTGCCTAATTCCGCAACCGGCGGAACGGACAGGCGCAGCCGGAGCAAATCGCGTTTCCACACGATCGGCGAACTGTTCCATTGAGCATGCCCCGCCTGGGGCGCGGTGGGTGCAATGGCAAGTTTGCCGGCCATGATCTCAGGCCGGGGGAGATCTTGCAGGAAGGCTATCAGCGACCATTCTAAATGGCGGTCGGATCTTTGCGCGTTATGCCGGACGCAGGTGGATTGCGACCATCGCGCCACCGCCTTCCCGGTTGGCGAATTCAAGATGTCCGCCATGGGCAACCGCGATGGCCTGCACCACCGAGAGTCCCAGTCCTGTGCCGCCCGTTGCACGAGATCGGGAGGGATCACCTCGCCAGAAGGGGTTCGTGGCCACGGCATCCAGCCCTTGCGGAAATCCGGGACCTCGATCCAGAAAGCGGATGACGACGCTCTCATCCGGCAATTGCTCTGTTTCGCACCGCAGCAAATTGCCATCCGCCGCGTAGCGGCTGGCATTTTCCAGAAGCGCCAGCACGGCCTGGCGAATACGCGGCGAGTCCACCGATATAAAGGCGGGCTGCAGACCGGTTTCGAGCGTCAGCGTGCTGGTCTCCAGCATGGGTTTGGCCGATGCCAGCACTGCTTCTACCACCTGCGACACGTCGGTCCGTTCACGCTCCATCACGAGTTTCTGGCCGATCGCCAGCGACAGGGTGCGCAGATCTTCAACAATTCTCCCGAGACCTTCCACCTGAACCAGGAGATCGGAGATCATCTTCCGGTCCATTGGAAAGACGCCGTCGAGCATGCCCTGCAATGAACCCCGCAGGATCGTCAGTGGCGTACGCAATTCGTGCGCGACCGCCATGTTGTTGAAGCGCAGCCTTTTTTCCATGCTGTCGAGGCTGGCTGAGAGCGCATTGAAAGTATCCAGAAGACTGGAGACCTCTCGGGTGGTGTGGCGCGAGGCAGCGACGCTCACTGAGAAGTCGCCGGATTTCAGGCCTTCGGCAGCAGATGTGAGTTCTGCGAGAGGCCTTGCGATCTGTCGCGCCAGAAATATCCCGATAATGGCGCAGACAAGGGCCGAAAGCAGGCCGCAGGTCAGAATCAGGATCTGGAGCTGGAAATCTGTCTGTTCTTCCTGCAGCCCATTGAGGTTAGCGAGGAGGAGCTTGAGCGAATCCTGGTCGGGGACGACGCCATTGTCCAGATCGCGATAAGCAGCCGCGGCTCTCGGCGGCAGGTTTTCAATGATGCTTTCCTCGAGATAGGTGGAATACCAGATGGCCCCGAGATAGGTCATGCCGACGCTGAGAAGCAGCATCACTCCGATGATGACAGCGGTGACCGTCGCAAGCGGCAGCGAGGGGAGCCTGAATATCTTCATCTCGGATCCGAAAAACGATAGCCAATTCCCCTTACGGCAGGAAAGAAGCCGTTCTGCCCCATATCTTCCAGTTTGCGCCGAAGGTTGGAAATATGCGTGTCGACAGTGCGCACCAGAGCGTCGCTTTCCGGCAGGCAGGCGTCGAGAATATCGGCGCGCGCGAAAGCCTGGGTCGGATGGCGTATCATATAGGCGAGAATTCGAAATTCACTGAGCGTCAGGGATAGATGCGTGCGGCACTCGTCCCTGGTGACAAACGCCGTGTAGCTGGTGAAATCGACCTCTATAGTCCCAAACCGCTTGATGACGTTGGCATGTTCTCCCCGCGTCCGGCGCAAGACGGCTTTGACCCGGGCAACAACCTCCTGCGGATTGAACGGTTTCACCACATAATCGTCGGCGCCAAGGCGCAGGCCGCTCAACCGGTCGATGTCATCGGCAATAGCCGTCACCATGATCACCGGCGTTGATCCTGTCTGGCGCAGGCGCGCGAGCACGTCGAAACCGTCGAGTTTCGGAAGGCGCACGTCAAGCAGCACAAGATCGGGTTTCAGATGGGCATGATGTTGAAGCGCTATTTCGCCGTCGCCGGCGCGAACGGTACGGAACCCGTCACGCAACAAATAGGCTTCCAATATCTGCGCGATTGCCGGTTCATCCTCAACGATCAGAACGAGACTGTTATCCACCCCAATGCCCTGCAGTTGTTCAATTGCCTTTGCCGGCTTTGCCGCCGGACGCCCACTATCGCGGACAAGCGAGATTTCTGCAATTTGCAAGCGCGCTTTCAGCAGCCAGGCAACCTCTTCTCAACAGCGCCTTGATCCCTTCCTCGCCATTTCTTGACAATTCGAAACCAGCTTGCCGCCCGACTAGAGCGCCGTGCGTCCGTTCGGACGCACAAAGGACGCTCTAACCCTTTGATTTGACGCATCAGGCGTTCCGAAAATCGATTCCGATTTTCGGGCCGATGCTGTAGCCTTCGGAGATACCGGCTTGCGAAAATTTGTGTTCGATGACTGGAATTCTGCCTCCGGCGGCGTGGCCCTGCCGGCAACGCCATCCACGGCGGACCGGGCGATCGCCGCGATCGGTACGTCGATCGTGTGGATCAGTTTCGTCTTTGTTGCCTTTCCCAATCTCGATCTCATGGTCTCGCGCTGGTTTGTCAGCGGGGGGATCTTCATTCTGGCCGACGATCCGTTCTTGCGTGAAGTAAGGGATATCAGCCGCCTCGCACAGCCCTATCTTATCGGCTCGATGATCGTGCTGATCGCGCTGCAACGGCTCCTGCCGGGACGCATGCGGTTCTGCTCGCCGCACAAACCCTTGTTCGTCCTCCTGAGCTTTGCCGCAGGCCCGCTCCTCACGGTCCAGACGCTCAAGGTTCTCATCGGGCGTGTACGGCCTCGCGAGCTTGTCGAGTTCGGTGGGACCATGGATTTTACGCCGGTGTGGCAGGTTTCCGCCGCGTGCAGCCGCAACTGCTCCTTCCCTTCCGGCGAGGCTTCCGCAGCTGCGGCATCACTGTCGCTGCTGGTTCTGGTGCCCGCCAGGCTCAGGTGGGCGGCCGCGATAGTGCTGGTGCCTTGCCTGCTGTTTGTGGCGTTCAATCGCGTGATTTTTGGCGCTCATTTCCTTTCTGACGTCGTGCTGGGCTGGCTGCTGACGATGTTCGCCATGGCCTGGGTCTGGCGCTGGATGGATGCATATGCAGTTTCAAAGCTTTGGCGGTGAGGGAATTGATCTCTGCCGCAAGCAAATATCCCGCTATTTCAGCACCAGCTAACTCATGCTATCAATCCGTGCATCCCGCGATCATCCTGGGGGAGACGCGCCATGAACAAACAGCAAATCGCAGCCCTCTTCGCCCATCTCGAACAGGGCGACGGCGCCGCCTTCTTCGCTAAGGTGGCCGAAGACGTCGACTGGACGGTCATGGGCACGCACCCGCTCGCCGGCCACTACCATTCCAAACAGGAATTCCTCGCCGGCACCTTCGCCAAGCTGCACAAGGTGCTGCCCGACGGCACGCAGCTTTCCACGGAGAATATCCTCATCGACGGCGACTGGGCGATCGTCGAACTGCGCTCCATGGCGACCGCCCGCGACGGCATGCGCTTCGACAACCGCTATTGCTGGCTCTGCCGCTTCTCGGGCGAGACGATCGTGGAAGTGCGCGCCTATCTCGACAGCTGGTTGGTCGGCGAGCTTTTCCGGCGCAACCCGATCGGTGCGAGGGGTTCGGCTGTCGTTTGAGGGCGAGGGCGTTCCATCCGCCCCTATGGAGCCACCTCGATCCGCCCCTTCATATTGGGATGATAGCGGCAGACATAATCAAACACGCCATCGCCCTTGACCACAGTCGATCCCGACTTGCCCGCCGGGATCACCACGTCGAAACTCCCCCTGGATGTTGCGGTGTGATCCATCACATCCCTGTTCCGCCAGAGGATCGTATCGCCCGGCCGCGCCTTGACCACCGCGGGCCTGAACTCCAGCTTTTCGATCGTGACCTCGATCGTGGCGGCGCTTGCGGCCGTCCCGCAAAGGGAAAGGCCGGCCGCAAGGCAGAGTCTCGGCAGGATTGCCATGGCCGTCATGACACTCATGACCGTCATTTCAGCATCGAGGCAACATGCTCGGCATGCTGCTCATGGCCTTCGAAGAGTTTTAGGCCAGTTTCGAGCAGGGTCTTCAGGTCCGGGTTCTGGGCTGCCGGGATCAGTCCTGTCTTCAGCGCCTCGTTGACCTGCTTGTGGTAAGCCACTTCATTATCGACATAGGCCTTGTCGAAGGCGGCACCCTTGAGCTTGGAGAGTTTCTGGCGCTCCTTTTCGGCCGCCGATGTCAGCGATTTGCTGGTATCATTGTCCTCGGGCGTCACCTTGAGCTTCTTGACGAGATCGAGCGCCTGCTTGTTGACGGCCTCGTGGTCGCGGATCATATCGTTGGCGAAGGCGACGACTTCCTTGTTTTTGGATTTCTCGACCGCCTGCTTGGCCGCCGCGATGTCGATGACGCCGGCCGTATAGGCGATATGGGCGATCTGCGGATCGGTGGGTGCTGCGCCGGCGGCAAAAGCCGCGGGGGCGGAGAGCGCGAAAGCCGAGAGCGCGGCGATAAGGTGTTTCTGCATCTGGTCCTCCATCCGGCTGATACCGCCGGTCAATGTTTCCTACGCAGAATTGGATGCCGGCATCGGGCAGACGTTCCCGAAAAGATTTTTCCGGATGTCGGGAACCTTTATCCTGCCCCGGCATCCAATGCGAAAAGGGGATGAGCCATGGCGCAGCAGGTGGAAAGAGCGGCAGCAGAGAGAAGCGACCCGGAGCTTGTGGCGATGGCGCTGGCGCGCGATCCCGAGGGTTTCTGCGCCATCATGCGGCGCTATAACCGCCGGCTGTTCCGCATTGCCCGCGGCATCCTGCGCGATGATGCGATGGCGGAGGATGCCCTGCAGGATGCCTATCTCAAGGCCTTCCGCCACCTTGGTGATTTCCAGGGCGCCAGCGCCTTTTCCACCTGGCTCACGCGTATCGTCATGAACGAGGCGCTCGGCAGGCTTCGCAAAGCGAGCCGCACGCCCGAAGTACCCGTTGATACCGCGCAGATGCAAAGCCGCATCCTCGATTTTCCCACCGGTTCGCCCATCGACAATCCCGAGACCACCATGGCGCAGCGACAGATCCTGAAACTCGTGGAAGAGGCGACCGACAGCCTGCCGGAAGAATTCCGCCTCGTCTTCATCGCCCGAGTGATCGAGGAGATGAGCGTCGAGGAAACCGCCGAACTCCTGTCCCTCAAGCCCGAAACCGTGCGCAGCCGCCTGCACCGCGCCCGCGCGCTCTTACGCCGTCAGCTCGACGAGATGATCGGGCCGATTGCGCTCGATGCGTTCCCCTTTGCCGGCTGGAAATGCGACCGGCTGACGGAGCGGGTAATGGGCAATCTGATGGGAAAGTAACGGCGCTATTTGGGCTCCGGCTGCTGGATGACCGCTGGCGGCTTATCGCTCTTGCTGCCGCCGAACATCTGCACGCCCAATATGCCGACGACGGATGTGATCATCAGCGCCAGGATCAACATCATCAATAGTCTCATGGGCCGATCCGTTACCATTGCTGTCGGGAAGTAACTTCCTTTTCCGGATATCGTTCCGGATACGGGTTCACGCGGGTAGGGCGTGCTGCGGGATTTGCAGCCCGGAACAAGCGAGACGACATCCAGCCTCCGAACTTTCTGCGATCCGCCGCGTTCCCGGATCAAAGGAGGCATCAATGTCCCAACGGAAATTTAGAAAACTCACCCACCGCCTTCTCGGCCGGTTCGATGAGGTTCAGACTCTGCTCGACAAGATCGAAGGCAGCGCCATGAAGCTGCAGACGGCCTGTGACGAGGATGCCGAAGGCGAGGTCGTCACGCATCCTGTCGTGCATMTGCCGCAATGGCCAAGGCATGGAGCGGCCCCAGCCGCCCTGTAGCGCGCCTCAAACGCGGGCAGACTTGCCGGCAAACAGGTCCGCATGCGCGGCAAAGAGCGCGCTCAGCCTGTCGATCACCATGCGCACTTCCGGCCGCTGGCGCTCATCCTCATGCACGGTGATCCAGATGTCATAGGTCAGGCTGTCGATGACAGGTCCGGCGCGGACCAGACCGGGTTCGGCGTCGCCCATGAAGCAGGGCAGCAGGCCGCGGCCGGCGCCGCCGCGGATGAGGTGGAGCAGCATCAGCGGTGTGTTCGTCCAGCTGGTGATCCAGTGGTCGGGCTGCTCGAAGGTCCATTTGTCGGCGGGTGTCACCGCAATCTCCGTTCCGAGCGAGATCCAGTTATGATTGGCGGCGCTGAAGGTGCTGGCCTGATAGGCTGCGTGGGCAACGGAGACGGAGCGGCGCGTGGCGAAATTGCCGCGCTCCGGCCGTCTGTGCATGATGGCGAGATGCGCCTCGCGATAGGTCAGGTCGAGGCCGGTATCGAGCGCCTTGTAGCACATGCGGAACCTGTCTTCCGGCTGCCAGACGGCGGGCAGGTGGCCGGCGATGAACCACAACATCCAGGCATCCGCACCGGTCGAGACGATCGGCAGGGTCAGCACGTCGCCGCGCCAGTCGGCGATCGCCTCGGCTGCCTCCTTCATGACCAGGACGCGCTCGAGCAGTGTCTCCCCATCCGTAGCCAGCAGATAGCCGGTCGGGCCGCGCCGGAAGAGCGTGCGCCCGGTTGCCCGCTCCAGCGCCAGCATCCGCCGCCCGATGGTTGGCGCGCTGAGGCCGGTGCGGGCCGCAGCACCCGTCAGGCCGCCCGATGTCGCGACATGGAAGAAGAGCTGCAGGTCATCCCAGCTTGCCTCTTTCATCGGTGAAAACCCCCTTTTATCCGCGCGTCTACCTTTGCCGGGGCCGGCGCCTTAGCTCAGTTGGATCAGTCATAAATGGAGGCAGGATCATGCTTCTCAACTGGATCATGCTCGCAAACGAGCTTCACAGGAAAAGCCGCCAGCAGAGACAAGACCCGCTCGCCGATCCGCTCGACGCGCCCGAATGGGATGGCCTGCGATGGGCCTTGCCGCTTTTAAGCCGGATGGCGCGAAGACAATACAAGGACGGTCAGGCGCCTGCGCCGAAGAACCGGGTGAAATGCGCAATGACGGCGTCGGGCGCTTCCTCGGGAATGAAGTGACCGCAGGGCAGGGCTTCGCCCTCGACCCGCTCCGCCCAGCCTCGCCAGGGCTCGAGACCATCCTTGCCTTTCAGCGTGCCGCGTTCACCCCAGAGCATCAAGAGCGGCATGTCGAGTTTGCGGCCGCGATCCTGCTCGTCAAGTTCGCGGTCGATCGTCCAGCCGGCACGATAATCTTCGGCCCAGGCATGAACGCTTCCGGGGTCGCTGGCGCAGGCGACATAATCGGCCATGTTCTCCTTCGGAAAGGCAAAACCCTGAGCCGACTGATGCGAGAGGATGTAGCGGATGAACCACTCCGGATCGGCGCCAACAAGCTTCTCCGCCAGCCCGTCCGGTTGGGCCAGCATTGACCAGTGCCAGGCGGAGACGGCCTCCCTGGCGCCCATCCGCGCCCACATATCGGCCGTCGGGATCACGTCTAGGCTTGCCAAGCGGGTAACCGCCTCGGGGTGGTCAAAGGCGAGGCGATAGGCGACGCGCGCGCCGCGATCGTGTGCGCCGACGGCAAAGCGCTCGAAGCCGAGTGCGCGCATGGTTGCGATCTGGTCACGGGCCATGGCGCGCTTGGAATGGGTCTGATGATCGGCGCGGCCCTCGGGCTTGTCGCTCCGGCCATAGCCGCGCAGATCGGGCACGACGACCGTGAAGTGTCTGGCCAGATCAGGTGCGACGCGCGACCAGCACATGCGGGTCTGCGGCCAGCCGTGCAGGAGGAGGAGTGGTGGGCCATCGCCGGCAACGAGCGCGTCGATCTCGACGCCGTCGCCCGGGAGGCGGTGGCGCTGGAAGCCTTCGATGATGCCGGTGGACATGGTGTTCCTTCCTCGGTTGCGGGGAGAACTCTTGCGGGTGGGGTTTGATTCAAGCGCTAGCTAGGCTGCAAGCGGATGACGTCAAGTTACAAGGGCGCGCCCCGGCACGCCGTTTCAGATATGCTCAGCCACCCGCCTGCCGCCTTCTCCGCCAGCAGACCCCGATCTCCGTCATCAGCTGCACATCGGCCGGCGACGAGGCGGGCAACCATGCTCACGTGCCTTCGTCGGGAATGTTGAGAACTTCGCCGCAGGCCTTGCAGTGAACGGCATCGGCATCGTGGCGCTGCAGGCCGCAGCGGTGGCAGGGAAAGGTGACCTTGTGCGGCCGCACCACCGCCTGCGCCAGCCGGACGAAGAGCGAGATGCCGACGATCATGGTGACGACCGAGGTGAGCTTGCCGAGCGTGCCGGGCAGTGTGATGTCGCCGAAGCCCGTCGTGGTGACGGTTGCGACGGTGAAATAGAGCGCATCGACGAAACCTTCGCCTCCCTCCAGGTTATAGAAGAAGGATGTGTAGACGAAGCCTGTGACGAGGAAGAGGAAGACCACGAAATTGATGACCGCCCGGACAACATCGATCCGGTCGACACAGCCCATCCTGCGCAGCGCCACCCTCAGCAGCGGGCTGCGGCCGATCGCCCAGAGCCGCATAACCCGCAGGAAGGCGAAGTTGAAGAGCGCGAAGGGAAAGAGAAGCGTCGCCAGTACCACGAAATCGATCCAGGTCATCGGCCGCAGGATCCAGGTGCGCAGCGACGGAGCGGCAATGGCGCGCGCCGCCATCTCGGCGGCGATCCACAATGCAATCGCGTAATCGATGACGAGATAGGTGGGCGCGGCGCGGAAATAGGGGCCGAGCACGAAGAAGACGAGAATGGCGATATCGATGACGGTAAAGAGGAACTGCACGGCAAGCGCCTTCTGGCCTTCGCCCCGCTCTATCCGCTGAAGTGTGAGGCGCAGCCCCTTGCTGCGTGACGTTTCGCCGAAGATGCCCATGCCGGCGAGATAGCTCGCGGATCGCGTGTATCAATGGCTCGCCGGAGCCGATTTACCGCCTCGCGAAATTCTTCCGGATCGGTCAGTCCGCCCGCTGCTTGCCACGGGCCTTCTTCCTGATCTTGCGCAGCTCGTCCCTGTCGATGAAATGGTCGGTGACACCGGCTTCCTTGTCGGGGTGGGAGATTTCCACGTCCAGTTCTTCCGGCAGGTCAAGCGCCTGCCTGGTATTCATGATGCCGAGCGGCACGCGGCCGTCCACGGTCCTGGCGGCGACTTCGACGAGCGGTTTTGTCTTGTGGGCCATGAAGCGCTCCTTTCTCTTGAAGCCCAACGCGGGGCGGACTCGCCTGTTCCATCGAGGCTGAGAATTGCGGGCAGGCATCATGGCGCCCCGTTTCGGAACAAACAGCATTTGCCGGCGTTCGATCCTTGCGAACACACTCATATCATGGAGGATTTTCACATGGGTCGCGGTATTCTTCTCTGGCTTCTCGGCATCCCCCTGCCGATCGTCATTCTTCTCGTTCTGTTCATGCGATAGGGGGATTCCATGTCTCTTGCTGAAGGCAGATACCCTCTTGAAGGTGGGCAGACCGGTGTGATTCCGGTCGAATCCTCTGTAGCGGCCATCGCCTGGGGACCGATCATCGGCGGCGCCGTGGCGGCGACGGGCGTCACGCTCATCCTGCTGCTGCTCGGCTCCGGCGTCGGCCTCACCATGGTGTCGCCTTGGGCGGGGCAAAGCAGTTCGGCGGCCACCGTCGGCATCACCGCGGCGATCTGGCTGGTCGTCGTGCAGTGGCTTTCCTCAGGCCTCGGCGGTTATCTGACCGGGCGGCTCAGGACCAAATGGGCGGCGGTGCATACGGATGAAGTCTTCTTCCGCGATACGGCCCATGGTTTCCTCAGCTGGGCGCTCGCGACCGTCTTCGTCGCCGGCTTTCTGGCCTCGTCGCTGACCTCGCTTGCGGGGGCAGGGGCAAGTGCTGCCGGTCAGGCCGCCATGGCCGCCGGTGTCGCCGGAGGTGCCGCCGCCGTTTCGGCCTCGGACACGGATTCGGCCGGTGCACCCACCGCCTATTTCACCGATGCGCTGCTGCGTCCGCAGAATATCGCCGACCGCGCCAACGCGGATAACGGTGCGGCCGCTGCCGAAATCTCCCGCATCCTCCTGCAGGGGGCGGCGAACGGCTCGGTGCCTGACGGCGACAAGACCTATATTGCCGGCATCGTCTCGGCCCGCACGGGCCTTCCGGAAGCCGATGCTCGTGCAAGGGTCGATACGGTGCTGAAGCAGATCGACGATGCCAAGGTTGCAGCACAGGCTGCTGCCGACAAGGCCCGCAAGGCTGCGGCAACCTCGGCTTTGATCGGCTCGCTGTCGCTGCTGGTCGGTGCCTTCATCGCCGCTGCGGCCGCCGCTTTCGGCGGGCGTCAGCGGGACGAGGAGGAGGATCTGATCGCGACCAGCCGCGGACCGCTGGTGTGATGGATGGGCGGTGCTCTCGAAGGAGAGGGTGCCGCGCTCTCGTCAGGTGCGTTGCGGCACACCTTTCCTCCCTCACACAGGAATCCTGTGTGTTGGAACTGTGGTAGAAGGGTTGCGGGCGGAAGGCCGTCGGAATCCTGGTCGTGAGAGACCGTTTGCTGGCTCTTGGTCCTCCGCCCGCTTCAAAATCCCAACCTGAACAGTTGATTGAGGCCGTTGCCGCGGACCTCGTAGCACAGGATGAGGCTTGCCATGATA